>CAYMAQ010000137.1:0-10510 GCA_964388385.1 uncultured Anaerolineales bacterium | reverse complement strand
ATATTTAGATGCCGACGTTGGTGCGTATCTAAGTCAGTTAGCAGAGGAACGAGAGATTGATATCCAAGCCTTGGTTAACGAATGGCTACGAGCGGGGATACGAGTTGCGCAAAGCGTAGGGGGCCAAGAGGGTGAAAACAAGTACGAGGTCAGTCACGAATAACTGGATAGATTCTGCTTTTCAATAGCTGTTACGGAAAAATAGAATGGATCTTGTCAGCTACGGGCTACTGTCTTCGAAGGAGCTTTGCGCGATGTTGTCGCTGAATCCGAAAAACTCTGGCGAGCAAACTGTTATCTGTGTGCATCTCGCGTTCTGGAATGGATTCGACGTTAGAGATAGGGAGGGATGATGAAAGCATTGCGAAAGACGGCGTCCGGCGTGGGGAACGTTGCGCTGCGCGAGGTTCCCGAACCGGAGATTGGCCCGGATGACGTGTTGATGAAGGTCTATGCCGCCGGGGTCTGCGGCAGCGATCTGCTGATCCAGGAGGACCGGCACTTTTACGAGGCGCCGGTGACCCTGGGCCACGAGTTCTCGGGGATTGCCTACCAGGTGGGCGAGAACGTCACCCGCGTCCAGGAGGGTGACAAGTTCGTGGCCGACATCGAGTGCGGCCCCGGACGCTGGCTGGGTGTGACCGTCGACGGGGCGTACGCGCCCTATATGCGCGTGCCGGAGCACGTTATCTACCGCATCCCCGATCACGTCTCGCTGGAACACGCCTGCCTGGCGGAGCCCATCGTGGCGACCCACCATTGGATCCAGGAGCGGGCCCAGGTGAAGGTCGGCGACGACGTGGTCGTCGTCGGGCCCGGGCCGATGGGCATTATGGGCTGCCAGTACGCCAAGGTCTGCGGGGCGCGGCGCGTCTTTTTGATCGGCCTCAAGAGCGATGAGAAGCGGCTCCAGATCGGCCGTCAGATGGGCGCGGATTTCACGCTCTACTCGGAGGAGAACCCCGAAGCGGTGGTGATGGACGTGACCGGCGGCAAGGGGGCCGAGGTGGTCCTGGAGTGCTCGGCAAGTGAAATGGGGGTGCGCCACGCCCTCGACTGCGCGCGCAAGGCCTATGAGGGGCCCGGCGGAAAGGGCGTGGTCGTCTTCATCAGCTTGTGGGGACAGAAGATCTCGATCAACCTGGACCAGATCAGCCTCGGACAGCTCGATATCCGAGGCAGTTGGAGCTGGAACGGCGCCGAGACGTGGATCCACGCCGTCGACCTGCTCGATCGCGGGGTCTTCGACCTGGATCCGATGATCACGGCCCATTACGCGCTCGAGGATTGGGAGACAGCCTTCGCGAATCTGCGGGCCAAGCAGGACGTGAAGGCGTTCATCCATCCGAATGGGCGCGACTGGATCTGAGGCTGCAAGCCTGAAGCTCACAGCGTCCCTGAGCGCGCAGCCGCGTCAACGTCTCCTCGTCGGGGAGGGAGCCGCCGGTTGCCTCCTCGAATGCCCGGACGTTGGACGCTGCGTCGAAATAGGACGGGGCGGTCTGCAGGATCGCCCGGGTGTAGCTCTCCATACACCGCCGTTCGATCGCCTCGGGATCGGAGGGGTCCAGGCCGGTGAAGGGCGTGGTGAGGTTGGGCACCCGGTTTCCCGCTTCATCGATCAGACATCCTCCGCGCACGACGGCGTTCAGCAGGTCCTGGGTCTTGCTCCGCGACAGCGCCAGCCGGTCGGCGAGATGGGGCTTGATCTCGGCCATAGTCTGCGGAGCTTCCATCGTCCGGACCCAATCCAGCAGCTCGAGGATGGCCTGGGTCCGCACCTCCGGGACCGGGCGGAGACCGGCCTTGTTCAGCAGGGATGAGACCGGGCGGATTGGGCTCGGCGTGGGGGGCGTCTCGGCGGCACCGGCGCTTCTTTTGAGCGGGAGCAGCGCTTGGGCGACGCGGGAGAGCAGCGTCGTCTCGTTGGCCACGGTGATGCCGTAGAGGTCGGTGAGGCGGGAGGCCAGATCGTCGGAGATGCCCAGGATGACGAGGATGGCGCGCGCCTCGGGAATGCCGAGGATCGGGCGGACGTCCGCGTATTTCGTCACGTAGGCCTGGTAATTGCCGGTCTTGCACTCCAGCCACAGGGGCTCGTTCTCCACCAGGAAGATCAAATCCAACTCGAAGTTGTCCCCGTTCGGGAGGACGATCTGGGGATTGGCAAGATGGGAGGCGTCTAATCCCCGCTCCGCGAGCATGGCGCTCACCTTGAGCGTGACAAACCGCTCGAACCATCCCCCGTTGAAGAAGTTAATCACCCTGCCGACCCGCTGGGGGGCCGCGTAGAGGGTTTTGGAGGTGTTGTTGTAGTTATAGGACGAGAGAAATGCGTACTCGTGGAGCCACGTGCACAACTGCGTGGTGTTCGCGATCTCCTCCTGGCTGCTCGACGAGAGGTTGAGGGTGAAGTTGCCGCCGTTTGAGAGGTTGCGCCTGATCTGATCGTGGAGCGTCTGGATGCTGTCGAACCGCTCGCCCAGGAAGGTCGCCAGCCGATCGAAGATCTCGTCCGTGGCTTGCTCGCGTCTGTGGTTCTTCACGGTGATGTCGCGGGAGGCCAGCCAGTCTGTCAGGGTGAGGAAGGTCGTGTCGTTATCCACCTCTTCCTCCTCCCTCGCTTCTGCCGCCTGTGGATCGTGTGTCCCTCCCCCATTGCCTCCCGTCGTCGTCATGTCCGGGGGCGGGGCGTGGACCTTGAGTTGGGCGAGATCCGCGCGCAGGGCCTGTATCTCTTGGTTCAGGTGCTTCAATTCCAGGAGGACCGCTTCCAAGATGCCACCGTGGTTCGTGCTCATGCTTCATCCCTTCGGGTCATGGGGTCACGGCAAGAGGCGCTAGGGGCCGTGACAACAACATCTATGGGTCGTGAACCAGCTCCCAACCCTGACCGGTGTGGGGTCAGGGAGGAGAACGTGCGATGCAGCCGCCATTATACCCCACCCATGTGAGACGCGCAATACTGTCGAGCCGGCGCATCGAAAACGCACCCCCACCGGGCGATACTGTATCTTTCTCTCAGGAAATTGCAGCGGGCGATAGGTGCGTCCATAGATCCCCGGATTGAGGGGAATGCCCTCCCGCCGGATGACCTGAGATCGAGGTACCCCCCAGGGGGAATCAGGACGTGAAGGTGGGCTCAGGTTCCAGAGACCACCTGGGCCAGGGCCCGGTTGAGTGTGTCGATCATCGGCGGCTTGCCCAGCATCAGGTCCACGGCCTCCGGCAGATCGGCCTCCGCATCGAGGCTGATCCCCCAGCCGGTCAGCAGAATCACGGGTGTCCCGGGCGCTTCGGCTTTTACCGTCCGCGCCACTTCACGCCCGTCGACGTAGGGCATGCCCAGGTCCGTGATCACGACGTCGAAGGGTCGCCCGCGGTCGAGGGCCGCGCGGAACGCCGCCAGGCCGGACCGCCCGCCGTCGGCGACGGTCACAACGTGTCCTTCGTCCCTCAACGTCTCCTTCAGGGCCTGGCGGAGGAGCGGTTCGTCGTCGATGCAGAGGATCCGGAGCGGCGGTGGCGAGAGAACGGTTGGGTCCTCGTCCTCGTCCCCGTTCACCCCGCGCACGGGGAAAATCAGCTGCACGGTCGTTCCCTCGCCGGGGGTGCTCTCCACGTTCACGTCGCCGTCGTGCCGCTGCATCGTGCCGTAGACCGTCGCCAGTCCCATACCGCTGCCCCCTTTCCCCTTGGTGGAGAAGAAGGGCTCCAGGCAATGTTTGCGGGTCTCCTCGTCCATCCCGATGCCGGTGTCGCTCACCTCCAGGATGACGTGGGGGGGCGGTATCGGGCGTTCGCGGGTGCGGAGCGTCAGGGTGCCGCCCTCGTCGGGCATCGCATCCACTGCGTTGAAGATCAGGTTGATGACCGCCTGCCGGATCTCCCCCTCGAGTCCGGCGATGGGTGGCAGATCGTCCTGGAGGTCGGCCTGTAGATCGATCGTGATGCCTTCTTGCTGGGGGACGTCGCGCCAACGCGGACGGGTGAGCTTGATCACCTCACTCACGATCTCGTTTAGCGCGATGAGGGTGAGTGCCTCGGCCTGCTCCGCCCGGCGGTAGAACGCCCGCATCCGTGCGACGGTTGCTTTGACGTCGCCGACCGCAGTTTTGATCGCTTCCAGGTGTGCGAGTGTCTTGGGGCTCAACCCGGCCTCCCGCTCGATCATGCCGAGGTAGAGCGGGACGGGGGCGATGGCGTTGTTGATGTCGTGGGCGATGCCGGAGGCCATCTGACCGAGGGCCTGCAGCCGTTCCTGCTGCATCACCGACAGCTGTGTCTGACGGAGGTCGTCGTATGCGTCCTGGATCTCCTCGCGGAGCCGGGCCTGGCGCAGAATCAGACCGACGTGTACGGCCATGTTGTGCAAGAAATCGCGCTCCTGGCGCCCGTAAGCTTTCGGCTCGCGCCTTCCCGTGACCAGAATGCCCATCATCTCGCCACCGGCGACCAGGGGGGTCATCACGATAGAGCGGACGTCGAGGGGCTTCATAAGCGTCACGATATCCGGCGCATCGAGCGCTGCCAGATCCGACCAGTAGCGCAGCTCGCCCCGCATCAGATCGTCACCGATCTCGGCTGGGAGTGCAAGCCGGGTGGGGAGTCTCAACCCCTCTCTCTCCTGCCGGTTTCGATCCCCGACCGACGCAAGGATGAAATCGTTTCGTTCGTCCTTGCGGAGCCAGACGGCGGCCCGGTCCGTGAAGCCCTCTTCCAGGCGCTGCGTGACCGCGTCCAGGATGCTGTCCGGATCGTATCGCGCGGCCATGGCGCGGGTGATCTGATTGAGCAGCTCGACGCGGGCCAGCTGTTCCTGCAGCGCGTTGTGGACGATGCGTTTTTGGCGCTCTACCTGCCGGCGTAAGAGACGCTGACCGAGGATCTCCGCGATGCTGTTGAGTAAGTTCTGCTCCTCGGGGATCAGAAATGGCTTGTCCTCGGTGTAGGTGACCGATACGTCCCCCCGCCGGATGCCTCGCACCTTGATCTCGGCGTGAATTGTGCGCACCGCGTCGCCATCGATTTCTTCGGTGGCGACGCGCCGGTCATCCAGGACGATAATCGGAATTGCGATCTCCGGGAATTGTACGGCAGCGCGCAGGTGTGCGACAATCCGTTGGCAGAGTGCCCCCACCGAGATGTCCTCCTGGACGTCCCGGCTCACCGCGTAAAGACAGGTGAGTTCTTTTACTCGCTCCTGCATTGCACGGTTCGGTGCGTCTTTCAAAACGCAGGGCTCCTTTTTCATCACGTCACACCGTGAGTTGGGTCGTGTCTTCCATCCGGCTGCATCGGATGTCCGGGCCGGTCTCTACCCCGGGATAGGGGGTGGCCTTCCATCATGTGCTTGTTATGGTAATCCAGATCGCGAAAAAAACAAAGCTGGATGCATCGATGTTTCACGGCAGCCACTTCAGAAACCCCCTCAGGATGAGGATGATGACTATAGCCGCGATCACGGGCAGAAGCTTGATCAGGATCAGGTAGATCACCGCGATCCCCTTGATCACGCCGAGGGCTATGTTGAACGGCACCAGCGCACCGTTCGAGAGGTCGGTGCCGTAGAGCACGGGGTAGAGCCACTCCTCCTTGCGCAGGATAATCGGTGGGTTTGGCCCTTTCGATTCGTCAAGGGTGATGTCCGCGAAGAAACTGAGGGCCACGAGGAGCCCGCCGATCACCGCGCCGATCCCGATGGAGATATTATCGGTCGAGACCATCGCGCCGATCGCGCCGCCTATCCCCGCCCCCCCGACGATCCCCCCTACAAAGACGCTGATATCGAGGAGCAGGCCCAGGGTGAAGAGCCCGCCCGCGACGATCACGGCCCGCGCCGCCGGGATGTCTTCGATCACGACCACCGCATTGAAAACCTCAAAGGCTAGGGTCACGATGATCAGGCCTCCGATTATCTCCAGACCGAGGGAATCGACCCATATGATAAACGGGTGCTGCGTATGCTGCCGCGCGGCTAACCGCTCGAGTTGGTGGATCAAGCGCTTTTTGTCGAGGGGAATCACCACGTTATTGACGATAAACGTCCTGGCTTTCACGTCTATGCCCACGACCACCACCGGATTCCACCTCGGCGCGTCGGACGTATCGTCTGTCTCGTCCCGGGGATCGGTTGACTCGCCGTCAACGGCTCGCAGGGTGCACAGGGTCCAGACCTCGTCGGCCTTCCTGACCGTGTCGCTGCCCATACGCTCCCAATGGATGTCGGATCGGTTCCCCCTGCTGACCCGACCTTTGCCGTGACACACGACCCTGTTGTAGCGCCGGAGCACCCGCTGTACGGCCGAGTCGTATTGGAAGATCGTGAGTTGGGGGATGATTGTCCGCTCGAACGCGCGATTTCGTTCCAGCGCCTGTTGCCTGGCCTCGGCACGCCGGGTCTGTCTCTGTCTCCTTCTCGTCGTGGGGATTTCCTGTTCGCGCTTTTGCTTGATATCCCTGAAGAGATTCATAGTCACACTCCTGGTGATAGGCTCTGCGCGGCTGCCACGTTCTACCCTATTATGGGCCGAAAATCTTAAATCGCAAAGTGGAATGTGTTGTCCTCATCTCAGGAACGCTTATAATCTGTCTGGGAATCGCGGGAGATCTTACTTAGCTCTAACTATCCGGGATCGCCCAGGGCGCTCTTGAATCGGATGGGGCGGTGGGCGGGCTTCAGGGAGACGATATGATGCACGATGAGGGCAAGACCAGGGACCAACTGGTTGACGAGTTGGTCGATCTACGAGAGCGCATCGCCGGGCTCGAGGCCCTTCAGCGGGATGACGACGGTATCCCGGGGGGCTCTGCGCGCAACCGGGTCGAGGCTGCGTTGCGTCGCCGCAACCGCGAGTTGGCGCTCCTCAACCGGGTGGGCCGAACCCTCGGCTCGACCCTCGATCTGGATGAGGTGCTCGACGCACTTCTGGAAGAGGTGCGCGGTCTGTTGGGCATCGTCGCCTCCTCGGTCTGGCTGGTCGAACCGGGGGCGCAGGCCCTGATCTGCCGCCACGCCACTGGGTCGCGGAACGAGATCGTGCGCGGTTGGCGGGTGGCGGCAGGGAAGGGCTTGGTCGGGTGGGTAGCCCAGACCGGCGAGAGCCTGATCGTGCCGGATACGCAGGTCGATGCGCGATACTTCAGCGGCGTCGATGAGGCGACCGGGTTGATGCTCCGTTCGATTCTCACCGTCCCGCTGCAAATGAAGAACCGGGTGATCGGGGTGCTGCAGGCGGTGGACACCGAGGTGGACCGCTTCGGCGAGGCGGATCGGGCGCTGTTGGAGACCCTGGCGCCTTCGGCTGCGATTGCCGTCGAGAATGCCCGGCTCTATCAGGAGGTTCGACTGGAGCTCATCGAGCGCAAACGGGCGGAGTCTGAAAGGGAGGCCGCACTTGAGGCCTTGGAGGAGAGCAAGGGACAGTTCGATCTCTTTATGCAATATCTCCCGGCAGCCGTCGTGATCAAGGATCCCGAGGAATATGTGGTCTACGCCAACCAGTGGTTTGCGAATGCCGCCCACCGCCGGGTGGAGGATCTGATCGGCAGGCAGACCGAGATTTTCCTTCCCTGCTCGCTGCGTGCCCGGCACGAGGAACATCAACGGGTTCTCCGGGGAGAGATGATTGTGTCGGAGTCGATGGTGCCGGGCCCCGAGCCCGGATATTGGCTCACCTACAAGTTTCCCCTCTATAGAAAGGGAAGGCCCGCCTACGTCGCGTGCGTGAGCTTCGATATCTCCGAGCGCAGGGAGGCGGAAGCCCGGGTGGCGCGAGAGGCGGAGCGTGCGGCAGCGCTGCTGCGCGTCGCTGACCGTCTGAACAGCTATCTCACGCTCGACGAACTGCTGGATGCGATCTGCCAGGAGAGCCGGCGGGCCCTGGCTTTGCCCGGGGCCTCGGTGCTTATGTACGATCCCGTGCACCAGACGTTTACCTTGAGGCGATCGAGCGGAGTGCCGGACGACGCGAAGTCGGCGTTCCAACCGCCGACCGACAGTTTCTGCCGTGCCTTGCTGGACGGCGACCTGTTTGTCGTTCCGGATGCCCAGGGCGATCCCAAGTTGGCCAACCACGACCTTTTCGTTCGACACGGGGTCCGGACCCTCGTGGGGATGCGGATTGTCTACGAGGAAGAGCTTCTCGGTTGTCTCGTGGTCTACACCGTCGACGAACCCCGCGACTTCGATCGGAGCGACCTCGCCCTGCTGCGGGGTATCGCCGATCACGCCGCCCACGCGCTCGTCACGGCCCGGCTGTTCGACGAGCAGCGGAAGAGCCGCCTCCGGATGGAGGATCTCTCCCAGCGCCTGGTCGAGGCCCAGGAGATCGAGCGCCGCTATCTGGCGCGGGAGCTGCACGATGACGTCGGGCAGGTGCTGACGAGCATCAAGCTCAATCTGCAGGCCCTCAAACGCAATGACCTGGGTCAGGACTCGATGGATGTGCTTCGGACGAGTCTGAGTTCGGTGGACGACGCGATCGACCGGTTGCGGCGCCTCTCCCGGGATCTGCGCCCCTCGGTCCTCGATGACCTCGGCCTGGTCCCGGCGCTCCGTTCCCTTGTCGACCGGAACACCCGGCACGCGCCCTTCAAGGCCTCATTCTCGGCAGATCCGCTTGAAAACCGGCTCCCCGCTCCCGTGGAGAGCGCCTATTTCCGAATTGCCCAGGAGGCCCTGACCAACGCGATGCGCCACGCGGAGGCGGCCCACGTTTCCCTCGCGTTGCGCGTGCAGGACGGGACCGTGGACCTCATCGTCCGGGATGATGGATGCGGCTTCAATGTCGCGGAGACCCTGGATGCGGTGGAGTCCGGGCGGAGCCTGGGATTGATGAGTATGCGGGAACGCGCACATCTCATCGGCGGGACGTTCGAGATGCGAGCGGAGCCCGGAAAGGGCACTGAGATCCGGGTGCGGACGCCCGTTCCCACCGGGGCGGATCGGACCGTCTGATCCACGATTCCCGTACCGGTGCGTGTGCGCACGTTCTCACGCGACCGCGATGCGGGGCATCGGGAGGGGCTCTTTGCCCAGCTCCGCCTGCACCATCTTCATCACCATCTCGGCCTTGAGGTCGGCGTACGTCGGGTCGTCCCAGAGGTTGTGGATCTCGCCGGGATCCTCTTGCAGATCGAAGAGCTCCCCGTAGTCGCGCCCGTAGTAGACGGTGATCTTGAACCGCTCCCCGACGTAGGTCTTGAGGTGCAGCGTGGTCGGCTGGTGGTGGTTCTCGACCAGCACGTGATCGCGGGCCTGCGCTTCGTCCCCGCGCCAGGCCGCAAGCTGATTGATGCCGGTCATAGAACGGGGCACCTCGATGCCGCAGGCGCTCAGCGCCGTCGGTGCGAAGTCGACCAGCGTCTGCAGCGCGTCACTGCGATGTCCGGCGGGGATACGATCGGGCCAGCGGGCGACCATCGGGATCCGGATCAGATCCTCGTAGTGGAAGGCCCCCTTGGCGATCAGGCCGTGCTGCCCGTAGAAATGACCGTGGTCGGTGGTAAAGATGACCAGTGTGTTTTCCGCGAGGCCCAGCGCATCCAGCTTATCGAGGATCCTGCCGATATACTTGTCCAGCAGGCTGACCATCCCGTAGTAGATCGCGATATCCTTCGCCAGCTCATCGCGGTCCCGCAGGTGAGAGTGGAACCCGTGCATATGGTTGCTCTCCGGCTCCTGCCATGCGGAGAAATCGGGGTCCGACTGCTGGGTCATCTGGAAGTGCGGGGGGTTGTTGGCGTGCTCCTCGGGGGTGACCTGGGGCACGGTCAGTTTGTCCGGATCGTACATCCTATCCCAGGGCTCGGGCACCAGGTACTTGGGGTGCGGGTCGAAGAAGCTGGCCCACAGGAAGAAGTTCTCGTCGGTTTTCGCATAGTGCTCCAACCGGGCGTTGGTCCGGTCGGCGATCCAGGTGTCGTAGTGATACGCCTCGGGGATCGGCCAATGGCGGAAGAGGTTGGGGTCGTTGCCCGTCGGCGGACGGAAGTAATCGCGCCAGTTGTCACAGCCCTTCTCCTCCATCCAGAGGACGTAGTGCTGACCGACGCTGGCTTCGTCGGTGTGATTCCGCGCGATCTCGATCCACTCGAAACCGTAGAAGGGTCCGTGAAAATCGCGCCAGAAATCAAGGTCGTGAAAGACGGCGCGGGACTCCAGCGACGAATAGCGCTCGCTGCTGCGGGTCTGTTGGAAGTGCGCCTTGCCGATCAGGGCGGTGCGGTAGTCGGCATGCAGGAAGTCCTCGCCCACGGTGTGCCGGTCCTCCAGCAGCTTCGTGCCCAGGGCATAGGCGCCGTGCTGGCTGGGGTAGGTCCCGGTGATGATCGAGGCGCGGGTCGGGGTGCAGGTGGGGTTGGGGCAGTAGGCCCGGTCGAAGATCGTGCCCTCCCGGGCCAGCCGATCGAGGTTCGGAGTCTTCACCTCCGGGTTATTGTACCCGACGGCGTTCGCATGGTGCTGATCGCTGGTGATCAGCAGGATATTGGGTCTGTTCGATGGCAT
>CAYMAQ010000136.1:0-10559 GCA_964388385.1 uncultured Anaerolineales bacterium | reverse complement strand
AGTCTAATAGTAACATAATTTTAAGCGGTGTGGGGCGCATGAGCGAAGTTGTGACGTCGAAATATGACATGCGTCATATCTTCTGAGCGAGAATATGATCCAAAGCACTTCCTTTTCCCGTACGAACTTGTTATTATCTAGTGGGGATTATGTACGAAAAGTTTAAGTATGGTTGGACCACGCTAAGGAGTAAAAATTGGCGACACACAAAATGACACCACTGGTGCAGTTGGAGCATGTGGTGAAGACATACGAAACAGGGGCTGGAACGTTTACCGCCCTCAAAGGAATCACAGCGGATTTCCACGGCGGTGAGTTCATTGCGGTGATCGGGAAATCGGGCGCGGGCAAATCCACATTGGTCAATATGATCACCGGCGTCGACGTCCTCACCGAGGGCAAGATATGGGTACAGGGCACCTCAGTCCATCACCTCGGCGAGAATGAACGCGCTTTGTGGCGGGGCAAGACCCTTGGCGTCATCTATCAATCGTTCGAGCTTCTGCCCCAGCTCTCTCTCATCGACAATGTGTTGATGCCGATCGATATGTGCGGGCTCTACAGGCCGCAGGAGAGCTATAAACGGGCGGTTGACCTGCTCACCCGGGTGGGGCTGAAGGATCATATGCACAAGATTCCATCGCGGATCTCCGGCGGGCAGAAACAACGTGTGGCTATCGCCCGGGCACTCGCCAACGACCCGGATCTTATCGTCGCAGATGAGCCCACCGGCAGCCTGGATTCCGCGACAGCAGAGGGTATCTTCACACTTTTTCAAGAACTGGTCGAACAGGGCAAAACCATCGTGATGGTCACCCACGATCAGAATTTGTCCCGGCGCGCGACGCGGACGCTGCAGTTAGTCGACGGCAAATTGAGCGATAACATTCGGCCTATTCACCGATCGCACATTTCAGAGGGAATCCGCGAGGAAGTGAGGGCGCGATGATCCATACAACCGGTCAAGGTAATGCGTTCGACCACGAAGAACCACTCCTCATTCTACAAGAGGTTAGTAAAACGTATAAAACTCCTGCGGGGGATTTCCTCGCACTCGACAACGTCAATGCGACTTTCTATCGAGGCGAGTTTATCAGCATCGTAGGCCGCTCGGGCAGCGGAAAATCCACCCTGCTTAACATGCTCACCGGGATTGATCGACCGACTCAGGGCACCGTACTGGTGGACGACGTCGATATCCACGCACTCACGGAGAGTCGGATCGCATCGTGGCGGGGTCGAAATATGGGGATCGTCTTCCAGTTTTATCAGCTTCTGCCGATGCTCTCCCTGGTGGAGAACGTGATGCTGCCGATGGATTTCTGCGAGACAGTACCCGCGGGTCAGCGACGTGAGCGCGCGATGTTCCTGCTGGACTCAGTCAGATTGGCCGATTTCGCTCATAAGATGCCCCACACCGTCTCCGGTGGGCAGCAGCAGAGCGCTGCGATCGCCCGGTCGCTGGCTAACGATCCCCCGATCGTGGTCGCCGACGAGCCGACCGGCAACCTGGATGCACGCTCAGCGGATGTCATCCTGCACCTCTTTGAAGATCTGGTCGAGAAGGGGAAAACGATCGTCATGGTCACCCATGACGATACACTCTCTCGACGCGCCAGCCGTTTGATCCGGTTGGTTGACGGCGAGGTTGCCGAGGCGAAGGATCTGCGAGCGCGAACTCAGTCCGGTCCGACAGCAATAACGCCTCGCCCCAAAGCCGTGCCCATGCTTACGCCATCCTTTGCGTTGGGCGATGATTAGACCACGCTGGCGCAAAGTATTCGCGGACCTTTGGGGCAACAAGGTCCGGACGCTGCTGGTGGTAGCCTCCATTGCGGTCGGTGTCCTGGCCCTGGGGGTCAATGCCGGCACCTATAGCATTCTCGCCCAGGACCTGAACGCCAGTTACGAGTCGACGCATCCCGCTAATATCACGCTGACGACGTATCCATTCGATCCTGGCTTCGTCGACGTGATCGAACGCCTCGACGGGGTTGAGGAAGCCGAAGGGCGCCGAACTGTGACCCTGCGCGTCCGCTCAGAATCGGGTCGTTGGGAACCCCTGACACTGATTGCCATACCCGATTTCGCCAATTCGTCCATTCATCGTCGGCTTCCCATAGAGGGACGCCCGATTCCGGATGACAAGACGTTGGTCCTGGAGCATCTCACCCTCGACGCCTTGAACCTCGAGATCGGGGACATGCTGGAGATCGAGTTAGAGGATGGAACCCTCCGCACGATGCCCGTTGTTGGCGCAGTGCTCGATCAAGCCAACGTACAAGAACTGATCCTCGGGGACAATCGAGGATTTGTCACGTACGATACCCTTGAATGGCTCCACGCCCCCGAAAGTCTGGATGAACTGCTGGTCACTGTAAGCACCGCACCCAACGATAGAGCCGCAATCCGGCAGGTCGCGACGAAGGTGACCGACCGGGTGGAGAGGAGCGGTCGGACCGTCTTCCGGACGCGCCTGGCCCCCCAAAATCAGCATCCTTTCAACAATATCATCGAGGCACTGCTCTTAGTGCTGATGATCATCGGGCTGCTGATTTTGTTCCTCAGCGGATCCCTGATCTTCAACACGATGTCGGCGCTGCTCAGCCAACACCTGCGTCAGATCGGCGTGATGAAATTGGTAGGGGCGCGGCGGCGTCAGGTGATTGGGATGTATCTCCTATTGATCAGCAGCTTCAGCCTGATTGCGCTCCTGGTCGCGGTGCCCGCAGGGGCGGTGGGCGCCTACTATCTGGCGGGTTTTGCTGCCAGCATTCTAAATTTCCCGATGCGTCCGTTCCACATCGTCCCACAGGCGTTGGTTTTCCAGGTCGCGGTCGGACTGTTGATCCCCCCCGTAGCGGGCCTCCTGCCGGTGCTCAAAGGCGCGCGTATCACCGTACGCAAAGCGCTCAGCAGTAAGGGCCTGGGCGTGGACGCGGATCAGGGTTGGCTCGACCGACAACTCGCCCGATGGCGGGCCCTCACCCGCCCCCTGCTCATCTCCCTGCGCAATACGTTCCGGCGGAAGGGGCGCCTGGCCCTGACGCTCTTCACGCTGACACTGGGTGGGGCGATCTTCATCGCCGTCTTTAACACTCAAGCCTCATTGGACGCGATAACCGGACAGATGAAGCAGTACTTCGGCGCCGATGTCAGTGTGGATCTGGTCCGTCCCTACCGAACCCACGTTGTGACCCAGGCCATCCTGCAGACACCCGGCGTCGAACAGGTCGAGGTATGGATGGCGACCAGCGCTAACCTGACCGGTGAAGACGGTGGACCCGCAGAGTCAGTCGCTGTGATGGCGCCTCCGGCGGACAGCCCCTTGATCGAACCGAAGATGTTGGCAGGGCGCTGGCTGCTGCCGGGGGACGAGACCGCCCTGGTCGTCAATGAGGTCTTCTGGGAGACCTATCCTGATCTCGAACCGGATGATACCCTGGATCTCGAAATCGCCGGAGAGGAAGAGTCATGGACCGTAGTCGGCATCTTCCAATTTACCGGTGTCGAGGACAAGATCGCCTACGCCAACTATAACTTTATGGCCCGCTATCTGCCGGGCGGACAGCGCGCATCGATGTTCCGTGTCACCACCTCCAAGCATACCCAGCGCTACCAGACGGAGGTCGCCCAAGCTCTGGAGAGAATCCTGGATGCTCGAGGGTTTCCCATTGCGGAGATCCAATCGGGGAAGGATTTCACCACCTCGCTCTCCGACGTCCTGGGTATCCTCACGACCGTGCTGCTGATTATGGCCTTGACCACGGCGTTGGTAGGCAGTATCGGCCTGGCAGGCACAATGAGCATGAACGTACTGGAGAGGACCCGGGAGATCGGCGTGATGCGCGCGATCGGGGCGCACAATCGAATCGTGGCCAAACTGGTCATCATTGAGGGATTGATCATCGGCATATTGAGCTACCTGAGCGGAGCGCTGCTCTCCGTCCCCATCAGTTACGTGCTCTCAAACGTCATCAGTCAGACGATTTTCAACACACAGGCAGAAATAGCCTTCACGGCAAAGGGATTCGGACTATGGCTCGGGGTGGTTGTGATACTCTCGGTCCTGGCAAGCCTATTACCTGCCCGCAACGCAACGCGCCTCACCATTCGCGAGGTGTTGGCTTATGAGTAGCCCGGCTGCTTGACCCGGCATTCTTTGATCAGGACTGATCATTCAGTAACGGCATATGGATTGAAACACATCAGGAGGAGTGACGTAAGTATGAAACGCATAGGACTTTGGATCGGGATTCTGGGTATCCTTCTCGTCACGGCCGCGTGCGGTCAGATGGGAGGGGAAACCACGACAGAGACGACCCCGCCCCCGGTCGTCACACGGGCCGACGCCGATGTCGTCCTGGCAGAAGGCCGCGTCGAAGCGGCAGAGTCACGCACGTTGAGTTTTGAGAGCGCCGGCACGGTGTTGTCGCAAGAGAAAGAGGAGGGCGACTCGGTCGAGGCCGGGGATCTACTCCTCCGTCTCGATCCCACAGACGCAAAACTTGCCGTCCAACAGGCAGAGGCTGCAGTTGCGCAAGCCGAAGCCCGTTTGGCACGTCTGAAAGCGGAACCACGGCCTGAAGATGTCGCAGTTCTAGAAGCGCAGGTCAACGCGTCGCAAGCCGCGATCACTCAGACCCTGGCCCAGCGGTCTCAATTGCTCACCGGCGCGCACGAAGCGGGAATCGCGGCCGCGGAGGCCGAGGTTGCGGCCGCTCAAGCACAGGAATTGGTCACGCGGCTGGCCCACGACGATACGATGAAGTGCAGGACGATCGAAAAGCCCGACGGAAGCGAAGAACAGATATGCCCCACATTGGGACGCTTAGAAGAAGAAGCTCGGTTCGCGTGGCACGCCGCTCGGGAACAGCTCGCAGCGGCGCAGGCTTATCTCGATACACTCTCCTCTCAACACGACGCCCAGCTCTACACGGCCTATACCAACATCACGGCAGCCCGATCCCAGAGCGAGGTCGCTCAAGCGCAGCTCGAACAGATCCAGGCCCCGATTCAGAAGGAGGAGATTCAGACCGTAGAGGCCGCGATCCAGGAGGCCCAGGTCGCACTTGAGAAAACGAAAGTAGCACTGGACCGCACGGAACTTCGTGCGCCGTTTGCCGGCACCGTCACCCGGATTATGGTTGAAGAAGGAGCCGCCGTGACCTATGGGATGCCCGTCCTAAATTTGGCAACCCTGGATACGCTCCAGATTCGCACGATCGATCTCGACGAGCTCAACGTCGCCCGCCTGGAAATCGGTCAGCCTGCGACGGTGGTGCTGGATGCATTTCCGGATGCGGAATTGACGGGCCATATCACGGAGATCGGATTGGAAGCCGTGGACTACCGCGGAGACGTCACTTACCCGGTCGTCGTGATGCTGGACGAACAGATTCCACAAATGCGCCTGGGAATGACGGCGCTGGTCACCTTCGATATCGGAGAGTGAACGCGTTTCGGCGTATGAACGAGAACCCGGCCTTTTGGCCGGGTTTTTCTTTTACCTCGCAAGGACAACAAGAGAAAAATCTGTGTCCATCCATGTGAATCACTGGAGCGACAAGCCCAATTTGCCTCTTGTCCTACACTTGGGCCTCGGCGAGGCGTTCCCAGCGGGACATCAAGTCAGCCAAATCGGCCTGCGCAGCCTGATACTCCACGTTAAGCGCTTGGACCTGCGTCCACTCCATTGCCTCGTTGGCCTCAAAAAGCGCCTGATCCAGTTGAGCCAACGTCTGCTCCATCGTCTCAATCCGCGCTTCCACACTCTCCAACTCCCGTTCGTCGTTCGCACCGGATATGCGCCCGGGAGCACGACGACGCACGCTCTCCCGTTCCTTTGCGGCTCGGATCGCCAGCGATTGCTCCGCCAGGGCCCTTGCTTCGGCCTCGGCTCGGCGTCGGGCAGCCTGATACGCGGCGTAATCTCCCTTGTAGATGTGCAGCCGACTGTCGTGCAAAACCCAAACCTGTGTCGCCAGCGCGTTGACCAGGTACCGATCGTGGGAGACGAGCAGCAGGGTCCCAGGAAAATCAGCCAGTGCTTCCTGCAAGGCCTCCTGGGTCGGAAGATCCAGGTGATTCGTCGGCTCGTCGAGCAGCAGAAGATTCGCCGGTTGTAACGCAAGCACGGCCATCGCAAATCGGCTCCGTTCCCCGCCGCTCAGTGCCTCGAGCGGCTTGAAAACCTCGTCCTTCTGAAACCCATATTGGGCCAGATAACTGCGGGCTTCGCTGAGCAACATCGACTGGTGCGCCAGGAGCTCGTTCAACACCGTATGCTCCGGATCCTCTATCCGATAGGATTGGGAGAAATAGCGGGTGTCTAAACTGGCCCCTAGCCGGAGTTCCCCATCCAGCGGATCGATCTCACCCATCAACGTGCGCAGAAAGGTGGATTTCCCCGACCCATTAGGCCCAATCAATGCCGCGCACTCCCCCCGTTGGAGCAAAAGCTCCTCGATTTCAAAGAGAGGGACACCCGGATAACCGATCCTCACGTTCTGAGCACGAAGCACCTCGTTCCCACTGACCCCTGAGGCGGGAATCTTGATCGAAGTCTCGGGCCACGCCGGTTGGGGACGCTGGAGCCCCTTGATATGGCTCTCCAGGTCCTCCATCCGCCACCGCGCCTTAGACAGTTCCGCGGTGCGCATGAAATGGCTCCACTTCTGGTGAACCGCCTGGACACCGCCGACCTCCACGGCGCGGACCTTACGCTCAAGGCGCTTTTTCAACCCCTGTGCGCGCCCCGTAGTGCTGGCTCGGACGATGTTACGCTTGATGAAATCCAGGTCTTTGAGGAACCCATCGATGACTGTGTCAAACGCTTCCAAGCGTTCTGCCCATCGCATCTCCCGCTGTTCCTGAAAGGCCGAGTAATTCCCACGATAGGCCTCAAGTCCGCGCCGGGCAAGCTCCCAGATGGTGCCGACCACCTGATCGAGGAAGTAACGATCGTGGCTGACCACCAACACCGCCCCATCCCAATCACGGAGCGTCTCCTCCAGCCACTCGACCGCCTCCACATCGAGATGATTCGTCGGCTCATCAAGGATCAGCAGATCCGGTTTCTCGAGAAGCAGACGCGCCAACAGGGCTCGCGTCTTCTGCCCACCGCTACAATGGCGCAGAAGAAGCTGCATCTGATCGTCAGGAAAACCCAGGCCGGTTAACACGCGCTGGATCCGGACCTCATATTCATATCCCCCGGCGTTTTCAAAAGCCTCCTGCAGCGAGCCATACCGCGCCAACAGCGAATCGGTGACCTCACCCTCCGCCATTTGGCGCTCCAACTCGTGCAAACGAGCCTCCATCTCACGCATGTCAGCAAAAACCGTGAGCATCTCCTCATAGACGGTATGATCGAGGTTGCGAAAGGCCAACTCGGATTCCTGCTCGAGATAGCCAAGAGCGATCGACTTCGCAGATGCCACCGTTCCCTCCACCGGCTTGAGACGTCCGGCTAAGATGCGCAGCAGCGTCGTCTTACCGATGCCATTCGGCCCAACCAATCCGATCTTCGCCCCATCGGGAATCTCACCGGAGACACCGGAAAAGAGATCCTGATCGCCAAACCAATGCTTAAGCCCTTGAAACCGTAAAACCGACATAAGACAACCTCCGTACATGCGAAAACGCCACCGGCTCCGGTGCGCCCGTGGCGTTAAGTCTAACAAAAAAAGCGCGTGAGCCTGTGCGCTCCGCGCTTGACATAACTAAAGTAAGAGTGGCGCACTACGACAAGGAAACCTCCAATTCACCTGGTGCAACACAAACCCAAGCCTCGCAGCGCATCCCCAGTATATCTCCTTGACACTTATAAAGATCTGGACATAAAACGCAGAGACGATGTAGTGATCGATGACCAGATCCATAAATGAGTGAAAGTTATCCCCAACCCTTACCATTTATAGCTTAACGCAACTCACAGATTTGTCAAGCGCCCGAACCGCATTTCACCCCCCTATGTAAAAACCGCATGGCCTGCGGAAGCCATGCGGTTCCCTCCAACGGTTCGGCCCAAAGGCCGCTTACGCTGTATTACAGGGGGTTAACGTCGACAGCCTGCAGCCCCTTGGGGCCCTGCTCGACCGAGAACTCAACCTGCTGGTTCTCCTGCAGGGAGCGGAATCCGCTGCCCTGGATTGCGGAAAAATGGACGAAAACGTCATCTCCACCTTCGCGTGAAATGAACCCATATCCCTTGTCGTTATTGAACCACTTGACGGTACCGGTTTCTCGTTCGCTCACGTTCTTTGCTCCTTACATGGTCGTTACTGCTTATACTAGAGTATTTGGCGAAGTGGTGTGGATCAGACAAAAAAAAGGCCAGCCCGGCTTCCGCAAGTCCGGATCAGCCTCTGATAGTCAAGCCATAACCTACTTCATTGAACCATAACTATCATACACGAATTCACCGGCTTGTCAATAGCAGGTTGGACCCAATTCAAAACTCATCCTTCTTCCCCCATGTACCCCGACGACCTTGGCTCCCATCCGGGCCAGCGAGGTCGTGTCGGCTATGGAGTCAATGGGCGCACACCACAATATCGTGGGGGAGAATTAATTCTCCACAGCGAAGGAGCCAAGTAAATCTCATCCGTGAACCGGCCTGCGGCTGTCCTTGATGTACATCACGGAGTTATTATACCGCATGTCGATGTGAAAGAGGTCGCTCACGCGGATAAGATCACTGAGCTTCTTATAGCCGTAGTTGATGGGCGAGAACGAGGCGTTATTGGAGATGTACTGCCCCACCCGGCCCAGGTTCGACCAGCCATCCTCTTCCGCAGTCTGCTCGGCAGCTGTCCGGAGCAGCTTGACTAGCTTCGCATCCCCGCGTAGCTCGTTGCGGGATTTGCGCTCCGCCTGCTCATCGACGACCTCCTCATCCTCAGCGGGGGCCACCAAACGCTCCGTATAGATAAACTGAGAGCATGCGTTGACAAATGGCGTCGGCGTCTTCTGCTGCCCGAATCCGTAGACTTTAAGCCCATCGGTAAGGATACGCATCACCAGCGGTGTGAAATCGCTGTCGCTCGTCATCAGGGCAAATGCATCGAGCTCCCGGGTGTAAAGCAAGTCCATCGCATCGATAATCATCGCGGCGTCGGTCGCGTTCTTACCACGCGTGTAGGCAAACTGTTGAACCGGCTGGATTGCATAGGGATGCAGCTGCTCTTCCCATCCTTTCAAGCTGGTGCTCTTCCAGTCACCGTATGCACGACGGATGTTGGTCACCCCATACTTCGCCAGTTCGTTCAATACCCCATCGATCGCATGGTAGTTCGCGTTATCGCAGTCGATGAGCAATGCGATCTTTCGTTCGTCTTCCATTCAATCGTTCCTTTCGCTGCACAGATTGACAACCTCGGATAATCGCGCCAGCGGGGCGGATATCTCAAAGTACATCGATACCCTGCGCACTTCCTAATGATTCCCAACGTCCCATCCATAGTGTAACCCGCCTGAAGTATTGGACAAATGCCTCGGCCGGCATCTCGACCTGGCGCATGGTCAGAGCAGAACCGTATCGCTCCCCGGTTCAATCGCTCTACTTCCGTCCCCCTTTTGCCCTCACGCTACAGTTCCCAGGTCGGGTGATCGCGGAGGTAATCAAAGGCCTGCCGGTGGAACGCACAAAAGTCCGGATCGGGGATACCGGTGGGAGGAGTCGTCGGCGCCCCGTATCCTCGCTGGAACATATCGTGATGATATGTATGATACCCGCCGACCTCACGAACCCGTTGAACCTGCGCGATATGCTGCTCGGGTTTCGTCCCACCCTCAATGCCCCCAAACTGGACGATCCCCGTCCGCGCCGGCTCGTCGTCGATGACAGGTTTGCCATACGTCTCCAACAGCTCAGCAATCTGCTGCGGCGCCACCTCCCAAAATCGCTCCGCCTGACGACGGACCGTGTGCGGGGTCAGTACGTCCATCATCCGGTTCTGCGCCTCGTCCCCGAGGTTCCCCGCGAAACCCGGCGAGTTGGTCACCAGCCGATCGGGATCCATCGCCTTGATGATCTCGGCGTGACGGAGTACGTTTGTCGAATCCTCGTTCCAAATCTGCAGCAGCACGTTTCGGTAGGGAAGCAAAAACGTCACTAACGCCTTGATCGCTTCCTCCTGCTTTAAGATGAGCAGATTTTCCTCTCCAGGAATCTTCTCGTGGGAAAAAGCAACCACCTCAATAACCATATCAAGGGTGTTAGCCGCGGTCAAAAGGTTGGCAAGCCGCCGTGCAGATTCCGCGATCAACGCCCCCCCTTCCGTATACATCGTCGTGTCAGACCCCACGTCGACAAACATCCGTGGCGGAGAGAAGTCCCATTGACACCAAACGCGAAGCGCGGAGATGCCATTCTCCTTGAACTTGCACAGCCAGCGGCTTCGGGTCTCCGCATCTGTATTGAACGTCGGATTGTAAAGCGCGTTGAAAAAACTCACGCCCTGAAAATAGAAAGGATCCTCATCGAGAAACAACCGCGTCCCTTTCACGTGCAAGTTACATGTCGCAGATACATAACTCACAGCGTTCACTCCGTT
>CAYMAQ010000135.1:0-10668 GCA_964388385.1 uncultured Anaerolineales bacterium | reverse complement strand
AGCGCGAGCCCGCTCTCCCCCATTCCCTCGGCCAGGTCGCACAGCCAGGCGGCCAGCTCGCCCTTGCGACCCTCGGCAGCTAGCCCTCGCTCGGCGACGCGGAGGGCAGATGCCAGTTCCTGCTGCTCGCGCAGCACCTTCGCCAGCGCCAAGAACCGGGAGGGCTGATTCAGGACCCGCAGCCCTTCGTTTACCGCTTCCTCTATCCGACCCAGACGAGCTAACATAAGAACGTACGACGCCATCTGTCCCTTGGCCCGGGCTAGATTGAGGTACGCCTGGTACCGTTCCTGCCGCTCCAGCACCCGAAGGCGAGCGGCGGTCAGTTCGTCGGCATACCAGCGCACTTCATCGCCACCGCCGCCGACGTGGGTGATCTCACCCTGCATCGCACGCTGAAGGGACGGATCGTCCCAGCCTTGCAGGATGGCGGCTTGAGCCGCATCGAACACGTCGTCGATCCCATAGGCACCGAGCTCAGCCTGCCAGCGGGTCAGGGTCTGGGCCCATCGCTCCCGCTCCTCGGCGGTGAGATCGTCAGCAGCCAGGCCGGCTTCGGTCCAGGCCTCACCCAGATCCCCAAAGAACTCCCCCGCGAAACCATCCGAGTCGTCGAGATAGGTCCAGTTCTCCACGTACTCGTCGGTGATGGCGTCTAATAGCAGGAGGGCGTTCCTGCCATCCCCGCCCTCAATAAAGTCCTGCACCTGGTTCAGCAACTGGCGCACCTGATCCACCACGCTGCTCACGTGCCAGTAGGCCTCGGAAGGGCGCATGCGATCCAGGGAGTGCATGATACTATTCACCTGGCGGCGGATCGGCTGGGGATCGATCGGTGTGCGCCGCTCCGGGGCATCCTCGGCAGGGGAGCGAGCATCCCCGGAGGGAGCATCCCCGGATGCCTCACCCGTTCCGCCTTTATCTGGCATGCCCTGACGCAGCGCAATCTGGCGCTCAATCTCGTCGGCTATATAGGAATCGTTAGCTGCCAGGTGCATCAGAAGATCCCGCAACTGCTCACAGCCCAGGCCAGTCAGCAGTTCGTCGAGGGTCGGGCGGACCTCGACCCGATCAGGCTCCTGCTGGCAGGCCAACAGCACGGCGACGATGTGCTTACACCAGCCGCCCCAATCGTACGGGCAACTGCAGGTCGCGCCGGTAACACCGCCTTCGTCAAACGTAACCCGCACGCGATAGGGCTCATACTGGCTGCCTTCGACCTCCGCTTGGACCACGGTGCCGCGCTGGATCAGGGAGATCACCGCGCCATCCCAATAATAGTTCTCGCCCCGATCAAACGACTGGGACGTCGTATGCCGGCGAATAGCCGCTTCGCTGAGGGATGGGATACGCATCAGACGCTCTCCTACTCCTCGATCAGGCCGGCTTGGCGCAGACGCCTCATCAACGCAGGTCGGCGACTGTATTGGTCACGAATCTGGTCCAGGCGTTCCTCAAAGGCAGCCTGTCGATTTTGATATTCGGCCAGATCCTGAAGTTGCTTCAAAAGCTCCACCGCCTCCTCGTACGCCTTTGCGTGGGTTCGTTGGATCAACGCGTCAACCTCACGCCAGGTCTCATCCTCTCGCTCGGCGAGCGCGTTCAACGCCGCCACGCGCCGGGCCTCGGCGGCAGCCGCACGCCCCCTGCGCCGGCGCTCTCGCCGGGCCTCGGCTGCCGCAAACAACGCATTCACCGAACGGCGCTCGGTCGTCTCTCCCTGGGACACGCCGCTGATCACCCCCAGCCTTTGTCGAAGTGCCAGGGAAAGATGCGGCTCCCCCCTCGCCAATCGCAGCAGGAACGCGTCCCGTTCCTCCGCCGGAAGCTGAGCAATGGCTCGGCGCAGGTCGCCGTCGGAGACCCCCTCCTCCAGGGCGCCGCTTGGTTCTGCCGCCACGTGGAGCAAGTTCTCGTCGAGTTCGAACAACTCGACAAAAGTTTCCAACGCCGGTGACAACGCCCCCAACCCAGGCGGCACTGGCGGCTCTTTCGCCTCCTCGTCCACGTCAAATTCGAGCGTCAGACCCGTGAGCCAGGCTAGATAGAGCAGGCGATAATCGCGTTGCAGGATTGCCTCTCTCAGGCCCACCAGGGCATCCAGCCACCCTTCGCCCTCAATCCAGCCGAGGCCCCCCTCCTCGTGCAACTGGATGTCCAGAATCACGTACTCGCCCCGCGTGGAGACACCGATAGCGTCGGAAGGATACTCCTGGGTCGCGACCTTGTACTGACGCATAGCCTCTGCGTCCACCAGGGTTTTGGGAAAGCGGAACATGAGTTGACGGCTGCCCCAGTTCGCCAGGTAGAGCATGGCGTCATAGTAGTCCCGCAAGAGGTCTTCCGCACGGCGGGGCAGCCCCCCGCCAAAACTGTAAGTAAAGATGGCCCGACGAGGGTGAGGTTCCACGCGGCTGGACAGCTGTGCCACCGCGCGTTGCTCCTCCGGCGTCAACGGACGATCCATCGCCTGGAACTCATAGTACTGGTATTCGCTCATCTGACTCCCTCACACTTGTCCTGTCTGTACATTCCGGCCCTGCCCGTTCATAGTATACCATAGAGTTGTTTACAGCTGGCGATCGAACAACAACATTCGCCTTCCAACCCAAGCCCAACGTAACCTTTTAGTTTTATGAGCAACACTGCACAACCGTAGGATCACCCCCACCTAACCTCCCCCTCGAGGGGGAGGGACTGGAGTTCCCCTCCCACCAAGGAGGGAAACTCCACCCACAAACCCAAAGGGTTGCCACACATCAAGCAAGAATCCCCCAACGATAGGGGGGCTTGTGAAATTCGCCGAAATCTGATAACCTAAATCCGTCAAGCGAATACCGTCGTCTGTACTGCCCCATCCGGCGTTCAACGCGTGGGCGCATCCGCACATCTTTGGGGGCAGGCGTGGGAACTGTGACAACCAACGACGTCACGACCGACCCGGAGTCAACAGAATATGAAGTATCAAGAGGAATACAAGTGGTCCAACATCGGCGCAATGCTGCACAATATGAAGCTGGGCCCGGCAGTATGTGAAGACGATTTCCACGACCGTACGGTTGTGATCACCGGCGCCACGTCAGGGATAGGGTACGCGACGGCGTTGAAGTATGCGGCTCACGGCGCGGATGTTATCGGCATCAACAGGAATGAAGAGAGGTCAAAGCGCTTGTGTGAGACCCTTCAACGTGACTATAGGACCGAGTGCACCTATCGGATCGCGGATTTTTCCAGATTAGCAGACATCCATCGTGTCGCGAAGCAGCTGTCCGCATTGAACAGGCGCATCGATGTGCTGATCCACAACGTCGGTGTTTATGTCACCAAGAGGACCTTCACCGTGGACGGCCTGGAACGTGTGTTTCAGACAAATTACCTCAGTTCATTCATCCTGAACTATTACATCCGAGAGAAACTTAAAGCTCAGCAGTCCGGTCGGATTTTGTTCGTGAACTCTGAGGCGTACCGATTTGCCGTCACGGGCTTACATCTGGATGATCTCGCCTGGGATCGGCATCGCTACTCAGGACTGAAAAGCTACGGCGCTGCGAAATTGGCGCAGTTGCTGTCGATGATCAAGCTCAACGAGTATTTTGCAGGCACAGGCGTCACGGTGAACGCGATGCACCCAGGCAACGTCAAAACCAACAGTGGTCAGCACAACGGGGCAGTTTACAGGTTCCTTAAGAAGCTGCTGGTGGATAGCACCGCAAAGTCACCCGAGGTCTCCGCCGAAGCCCTGTATTACCTGGGGGTTTCCCGCGATTTGGATAACACGTCAGGGAAGTTCTTCAATCTCACAACGGAAGAAGAACCGGCGCCGCCGGCATTGGACAGGCAGGCAGCCGAGGAATTGTGGGCACTGAGTCTCGAGCTAAGTGGGGTACGATGACAATGGAAAAGCAAAGCGTTGTGATTGTTGGCGCCGGTATGGCAGGGCTGACGGCGGCGGCTTATCTGGCTCGGAAAGAATACCGGGTCCTATTGCTGGACAAGAACGATAGGAGCGGCGGACTCGTCCATACCTTCGACTATGCTGGATTCGCCTTCGATGCCGGGCCCAGGGCTTTTGTCAATTCCGGCATGGTCAAACCTATGCTGAAGGACCTCGGGATTGTGGGGGATTTCGTAGACAACACGCTGTCCATTGGCATTGAAGATCAAGTGTTCCGGGTCGAGTCTATGGATTCGTTAAGGGACTACGAACGCGTCCTGAAGACATTGTATCCCGCGCATATCGGGGAGATCGAGGCGATCACCGCAGCCATCGACAAGCTATCCGGCTACACCGAGGTTCTCTATGAGTTTGACAATCCCAATTTCACGGATGTCCTGAGCGACGTAAAACTCATAGTCAG
Organism: uncultured Anaerolineales bacterium; assembly: GCA_964388385.1. Lineage (GTDB taxonomy): Bacteria > Chloroflexota > Anaerolineae > B4-G1 > SLSP01 > PWVB01. The sequence continues at coordinate 6,310 of CAYMAQ010000135.1, read as the reverse complement.
AAAACTCATCCCCTGGACCGTGAAATTTCTGATCGCCTTGAGGAAGATGAACCGGTTCAACATGCCGATGGAAGCGTTTCTTGAGGGCATCACGGACAACACGTCGCTGATCGATATCGTGACCCAGTTCTTCTTCAGAGGAACCCCCACCTACTTCGCGCTGGGCTATTTCTACGTCTATCTGGATTATTTCTACCCAAGAGGCGGCACCGGCGCGCTGGCTGATCTCCTCAGGGAGAAGGTCCTGAGTTCCGGCGCGGACATAAAACTGAACACGCATATCGTAGAGGTCACGCCCGCAGAAGCGAAGGTCACCGATGCTGAGGGCAACCGCTATGCCTACGATCATCTGATATGGGCGGCTGATCTGAAGACACTGTACCGGAACACCAACGTCGCAGGACTCGATGCTATGACCGTACATCAGATCCAAGCCGAGGCCCGGCGCATACTCGCCGCCAGGGGCGCCGAATCTGTCTTCATTCTGTTCATGGCGGTGGATCGTCCGCCCTCCTATTTCCGGGCAAGGGGCGGCGAGCATCTGTTCTACACGCCATCGAGAGAGGGATTGGGAGAGACCAACCGGGGAAAGAGGCGGAATCTCATCGAGGATTTCGACGCGAAATCCAGGGATGAGATCGCGGAGTGGCTGGACGACTTCTGCCGTCTGAACACCTACGAGGTGTCGATCCCTGCGCTCCGAGATCCTTCTTTAGCCCCTGAGGGACAGACCGGAGTGATGATCAGCTTTCTCTTCGACTACAGCCTCGCAGAGAAAATCCAGAAGGCCGGCTGGTATGATGATTTCAAGCAGCTGCTTGAGGATCGCATCACCAGACTCTTCTCCCAGACACTCTACAGCGGTATTGATGCGGATATCCTCTTCAAATTCTCATCGACGCCCATGACCATCCACGAGGTATCGGGGAGTTCTGAGGGCGCGATTACCGGCTGGTCCTTTGAGACAGAGGTCCCGGTCGTCAACACCTTGAAGGACATCCCGAAGTCCGTCCTTACCCCGATCCCGGGCGTCCTGCAGGCAGGTCAGTGGGCCTATTCACCCTCAGGCGTGCCGATTGCGATGTTGACAGGCTGGTATGCCACGCAAGAGATCGCCAAACGATCGAAGAGACGTTGATTCGGGCCGTCCCGCCGCGCCCGGCGGGCTAGAATCCGGCGTAAACAAAGGGCAGCGTGTTGGCAACGCCCAGGTTCATGATCGCCAATGCCAGGAGCAGATAGACTGCCCAGCGAAGGCCGGCCTTTCTGCGCAATAACGCGGGCATCGACAACCGTCCATCACGGCCCAGGTGAACGACGATCAGCAGTCCTATCAACCCCCAAGCCAGCGCCATCTCAAGGCCTGTCGCGTTCGTCAGCCCGGCCCACGGCGCATAGATATCGCCCCCGCCGCCAAAGCGGACCGAGTTGCGGATCATAAGCAAGGCGTCGGGAACAGACCGCGCGTAGAAGAAGATCCAAGCGAAACTGACCAGTAGAATTGTCACCACGGTGCCTATCGTCCTGCGCACAGCAGGGTGGTCCAGGCGCAAGGCCCCGGCAACCCGATCAATGACGTTCTTGCCCCACCGCTCCAAGACAAGGTAACCGCCGTGCAACGCGCCCCAGAGCACAAACGTCCAGTCCGCCCCGTGCCAAAGTCCACTGACCAGGAAGACGATGAAGATGTTCAGGCTCCAGCGCCATCGAGGCACCCGACTACCGCCCAAGGGGATGTACAGGTAATCGCGGAACCAGGTGGAGAGCGAGATATGCCAGCGCCGCCAGAACTCCGAGAGTGATGACGCCAGGTAGGGTTGCCGAAAGTTCTGAATCAGTTCGAGGCCGAGCAGCCGAGCCACGCCGACGGCGATGTCCGAATAGCCGGAGAAGTCACTGTAGATATGCACGGCGCTGAACAGCGTCGCGATCACAATCGTCCAGCCGGTATGCCCCCCCGGGTTACCATAAACCTCATTGACATAGACGGCGAGGCGGTCGGCGACCACAACCTTCTTGAACATTCCCCACACCATAAGCCGCAATCCGCTGAAGACCTGTGAAGCGTCAAGGCTGTGGGCCTCCCGGAACTGGGGGATCAGGTGCTCAGCTCTCTCGATCGGCCCGGAGGCCAGCTTGGGGAAGAAGGCTGTAAACAGCGCAAAGAGCCCGAGGTGCGTCTCCGGTTCGACCTTGCCGCGATACACGTCGATCAGGTAGCCGACGGACTGGAGGGTATAGAACGAGATACCCACCGGAAGCAACAGATTAGGCGGGGTCACCTGATAGGTAAGGCCCACATAGCCAAAAAGAGCGCGTAAGATCTTATCGGCGAAGCCCAAGTACTTGAGTACAAAAAGCAAGCCCAGAATGCTCACAATGCCGAGGGCAAGCAGCGCTTTGCGCCCACTCGGATGGGATATCCAGCCGATCAAGCGGCCCAGTGCATAGGCAACCAACGTACATAATACGATCCAGAGCAGAAACGTCGGCGCACAGGTGCCGCAGAACCCGTAGCTGGCGATCAGCAACAGCACCCACCGGAAGCGCTGGGGAAGGACCCAGTAGGCGAGCACCACAAAAGGCAGAAAAACCAGGAAAGGCAGGCTATTGAAGGACATAGGCTTCCCTCTCGTTCACGGCATCATTCCGACGACGGGCAATCGGAGCGAGGCGCGCTCCCCCGAACAGCGTCCTCCAGCCAGGCGAGTGCGTCATCATAGCTGCGCCACCGGGTATCGGCATGGGATGCAGCCTCATACTCAATCCAGGTCACCGAGTTCCCAAGCGCGCACAATTGATCCCGGAAATCTCGTTGACTGGGCGGCGTGATCACGGTATCGGCGGTGCCCTGCAGGAGCAGCACCGGGATGTCGGTGCCCCCACCCAACCCGGCGGTGTTCGCGGCGAGCTTCTCGGCGAACTCAGGATAGACGGCAGCCAATCGCCCGTCGTACAGCACCTCGCGGAACTCGGGCACGTACATACGCCGCGCGCTGTGCGAATAATAGGAAAAGATCCCATCCACACACGTGGACAGCACATCATCCTCGAAGTTCGACACCCAACGCGGCAGATAGACCTCGGCGGGGTCGATGAGTTCTTCCCCGTAAAAGTCGCGATAGGCGTAGACGAGATACGGACCGAATATCGGATCCTCCTGTAACAAGAGGCCGGGATTCGTCACCGGACCAAAGCCGATCACACCCTTGATGGGCAGCTCGGGCGCGTAGACCGGCGCACGGTCCTTGGCCGCGAAGATGGCATGACCGCCGCTGGAGTAGCCCATCATAAAGGCAGCCTGAGCCGGCTCAGCCTGCGTATCCAGCGCCCGATCGCGATCCCAGAAACGGTAAACGGCCCGCACCGCATCAAGCAGCGTACGGCCCTGCAATTCAGATACGAAGTAGGGGTGAATACGCTGCGGATCGTCAAAGTGCAACCAGTTTGGGAAGACAATGATATAGCCCTGCGCGGCATAGGCGAGCGATTGGCTGTGATACGCTCCCCAACTCCGACCCGTCGTCCGCTCATCAAGCGGCGCGCATCCGTTGCCGATGCCGGTCGTGCCAGCGGCGTGACCCAGGACAGGGAAAGCTTCCTCAGATTCAACGTAGGGGATATAGAGATCCGCCTGCGTCTCAACAATCTCATCAAACGCGTCCACGGTCTCGAACGTGATCCGGACCAGGTCCACCGGATAGGAGCCTGAAGGCCGGAATCGGTCGATGTAGCGGACGTCCGTCACATCACCGCCGCCAAACGTTTGCGTAACGGTTTCTGCCGTCACCGGCGTCACTGTTGGCGTTGGCAGTGGCGTCGCCGTAGGGACAGCTTCCACCTGATTGGCGAGCGGAGTCTCGGTCACCACCGTCGGAAACGCTGTTGCCGTTGCCGCCGCCGTCGACGGCGCCGGCACGGATGTGGCAGCGCTCGACGCGCCTTCCTCACCCTGGACAGCCAGCGCGACCTGCTCGGCGACATACTCCTTGCCGGTCTCGGTCAAATGCTCCATATCCGTCAAGTCGTAGGCCGGCAGGTCAAAAGCCAGGTTCAGCAGCGTCACGCGGTCCAAAGAGACAGCATCCAGTCTGGACTGCACCACCCGGATGTTGTCGGCCACGCCTTCGCTGAACGAATCCCCCAGAAAGCGTTCGCCCTGCTCCACATTGACCGGGGAGATGTAGAAGATCACCTGGACGCCACGCTCGGCGGCGAGCTCCGCCACCTCGACCATCGCATCCAATTTGCGGTGATCCGGCTCAAGGTCGAACAGATAGTGGTAGGTGAGCACGGCCTGTGCCGTTTCCTCATCTTCCAGTTCGACCTCGCGGTATGCGTTCTCGGCATCCTCCGGCAGGACCTCGCCGGGCGCAAGCATCTCGAAATCCCTGACCTGCCCGACCATCACATCGCCATCGTAGACCGGCGTATCCAGAAATTCATACTGACTGATCGATGGCCGAAAGTAGCCAAAGACCTCCAACGGCCTGAGGAGAAGCCGCGCCCAGGGCAGTCCCAGCGCCAGTATCTTGCTTTCCTTCTCAAACTGGTATGCGGGGCGCATATCCCACGCGGGCGAAAACGATCGGATATTGACCGGCAGCACGAGCGTCTGCGGGGCACCCCCTTGGCGATCCATATAGGCCGTGTAATCGGAGAAGAGATTGAGGCCGTAAGCCGGATGGGCGACCTGCTCGACCCGCCGGTCGGGCAGGAGCTCCTGGAGGATCTCCCCGGTGGTCACCTCCCCGACGGGCAAGATAAGCGTGCTATCGCCAAGGCACAGCACATCCACACCTTCTGCGAGATAGCGTTCAAACTGGACGATCTCAGCCGGCAGGGAGGCAGGGAAAAGTAGCGAGATCCCGCCCTGCACCAAGACGAGCAAGACGATGAACGCTGGAATCTTGATCAACGGATGCGTTTTCATTCCTGGGTAAGCAGCCCGCAGTCTGATACCGGCGCGTTACCAGCCAAGATGCCCTCCATCCACGCAAGGGTATCGAGATGGCTACTTTGCCGTATCGTAAAGTGATTCACGTCCGGATAGACACGATAGGTCACGCGCTTGCCCTCCTCGCACAACCGCTGCACAAAGGGCTCCACCGTCCGCAGTTTCACGATCGGATCGGCATCCCCGTGCAGAATGAGCGCCGGCGTCGAAGGGTTCACGACGCGCCCACTATAGTTGAGATCCAACATAGCCTTGAACTCGGGGAACGCCACCCCCAATTGATCGTTCTGCAGCGCCTCGCGAAACTGTGGCGTATACATCGCTTCGTGAGTGTTGGGATAGTAGCGCAGGGTATGGTCAATACACTTGGTCACGTCCTGGTCGAAGGTGGTCATCCAGCGCTCCTGGAAGAAATCGTGCGGATCGACGATCTGTTCGCCGTAGTAGGAACGGTAAGCATACACGATGTACGGAGCATAAAGCGGACTGTCGCACATCAACCCTTCCACATCCGGCGCGACGGCGTGACCGACAATCCCCACGATATTCAGCTCCGGCGCGTAGCGGGGAGCCATCACGTCGCCCGCAAAAGCACCGTGACCGCCCTGCGAGTATCCCCCGAAAAAGACAGCGTCCGCCGGCCGAGCCAGCACATCCTCCGATGGCGGGTCGGAGAAAAAGTCGTAGACCGCTCGGGTCAGATCGAGCATGACGTAGCCTTCCAGTTCGGCGACGAAGTAAGGGTGCATCTGATCCGGATCGTCAAAGCCTTGCCAGTTGGCGATCGCGGTGATGTACCCCTGTGTCGCGTAGGCGGATAGGTGAGCCCGGTAGTTACCCCATGCCCGCCTGTCCATATACTCATTCAGCGTCGCGCACTCGTTAGCGATGCCGGTCGTACCCGAGCCGTAGACGAAGAGTGGAAACTCCGTCTCGGTCTCTACCTTGGGAACACGCAGGTCAGCCTGGACAGTAATCTCCTTGCCCACACGATCGCGCGTCCGGAACTGGATGCGGTACACCTCAACAGGATACTGCGAGGTCGGACACGTTTCGGTCGGCAAATAGGCGTGCAAAATGCTGTCTACCTGAGCGATTGACAGCGACTCCTGCTTGGCGATCGAGCCCTCAACCACCGTCCTCGATTGCGCCGGCGGCAGCGGCGTCGAGGTCGAGGTCGGTAGCGGGATCGGCGTCGGCGTCGATGTCGAGGTCGGCAGTGGCGTTGAGGTCGAGGTCGATGGCGGGGTTGGCGTGGATGTAGAGGCAGGTAGCGGGGTCGGCGTCGCTGTCGACACCGGCGTCGCTGTCGACAGCGACGCCGGTGCGGGCGACGCACTCAGTGACGACATA
>CAYMAQ010000134.1:0-10716 GCA_964388385.1 uncultured Anaerolineales bacterium | reverse complement strand
CCTTGCCTTCCCATCGCGCTCGAAGCAGGATGCCGAGAACACCGGTAACCTTCAGCCCTAACGACTTGGCTATAAGGCGACCTTCCCGTTCATCCAGAAGCACCGGTTTGGCCTTCATCTGCAGGGCAAGCACAATAGCCTCAGCCTCTCCCCTATCCAGATCGCGTTCAAGCACTTGAACCAGCGTCTGATCTCTCGCTTCTTCGATCCGCAACCAACCGGCTTCCAATGCGGCTTTCATTGCCGGGGCTCCGGGCAGCGGCTCGTCAATCCTCATCTCTTTCAACACCCCTGTCGGCACCCATAGGTCGCCAAACTGTTCGTGAATCAACGAGAGTTGGTCGACGATGGCAAGATTCAGAACCGGTGACGTATTACTCACCACGGGCATAGGCTATGTCGTCCTCCAGCTCTTCGGGGCCGTAGTGCCTGGGCACCTCTCGTTCTTCCAAAAGGCGACCGAATTCATATTTTCCTTTTTCGGCCAGTTCTCTCGCTTTGCCGAACGACAGAAGGCGCTGTGCATATAATGCGATGGCTAGCTCGACACGAAGCTCCTCGTCAATTCGGTCTTCCGGCAAGCGAATCGCCTGGGCAACGCTATCGGGTATGTGTACGCGTACGCTCATGGTTTTCAATCCTCCATAAAGTGGAAGTGACGTTTGAACGTTAGGAAGTTGGCAAGTTCGAAAATCAACTTTTCAACTTTTGAGCTCACGATAGCACGGGCCAAGTCTGCGGCAACGGTGATGGCTTTCATAAAGAACCTCGCCTTCTTGTCGGCCGCGCCTCACCCTCAGATAATGAGTATAACCCCGACGCGTCAAAGGACAACCAAACCACGCTGCTGAAAAAGCTTAACTTACCGCAGAGCACGGTCGGATTCACTCCATCCGAGTGATCTCTGCGGTGAAAATGGCATTCTTTCAGGAGAGTCAAGGGTTACGACCTCTCAACGTGGGGCTTTGCGCCCTACTTTGGGGCGCCTTGAGCCTGGGGAGTCTGGTGCTACCATAGAGCACAGGTCAGGCAGACGGAGTCGAGGGGTCGACGGATCGAAAAGACTTCGGCGCAGCGCTTATCAGTGAAAGGGGGACAGAGGATGTTCGTTCTCGGTATCGTCGGCAGTGGACGCAAGAACGGGCGGACCGCCGAGTTGATGGCGGCGGCCCTGAACGGAGCAGAAGCGCAGGGGGCCCGGACTCAGAAAGTCCATTTGGCGGATTACGAAATCCGCTATCACCTGGGCGTCGCGGCGGAGGGGAAACCCTACTGCCCGCACGCGCTCGCCGAGCTCTGCGAGGAGGCAGATGCCCTCGTCCTGGGCTCGCCGGTCTATTACGGCGACATCAGCGGCCTCACCCGATCCTTTATGGACAGTGCGCCCATCTCAAACTCCAACGGCAAGCTGGCGCTGGGCTTTGCCATCGCCGGGGGCTCGGGGAAAGGACTGCTTTCGGGCATCCAGTCCATCTATCACTATTTCTATCACCGGCAGATGCGGGCCATCGATCCGACGCCCGTCTCGCGCTTCAACATGGATGCAGCGCTGGCGTCGCTGCAGGAGAGCGGGGCATCGCTGGTCGAGCTCTTCCGCACGGTCGAGCCGTTTCCCGGTGAGGCGCGGGACGACCGCTGGGCGGACGTGCTGGCCTATTACGCCGCTTTGCCCTATTTCGACGCCGGGCCGGTCGACGAGTTCGTGATGCTCGCGGAACAGTTGATCCACATCTCCGACGGACCGGAGGTGGCAAAAGCCAAAGCGGCGTTGGGACAGGCCCTCGATCTGATCCGGGAGGGCGAACCGAGTCGGGCCGCACCGTACGCGGTGCGGGCTTATGAGATTCTCTATTTCCAGGAGGGAGACTGATGAACGAGACGTTGAATGAAACCATGAAGACGATGTGGGAACGCAGGAGTGTGCGCACGTATAAGCCGGAACCGATCCCGGAGGAGGACCTGAACCTCATCCTGGAGGCTGCGCGCCGGGCACCCACGGGAGGTAACCGACAGAAGTGGCGCATGGTGGTGATCCGCGATCCGCGCCTCCGCGCACGCACCGCCGAGGCGTGCAGTGGTCAGACCTGGATCGCGCAGGCGCCCGTCATCCTCTGTATGGTGGCGCTGCCCGGCGAGGGGAAGGTCAACGGGGCCATCGTGCTGGATCACGCGATTCTGGCTGCGACCAGCCTCGGCTACGGCACCTGCTGGATCGGCGCCTACGACGCGCACGCGGTCAAAACCGCGCTCAAGATTCCGGAGGGCCACACCATCGTCAACCTCACGCCGGTCGGCGTGCCCGCGGAGTCCCCGGACTTCCGCCCCCACAAGTCCCCAGACGAGCTTTTCTGCGACGGGAAATTCTCCGTGCCGCTGTCATACGATCCGGAGACGCTGCCGGATGCCGAGACATAGGACGCAGGAGGCGTGAGGAATCGGGCGTGCCGGGCATACCCGGCACGCCCCAGCCTCCCAGGGGATAGGGAGGCCGCAAGCATTGAAGAATCCGTGCCGTATCCCGGAGTCAGGAGATGGCGAACCCATCGGCCTACTGACGGACCGGGGATGTGGTAAGATACATCAACGTTGCACGACTGACGCGAAAGGAGCCAAAGCTGGTGAGTGCACTGCATACGTTTGACCTGCTGGCGTCCGAGGGCCGCGCCCGGGTGGGACTTTTCCATACCGCCCACGGCCCGATCCCGACGCCGATTTTCGCGCCGGTGGGGACCCAGGCGACGGTCAAGGCCATGACGCCCCGGCAGCTTCAGGACGTAGGGGCTTCGTTGGTCCTGGCGAACACGTACCACCTGCATCTCCGTCCGGGCGACGAACTCGTCGCTGCGATGGGTGGATTGCACCGGTTTATGGGCTGGGACGGGCCGATGCTGACCGACTCCGGCGGATTCCAGGTCTTCAGCCTGGCGGGAGGACGGGGGCAGGATAATCTGCGGACCATCGACGAGGACGGGGTGACCTTCCGCTCGCACATCGATGGGCGCAAACTCCGCTTCACGCCGGAGAGGGTGATCGAAATCGAGGAGAACCTCGGTGCCGACATCGCCATGGTGCTGGACGAGTGCGCGCCGCCGGACGACTACGCGTACATGCGGGATCAGGCGCTTCCGCGCACCCACGCCTGGGCCGCCCGGTGCCAGGAGGCCCATACGCGGGAGGATCAGGCGCTCTTCGGCATCGTACAGGGCGGCGTCTTCCCCGATCTCCGGGTGGAGAGCGCCCGCTATCTGGTGGGGCTGGACTTTCCCGGTTACGCGATCGGAGGCCTCTCCGTGGGCGAGACTAAGACCGAGATGCTGGAGATGCTGGACGTCACAGTTCCCCACCTGCCCACGTCGAAACCGCGCTATCTGATGGGCGTGGGCACACCGGTGGATCTGGTGGAGGGCATCGCCAGGGGGATCGACATCTTCGACTGCGTGCTGCCCACCCGGGTGGCGCGGAACGGACAAGCGCTGCTCTTGAGCGAGAAATTTAATATGCGCAACGCCCAATTTGCCGACGATCCCGCACCGATCGATGAGAGCTGCCCGTGTTATACGTGCCGGACTTTCAGCCGAGCGTACATCCGACACCTGATGGTGGCGAAGGAGATGCTCGGGGCGACGCTGCTGACGATTCACAACCTACACACGATGCTCAGGCTCATCGCGGAGATCCGCGAGGCCATCCTGGAGGGACGGTTCGCGGCGTACCGGGAGGCGTTCTGGGAGGCCCGGGAGCAGGAGCCGCCCGCGACAGGACAGCCTCGATGATGCCGAATTGGGTTCTAACTTGAAAAAACAGGATAGGTGGGGTAACCGTGCGGAAAAATCTTTCAAGAAACGATCTGTGTTGGTGTGGTAGCGGGAAGAAGTACAAACACTGTCATCTGCGACAGGATCTTGCGGAGCTGCGCGCGCAGCGAAAGGGCGACAGCAGCCGGAAACGGCGCCGAGTGATCATCAAGACGGAAGCGCAGATTGAGGGCATCCGGCGCAGTTCGCAGCTCACCTGCCGGATTCTCGACGCCGTGTCGGAGCGCATCGAGCCGGGCATCACGACCGAGCAGATCGACCGCTGGGTCCACCAGATGACCGTCGAGCATGGAGCGACCCCGGCTCCGCTGAACTACCGAGGTTATCCCAAGAGCGTCTGCACCTCGATCAATGAGGTCATCTGCCACGGCATTCCGAGCCCCGATCGGGTGCTGCAGGATGGGGACATCCTCAACGTCGACGTCACGTCGATCCTCGACGGGTATTACGGTGATTCCAGCCGTATGTTCCTGATCGGGAACGTCTCGGAGGGAGCGCGGAGGCTGGTCGAGGTCACCCGCGAGTGCCTCTATCGGGGCATCGAGCAGGTGAAGCCGGGGGCAAAGATTGGCGACATCGGTCACGCAATACAATCGCACGCCGAGGCCCACGGGTACTCCGTCGTACGGGCCTTCGTCGGGCACGGCACCGGCGTGGAATTCCACGAACCGCCGGACGTTCCGCACTACGGCAGGCCCGGAACCGGGTTCACACTCCGCGAAAACATGGTCTTCACGATCGAGCCGATGATCAACGTCGGCACGTACGACGTCAAGATCCTGGACGACGGGTGGACGTCGATCACGAAGGACCGGTCGCTCTCCGCACAGTGGGAGCACACCCTCCGCGTCACCGAGGACGGCTGCGAGATTCTAACCGACTGCTGAGCCCGCGAATTTGAAAGATACCCAACCTATTTATTGTTTTTAATGGGAGACGTGCTATACTCAGAGATAGATACCATTCACTTTTCAGGAGGCAGATCGATGCAGGGAGAGGCTAGCAAGATTAAGGACGGGCTGCGGGACGTGATCGACTTTGAGATCGGGCTCAACGTGGTAGAGCTGGGACTGATCCGAGAGATCGAGGCTGGAGAGGATAAAGTGACCATTGCGATGATCCTGACCTCGCCCATGTGCCCGATGGCTTCATTCATGATGAATCAGGTGCAGGAACGCGCCGAGGAACTCACCGACAAAGAAGTTGAGGTCGTTCTCGGGCAGGAGATGTGGCAGCGTGAGATGATGGAGGAGGAAGCGCGGGAGAAGCTGGGCCTCTAATACCGGCTGCCGCATTCACGACCCGATTCCCACGCGCACCTTTGAGATCCCCCAATTGGGGGATCTTTTTGTTATCCCCCATCGTAGATATTGACATGCGGTTCGCTGCCGCTCCTCTTCGTGCTGGCGCTGGGCTACGTGATGGTCGAGCTGAGCAAGGGACTGGTTATCTCCGTGCTCTCACACAGCCAGCATCAGGCCTTTCTGATGGTGATGATGGTCGGGATGGTCGATTTCATGTTCACCGGCTATGCGGCCCCGGTCGAGTCAATGCCGAGGGCTCTGCAGATCGTGGCGAAGTTGATACCGGCCCATCACTGGCTCACGATCCTGCGCGGCATCCTGCTCAAGGGAGCGGGGCTTGACGTGCTGTGGCCCCAGGTAGCAGCCCTGGCGGCCCTGGGTCTGGTCATCGGCGGATTCTCCCTGCGCTACGTACGCCGGACGCTCGACTGATCGAGAGGGGATGGGATGAGCGATCAAAACGAACCTGCAATTATCGCCCGGAGGTTGACCAAAACGTTCGACAGTTTCACCGCCGTGGACGACGTAGCGTTTGAAGTGCGCCGCGGGGAGATCTTTGGGTTTCTCGGGCCGAACGGCGCCGGGAAGACGACCACAATCCGCATGATGCTGGGACTTTTGCAGCCGACGTCGGGGTCGGTGGAGGTGCTGGGCGTGCCCGTGACCGAGTCACCGCAAGCCATCCGCCCGCGGGTCGGCTATATGGCGCAGACGTTCAGCCTCTACAACGACCTGACGGTGCTCCAAAACCTGCGTTTCTACGGGCGCTCGTATGGATTGAGAAACGAGATGCTCGAGCAGCGCATCGAGGAGGCGCTCCGGCTGACCGATCTGGAGGACCGCCGGCACACGCAGACAGAGGATCTCTCCGGGGGGTGGCGGCAGCGGTTGGCGCTCAACGCGGCGATTCTCCACCGACCGGAGCTGGTCTTCCTCGACGAGCCCACCGCCGGGGTCGATCCCGTGTCGCGGCGGGCCTTCTGGGACCTGCTCTACAAGCTGGTCGCCGACGGCGTCACCGTCTTCGTCACGACGCACTATATGGACGAAGCGGAACACTGCCACCGGCTGGCGTTCATCCAGCGGGGGCGGTTGATCGCTCAGGGATCCCCGGAGGAGATCAAGCGGGACGAGATGGAGGGGGAGGTTCTGGAGATCGACTGCGATCAGCCCAATCAGGCGGTGACCGCACTGCGTGAGATAGGCATCTTTGAAGAGGTGGCGCTGTACGGCGCACAGATTCACGCCGTCGCGGATGAAATGGAACGCCACGGATCCCGGATTCGAGAGGCATTGGATGGGGCCGGCGTCACGATCCGGTCGATGGAGGTCATCCTCCCCTCGTTGGAGGACGTGTTTATCGCCACCGTACGCAGACACGCCGACGCATCCTCGGATGCACAGAGTCAGGAGTAGCCAATGAAAAGACGTTTAGGCATTGTCGGACTTGTGACCGTCCTGATCGTGATAGTCGCCGCGGGGGTTGGTGGGTGGTATTTCAGCACCCATCCGGGGGAATGGGAGCAGATCGTTGGGGACTTGCCCCTACCCGCCTCCGAGAACGGTCCGCTGGTCGCCTCCGGCTTTATTGAGGCCGAGGAGGTCGACCTGGCACCGCAGCTGGGCGGGCGCCTGGCCGCGCTGCTCGTGGAGGAAGGCGATGGCGCGGCAGTCGGGGAGGTGCTGCTGCGCTTTGACGACACGTTGATCCGATCGCAGATCGAGGCGGCGCAGGCCGAGGTGGACGTCGCCCAGGCGGAGCTCGCCCAGGTCAAGGCGGGCGCCCAACCGGCGCAGATCCGGCAGGCGGAGGCGGTACTGGCCCAGGCGGAGGTCGCCCATGAGGGCGCCTACCGGGCGTGGCAGGACGCGATGGCGATTCGGGACAACCCACAGGAGCTGGATGCGCAGATTGTGCAGGCGCGCGCCCAGGTGGCAGCCGCGGAGGCCGCGGTGGACCGGGCCGATGCCATGAAGGAGGCAGCCGCGATCGCCCGGGAGAACTTCTACGACGCCCGAGAGGCAATCGACGAGGCACAGGAGCGCTGGGCCGAGATTCCGAAGCCTGTGCGCCCCCCCAAACCCCATATGGACACACAATTGAACTTTCACCTGATTCCGAACCAGTACTGGCAGGCATGGGTCAACCTGAACACGGCGAAGGCGAAGTTGGAGGGCGCACGCCGCACGCTGTGGGATCTCACCGCCATGCGGGAGGATCCCCAGGATTTGCAGGCCCAGGTGATCGAGGCCAGGGCCAGGTATGAAGCGTCACGGGCTGGGATCGCGCAAGCACGGGCCAACCTCGAAGGGCTGCGTGAGGGCGCCGCAGACGAGCAGGTCGCGACTCTGGAGACCCGGGTGTCGCAGACTGAGGCCGCCCTGCGCACCCTGATCAGGCAGCGGGAGAAGTTGACCCTCACGGCGCCGGTCGGCGGGTTCGTGCTCGACCTCGCCATTCACGAGGGAGAGCTGGCAGCGCCCGGAAGTTCCCTCCTCACCCTGGGCACGCTCGACAAGGTGGATATCACCGTCTACGTGCCCGAGACACGGCTGGGGGATGTCGACATCGGTCAGACCGTGGGCGTCCGGGTCGATAGTTTCCCCGACCGCACCTTCGAGGGTCAGGTCGTCGCCATCGCCAGCGAGCACGAATTCACACCTCGCAACGTGCAGACGGAGGAGGAGCGGGTGCACAGGGTCTTCGGCGTTCACATTCGGGTTCCCAACCCGGATCACGCGCTCAAGCCCGGCGTCCCTGCCGACGCGTATTTTACCGAGAGCCCGTCCGGCGGAGAGGGAGAGTAAAATGGCCTATCAGACGTACACAAGGCGAAGCACACGAAGGTTCAGAGCACGCTTAATGGGCGTGTGCGCACTGATCATAATGCTTCTGGCTGTGCCCCTGGTGGGCTGTACGGAAGCTGAGGAAAAGACCGACAGGGCAATCCGCGCCTCCGGCTTCATCGAGGGTGAGCAGGTCACTGTGGCATCTGCCATCGACGGGCGCATCGAGGAGGTCGCCGTAGGGCGCGGGGATACGGTGGATACCGGTCAGATTGTCGCGCGCCTGGACGACGCAGCGCTGCGAAGCCAGAGGGAGGAGGCGGAGGCCGGCGTGTCAGCGGCCCGTGCGAATCTCGATCTGGTGAAGCGCGGCGCCCGTGAGGCGGAGATGGATGCAGCCCGCGCCCGTGTGTCGGAGGCCCAGGCCCAGGTGCGCGGCACCGAGGAGGCGCGGATTCACGCCCGCGAGGTGATCTCCAACCCACAATCCCTGGTGCAGCGGATTCACGAGGCGCAGACCCAGGTCGAGCTGGCGGAGCAGGGTGTGGAGCAGGCCGAGGCGGAGTTGGCGGCGACCGAACTGAAGCGAGATGTTTATGCAGACCGCGGCGGGGACGTGGCACGGACGTGGAATCTCCAGGTGCGGGCCGCCGAGGCGACGCTGACCGAGGCTCGAGCTCATCTGCGCGGAGCCCAATCCTATCTCGGTACCCTCTGGGCGATGCACGCCAACCCCCTGACCCTGGAGGCCGAACTCCACCGGGCAGAGTCGGAGCTCGAGCTCGCCCAAGCCCAGTTGGCGGTCAAAGAGGCGGCCCTGGCAGCGCTGGAAGCCGGTCCCACGGCGGAGGCCGTAGCGGTCGCCGAGGCCCAGGTCCGCCGCGCGGAGCGGGCCGTGGACGTTCTTGACGCCCGGCTCGATCAGCTTATCTTAGGATCGCCCATGGCGGGCATCGTCACCCGCCGCTCTGCCCAGGTCGGCGAGACCGCGACGGTGGGCACGCCGATCCTCACCCTCGTCGATCTGGCCGAGGTCATCCTGGTGCTCTACATCCCGGTCGACCAGATCGGTCGCGTACAGATGGGGCAGGATGTAGCGGTCACCGCCGACGCCTATCCCGAACAGACGTTCATCGGGGAGATCGCGAGCATCGCCGGGGAGGCGGAGTTCACCCCACGCAACGTGCAGACGCAGGCCTCGCGGGTCAACCTGGTCTTCGCCGTGAAGGTGCGCATCCCCAACCCCGATCACGCACTCAAGCTGGGCATGTCGGCCAACGCCGTGATCGAGCCGTGACCGGGGCGCGATGTCCCTAGCTCAAACTTGACAAGTTGCCCAACTCATCGATAATAAAGACATACAAGATACATACTCAAAGGCTGTGACGAGGAAGAGTAAGCGGACGGAACCGTTCAGGGAGAGGGGATCGTCGACTGGAAGTCCCATCCGGTGTACGCCCGCTGAAGTTCGCCTCCGAGCCGACCGTTGAACCGGAATTTTGGTTGGTAGTAGGCGATTCATCGCCGTGACGGCGCTAAAGGCGCCTACTACGAGCCTATTCAGCCCGCAGTAGACGGCTCCGCGCGCCCGGCGTTAACGGGCAGCCCATCGTCAGTTGACCGTGGGAACAAGCGGCCCCGGTGGTCTCGGGGCAAGCAGGGTGGTAACGCGGGAGTTTCGCTCTCGTCCCGGCAGGGACGGGGGCGTTTTGTGTTTTACAGCCAGGAAGCCAGGGAGGTGGCTTATGAATTCATTCGATGAACTAGAACAGATCCGTGAGGAGGCGCTCGAGGCCTTGGAGGCGGTGGAGACCCTCGCCGAGGCCCATGCCTGGGAGAAGCAGGTTCTCGGCCGCAAGGGCGAGGTCACGCTGCAGACCCGGCAGATCGGACAGCTGCCGCCGGAGGATCGGCCGACCTTCGGCCGCCGCGTCAACGAGATCAAACAGGAACTACAGGCCGCGTACGAATCCCGGATGGCGCGGCTGCAGCGGGTCGAGATGGAGCAGGCGTTGGCCGAGAGTGCAGTGGACGTCACGCTGCCCGGGCGCCCGGTGACCCCGGGGCACGTGCACCTGTCGACGCAGTCGCTGCGCGAGATCTACAATATTTTCGCCAAGATGGGGTTCGAGGTCTACGAGGCGCCGGACGTGGAGCTGGAGGCATACAACTTCGACCTGCTGAACATCCCGGCGTATCACCCGGCGCGGGACAAGTGGGACACCTTCTGGGTCGAGGAGCAGGCCGAGGATATCGAGGAAGGTAACCGGCGGCTTCTCCGCACGCACACGTCGCCCGGTCAGATTCGCGTGATGCGCGAGCGCTATCCCGACCCCATCCGCGTGATCCTGCCCGGCAAGTGCTACCGCTACGAGCAGATCACCGTCCGCTCCGAGCACCAATTCTATCAGATCGAGGGATTGGCCGTCGGCCGAAATATCACGATCACCGACCTGATCGGGACGGTGGCGCAGTTCGGGCGCCTCTATTACGGCCCCGACCGCCAGGTGCGCGTACGCAGCTCTTATTTCCCGTTCACCGAGCCCAGCGTCGAGGTGGACACCAACTGCGTGCTCTGCGGCGGGGATGGCTGCGCTGTCTGCAAGTATACGGGCTGGCTGGAGATCGCCGGCGCCGGGATGGTTCATCCAGCCGTGCTCGAGAACGGCGGCTACGATCCCGACGCATGGAGCGGGTTCGCGTTCGGGTTCGGGCTCGAGCGGCCCTCGATGATGAAGTACGAGATCGAGGACATCCGGCTCTATTACGGTAACGATCTGCGGTTCCTGCGTCAGTTCTGACGTGCGTCA
>CAYMAQ010000133.1:8514-10722 GCA_964388385.1 uncultured Anaerolineales bacterium | reverse complement strand
GCGGCCGAAAAGCCCAGGAGGATTGCCACCAGACTAGCCAGAGCTTCAGGGCTCCGTTTAAGCTTGCCCGCTAAACGCATGACCGTTACCTATCCCGTCAGATCGATGTTAAGAATCTCTGCGGAGCGTACCAAGACGTAGTCCGGATCGAAGGGCTTCGTCACGTACTCGTCGGCGCCCGCAGCGGTGCCCTCCTCCCGATCCACAGTCCGCCCTTTGGCCGTGAGCAAAATCACAGTCGTCTCCGGGTGCGCAGCTTTCACCTGCCGGCAGACCTCGTACCCGCTCAGTTCCGGCATCATTACATCGAGGAAAATCAGATCCGGCTCTAAGTTCATCGCCATCCGCAATCCTTCCGCCCCATCCCGGGCAGCCGACAGCGTCACGCCCTTGTCTTGCAAGTCCTCCAACGTCTGAATCAAAAGCACCCGGATAAAAGATTCATCGTCCACAATGAGAATATGCTTTGGTTGCTCGTTCATCATCTCTCCAACCCGACTAGTTTTCTTTTTCTTGAGGCTCGATCCTATGGGGCGCCTCATACAGCCATACTCTAGCACCTAGGTTAGAGGATGTCAAAGCAAGTTGAGGAGAAATAGAGGATTGAGAGATACGACATACCCCAAACACAAGAGAGCGCCGACACGGCGCTCTCTGCTTACGATATTCCTGTACCCCGGAGAGGACTCGAACCTCTAACCTTGTGCTTAGAAGGCACTTGCTCTGTCCGAATTGAGCTACCGGGGCCTAAATCTGGGCGCGCTCACTCCCTCGGCGCCGGGCGCAGACCCAGCCGCACGTGGCGGCCCGAAAGCACGCGCAGAATCCGCTCCGCCGGTTGATTGATCAGCGGGGATAACGCCTTCGGGGAGAGCGGATCGTTGCCGTTGGCCAGGAACGCCCGGAAAACCCCCTCCACGATGGTCGGCGCACCGGAGATATAACCGGGTTGCTTACTGCAGTGCGTGGAAATCACGTACTGCAGCCCGTCAACTTGACGCACCTCACCGGTCTCCCAATCGACCCAGTCGATCTTGTCATCCAGCGGCTCGCCGATATAGGCTTCTCGATGCTCCGGGCACAGGTGCGAGACCAACTTCATATTCAGGTCCAAATCCTGTCGCTCCCACCACCTGTAGTCGATATGGAAAGGCGTATCCAGGTTCGGTTTGATGAACTGCATCAGTTCAGGATCAAGGATCATACTCGTCATCATTCCTCCCCACGATATGCCCAATAATTGTCGCCCAACGATTCGTATTTATCCAATTTCGCCAGTGTAGCCAACAGCGGTCCGGGCGGCACCCGGCGCATCAGGTTGAGCACACTGTAGAGCGTCAACGCGTGGACAGCCCGCTGCAAACTCAAGCCAGCCAGACCGCTGAACCCCTGATCAATCAGATCAGGTAACGGCGTCCGGTCAAATTGATCCGACAGCGCATCCACCGTCTCCGGCTCCGGCACGACGACCGCGGCCAACTCATCGTATTCGGCGGAGACCAGAACCCGGGTCACCTCGAAGACCAGATGGCTCTGCTCAACCGTCACGGTGCGAAGCCATTCCCGTCGCTGAGAGCGGATCGGACGCACACCGATCATAAATTCGTCCGGGGCATCACCCTGGGAGAGATCGATGTACGATCCCACGATCACGTCTTTTTCCTCATACCAGGACTCGAGGCCGTAGATGTAACGCCCACTCCGCACAACCCAGCCGGGAAACTTCTCACCCGTATCCGCATCCACAAACGTGAATCGAATCCGGTCCGCAATCTGAGCGGTTGGGAAAAGGACCTCGACGTTCGGAGCCAGAGGTAACGTCCCACTGCGTAAATGCGGGTAATTTAACACGACCGTGATCTCGTCATCCTCACCCACGGGCCCATCCGGTTTCAGATCCGACCACTCATCCGACGCCTGCTCCTCCAACGCCAGCATCACGTCGTCGAGTAAGCCTCGATCGTAAGGAATCGGCATATACTTCAGCTTTTCGGGCGTCTCCAAAACCTCTTGAGGCTCCATGGATCGCAGATACCACAGGGCGTGACCCGAAGGCCCGACTTCGTCAAAACGCTTGTCCCGCAGCAAAGCGTATTCCAAGGAGAAAAGCTGCAGCGATTTCGAGACCTCCGAAGGAAGCTCCATCTCTTCCAGGAAAGCCTCAGTTCGCAGCGGACCGCCTTCCGCCATGTCCAGCAGGGCCTCGGC
>CAYMAQ010000133.1:0-8414 GCA_964388385.1 uncultured Anaerolineales bacterium | reverse complement strand
GGGAGCCATGAGCAGGACGAGCACGTACACCGATCTTGTGACCGTCTACGTCACCCAGGGTATGCTGCGCGCCTCAGTCATTCGAGGGGCCCTGGAGAGTGCGGGTATCCCCGTCGTATTGAAGTACGAATCCCTGGGTCAGACGCTCGGCCTCACAGTCGACGGTCTGGGCCGTGTAGAGATTCAGGTACCCGAGGAGTGGGAGCAGGAGGCGCACGATCTTCTCCACGCCAAACCTCCATCGGGAGAGATCTTCTCGGTGCCACCCGACGTCAAGTCCGACGAGACCTGATAATTAATGACCCATGAGTCGACCGTCGGAGCTTGTCCGGTCTCCAAGTTCACCGCCGCTGGCACATCTTCCGTTGCCAGCGGCGGCTGTTTTCTCCAGTTAAACCAATGTACGGAAGCCCGTGCCCTGTGGTACAATAATTCCGATCACTGAACATTCAGGAGAGAACATTGAACCGAGAGATAACCGTTGTGGGCGGTGGCTTGGCGGGCAGTGAAGCCGCATGGCAGATCGCAGAAGCCGGATTTCACGTCAATCTCAGAGAGATGCGCCCGCACAAAACGACCCCGGCACATAGGGGTGAAGATCTGGCCGAGTTGGTGTGCTCAAATTCCCTCGGCTCCGACCTCACCCGTAAAGCCCCCGGCCTTCTGAAAGAGGAACTGCGTCGGCTCGGATCCCTGATCATCGAGGTCGCCGATGCACACCGAGTGCCCGCCGGCGGTGCCCTGGCGGTCGCCAGGAAGCAGTTTTCGCAAGCGGTCACGGCACGCATCGAGAACCATCCGAGAATCGAAGTGGTCCGCCGGGAGGTCAAGACGATTCCCGATGCCGGTCCCACCGTCATCGCCAGCGGTCCTCTGACCTCCCCGCCCTTGGTCGCCGCGATTCAGGCGCTCAGCGGTCGGGAGAACCTCTACTTCTATGATGCGATCGCCCCCATCGTCGAGGTTGACTCGGTGAATATGGACGTCGCGTTTCGGGCCTCCCGTTATGAACGGGGCGAGAATGAAGAGGGTGATTACATCAATTGCCCCCTCGACGAGGAAGTGTATCACGCATTCGTCGCAGCCCTACTCGATGCGGAGCGGATCGCGCTACGGGACTTCGAACGAGACGATCCAAACTTCTTCGAGGCGTGCCTCCCCGTCGAGGTGCTCGCCGCCCGGGGCGAGGACGCCCTGGCCTACGGACCGCTCCGTCCGGTGGGATTGCGCGATCCGCGAACGGGCAAACGGCCCTATGCCGTAGTGCAGCTTCGACAGGACAACGCCGCCGGCACACTCTACAACCTCGTGGGGTTCCAGACCAACCTGAAATACGGGGAACAGGATCGCGTCCTCCGCATGATACCCGGATTGGAGGAGGCATCCTTCGTCCGGTACGGATCGATGCACCGGAACACTTACGTCAACGCCCCGGCGCTCCTGACCCCCACCCTGCAGTGGCACGACCGCCCCGATCTCTTCTTCGCCGGACAGATCGCCGGATTCGAGGGGTACGCTGGGAACGTCGCCGGGGGCTGGCTCGCCGGCATCAACGCCGCACGCCTCGTCAGGGGACGCGATCCGCTGACTCCGCCTCGGAAGACAATGATCGGCGCGCTTGTCCATTACATCACGCACGCTGAGGCCAAGGGGTTCCAGCCGATGAAGGCCAACTTCGGCCTGGTGCCCCCCCTGGATCGAAGGGTTCGAGGGAAACGGGCCCGCCGAGAAGCCTATGCCGACCGGGCCCTCAACCAGATCGACCGTTGGATCGAAGCCCACACGCCCTGGGCTTGAACGAATCGACCAATAAACAGAGAATCGGCACGTGCGAAAACACGTGCCGATTCCTATCGCTGAAACCAGCTACAACTCCGGGCGCTCGGTCAGGGTGACCGGCGTCGACTGGGTTTCGCCGTCGCGGGAGAACGTCACGGTGATCGTATCACCCGGACGTTTGTTTGTCTCCAGATAGGCAATCAAGTCGCGGGCATTGTTGATCGGCCTACCATCGATCTCCAGGATAACGTCCCCACCCAGCGGAATTTGCCCGTAGCGACTGTCGACCGTCCGCGTCGCTCCCTGCAATCCCGCACTGGCTGCCGGAGAGTTCGGCTCCACCTGGGTGATAATCAGGCCTCGATCGGGAACCTCGAATCCAAGCTCTCTAAAATCCTCAGCCAGTCGCGGCGTCAAGCCCACCGGCAAGAACCTCACACCCATCCAGGGATGTGCGTAAACGCCATTCTCAATCAATTCGGGGACCACGCGCTTCACGATTTCGACCGGGATGGCAAAGCCAATACCGGCGTTCGCCTGACTCGGGCTTACAATCTGGGCATTGACCCCAATGACTCGGCCTTCGAGATCCAAGAGCGGCCCCCCCGAATTCCCCGGATTGATCGCAGCATCGGTCTGGATGGCCTCGCCGATGAAACGCCGATCGGGACTCTCAATGATCCGTCCCAGACTGCTGATAACACCAAAAGTGACCGTCTGCTCCAGGCCAAAGGGATTCCCGATCGCCACGACAAACTGTCCCACACGGAGCGTCTTGGAATCGCCCAGCGCGGTGGATCGCAGAGGATGACTCTCCGAATCGACCTTGATGACCGCCAGGTCATAGGTGGGATCCGAACCGATCACGTCAGCCGGCACAGTGTTGCCATCGGCAAAAGTCACCCGGATTTCATCCGCTTGCTCGATGACGTGATAGTTGGTGATAATGTGCCCCTCATCATCGTAGACGAAACCCGACCCGCTGCCCTCCTGAGGGATCGGATTCGAGAAGAAATCGTAGCTGATCGACGTGATAGAGATATTGACGACCGAATCACCGGTGGCTTGATAGACAGCCTCGACCTGGCTCTGGAGATCAGCCAGCGCACCGTCGGGTGACTCTACCACCACCGGTGCTTGAGGCGTTGGCGCCGGCGTAGCAGGCGCAGGTGTCGGGGTAGGCGCCAGTTCTGGTTCTGGCATCGTGGTGTCGAGCAGAGAACACCCGAGCGTGATCAACAGCAGAATCGTTGAAATCAACAGCACCGTCCGCTTTTTCATAATCCTTATCCTCACTTCCTGCTACGGAACCAAAAAAACCGGGCACGATGCGCCGCGGAGCACCTCCGTGCTTACATCGCCCAACAAAATATCACTGACCTTGGAGGGGCCGCGCGTGCCGAGTACAATGAGAGAGACCCCTTCTTCACGCGCGACATCCAGGATCACAGGCGCGGGATCCCCGGTCTCGACGCGCCCCGAAGCTTCAATTTCAACATTCTGCAAATACTCAACCGTATCATCGACGACCTCGCGAGCTACCGATTCCATACTTTCGACGAGATGGTGGTAGCCTTGGGTCGCCGCGTAGCGACTCGGCGACTCATAGACGTGCAGCACAACCACCTCGGCGTCCTCAACCTGCGCTAAGTGTTCGAGATAAATCAACGCACGCTCGGCAGCAGGCGTCGCATTGTGCGCAAAAAGAATCCGCTTAAACATATAGCCTCCTTACATCCTGACCTCGAGTTGAGATCAATCCGCGCTGACCAGCCGTTTCTCTGATGATTATCCCTCAGCCCGCTTTGTCTGAAGTTCTTCGAACAGGGCCTTTTCCTCAGCTGTCAGATCCTCGGGGAGCTGAACGTTCACAACGACGTAAAGATCCCCTCGCTCTTCTGGCTGGTTCAGCTCCGGCATCCCTTTGCCGCGCAAACGGAACTTCGTGCCGTTCTGTGTCTCCGGCGGAATTCGCAACATAACGGAACGTCCATCCGGAGTCTCGACCGGCGCTTCCCCTCCCAAAACAGCAGTATAAACGTCCACATCAACTTCGGTTTTGAGATCGCTTCCGTCGCGCTCAAACCGCGGATGATCCTGAACGTCCACGACCAGGAAAAGATCGCCCCGGGCACCGCCGCCTCGGCCCGGCGCGCCCTTACCGGCAAGGCGGATGCGCGTCCCGGACTTCGCCCCAGGCGGGATTTTCACTTCGATGCGCTGATCGCCGACTTGCAGCCTTCGGGTGGTGCCGTGATAAGCCTCACTGAACGAGATCTGAACTTCGTGCTCGTAGTCTCGTCCGGCTTGGGGACGCGCCTGGGCCCTACCTCGCCCGCCCAGAAGATCCCCCAGATCTCCGTAACGCCCACTACTGAATCCCCCGCCTTCAAAGCCGCCGCCGAATAGCTGCTGGAAGAAATCCGAGAAGACGTCCTGTTCCCCGCCCATACCGCCCGAGGTCCGATAAGTATATCGGGGACCCCCGCGCGTTTGACCTCCAGGACCCTGCCACTGCTGCCAGAAGTCCTCGGGTCTGCCGCCCCGGTTCTGCCACTGCTTCCACTCGCTGCCGAACTGATCGTACAGCTTGCGCTTTTCCGGGTCGGAGAGTACCTCATAGGCCTCATTCACGTTCTTAAATTTTTCCTCAGCGCTCTCATCATCGGGATTGAAGTCTGGATGATATTTCCGCGCGGCCTTCCGATATGCGTGTTTGATGTCCTTCTCCGAGGCATCCTTCGATACCCCTAAAACGCTATAATAATCCTTATAATCCATACACCCCCCTTACGATCTCACTACCTGGGAGAATAAGTGCCCGCACATAGAGTTTGACGAAGGGTCCTATAACCCATCTGGCCTTTGACTCCTATTGTACACCTTATTCGACTACAAAACTGCCCGGATATCATGAAATCTCACGCTTGGCGACGACGACCCGTGCTGGCCTCAAGACCCGCTCGTTCAATCGATAACCAGGGTTGACAACCTCAACCACCCGCATCTCCTCATCCTGATCGGCGGATGCCGGCACAACAGCCACGGCATCGTGCCACTGTGGATCGAATGCGCGTCCCAGGGCAAAAATCCGTTCCACATCTTCGCGGATGAGGAGTTTCGTCATACTGTCGTACGCCAACTGTACAGCCTGATGATTTGGATCGTCGGGATCGAGGTGCTCGAGCGTCTTTTCGAGATTGTCCATCACATCCAAGAAATCAGTCAACAGCCGGACCTTCTCATCAAAAATCTCGCCCCGGGCCCACCGCTTCTGGCGCTTGCGGTAGTTGTCCATTTCAGCTCTAAGACGCATGGCTACCTCGCGCCAATCGGTATCGGACACCTCGCTTCGATCCCCCTTGCGCGCCTCACCCTCATTCTCAACCTTTATCTGCTCATCACGCGCCCTGCGCGCCTTGGACCTCCGCGATGGATCCCGATCCCTCGCACTTCTTTCGCGCCGAACCGGTATCTTTACCTCTTTACGTTCTCTACCCACCATATACCTGTCACCTAACCCTGTCTACACTGAATATATTAGTTTCCATACCCGAATGGCAGTGCCGCGCACATCACGGGTATGCTTATGGATCCAATCCTGAATAGCTAAAGCGTTTCCGCGTTGCCATAGGTATCACGGAAAAGTTTAGCGTTTTATATCCGGGTCTGTAAAGGAAAGGGGTGGCCTAGGCCACCCCTTCATCGTTCCCTACCACTGCGCCCTCCGGGTATCTCAGAGATTAAACCTCAAAATCAGCGCAGCGCTATGTTGTTATGGCTATCCGAGCGGTTGGTCTCGTTCTTCACATCCTCAGGCTCAGCATCGCCACTCATCCCGCAGCTTTAACCGACCTCGGTGTATTCACCCTCGACGACGTCGGGGCCTTCACCGGATTCCTGTCCGCCTTGACCACCGCTGGGACCGGTTCCCGGACCATAGCCCGGACCGACGTTAGGGCCTTGCCCCGCACCCGGCTGCTGACCACCATACGCCTGCTGACCGATCTTCATCGCAGCCTGTCGTAACTGTTCCATCTTGTTGCGGATCGCACCGGCGTCTTCACTGCTGTCTTTGAGATCGCGCAGATCATTCATCAAACTCTCAACCTCACCGCGCACGTCGCCCGGGACCTTCTCGCCAAGTTCATCCAGTGTCTTCTCCATCTGGTAGATCATACTGTCCGCCTCGTTGCGAGCATCCACCAGCTCTTGACGTTTCTGATCCTCTTCGGCGTGGCGCTCGGCTTCCTCGACCAAGTCGTCAATCTCATTGTCACTCAAGTTGGTGCTCGCGGTGATCGTGATATTCTGCTCGCGACCGGTCGCCTTATCCTGAGCTGTGACGTTGAGAATGCCGTTTGCATCGATGTCAAAGGTGACCTCAATCTGCGGCACACCGCGTGGCGCGGGCGGAATTCCATCCAACCGGAACTGACCGAGTAGCATATTGTCATTGGCCATAGGCCGTTCGCCCTGGTACACCTTGATGTCAACCGCGGTCTGATTATCCTCAGCCGTGGTAAACGTCTCGCTCTTGCGAACCGGCACCGTGGTGTTGCGGGGGATCAAATTGGTCATCCGCCCACCAAGGGTTTCGACACCCAACGAAAGCGGCGTCACATCCAACAATAGAATATCCTTGACGTCCCCAGCCAACACACCGCCCTGGATCGCCGCACCGACGGAGACGACCTCATCGGGATTGACGCCCTTGTGCGGCTCTTTCCCGTTTGTCAGTTTACGCACCAAATCCTGAATCATCGGCATACGCGTCGCTCCACCGACAAGTACAACCTGGCCCAGATCTTCAGCGCCGAGCTTGGCATCCTTGAGCGCGCTCTCAAAAGGCACCCGGCATCGCTCAACCAGATCCTCGGTAAGCTGCTCGAATTTGGCACGCGTCAGCCGCATCTGCAAGTGCTTCGGTCCGGTCTGATCGGCCGTGATATAAGGGAGATTGATCTCGGTCTCCATCATCGTGGAAAGCTCGATCTTCGCCTTCTCCGCAGCCTCACGCAATCTCTGCATCGCCTGACGGTCCTGCGAGAGATCGATACCCTGCTGCTTTCGAAATTCCTCCAGCATCCAGCGTACGACCCGTTCGTCCCAGTCATCGCCGCCCAGGTGCGTGTCACCATTGGTGGCATTCACCTCAATCAGCCCTTCACCGACCTCCAAGATGGAGACGTCGAACGTACCGCCACCCAGGTCAAAGACCAGAATAGTCTCATCGACGTTCTTGTCCAACCCATAAGCCAATGCCGCCGCCGTGGGCTCGTTGATAATACGCTTGACCTCGAGTCCGGCGATCTGTCCGGCATCCTTGGTTGCCTGTCGCTGACTGTCGTTGAAATAAGCCGGTACGGTAATGACCGCCTGGGTGACCTCTTCATCGAGATAAGCCTCGGCATCCGTCTTCAACTTCTGAAGAATCATCGCCGAGATCTCCTGCGGCGTATAGACCTTATCCATCACCGGCACACGAACGCGCGCATCACCCTGCGGGCCCTCTACAATATTATACGAGACCATCTCACGCGTAACTTCGACCTCGTGCTCATCAGCACGCCGTCCCATCAAGCGTTTGACAGAGTAAACGGTGTTCTCAGAGTTGACGATTCGCTGGCGTTTCGCCGGCTCGCCGACCAAACGCTCCTTCCCCTTGGTAAAACCCACAACCGAGGGGCAAAGCCGACCGCCCTCCGCCGTAGGAATTACTGTCGCCTGTCCACCCTCCATAATCGAAACGGAGGAGTTTGTTGTTCCCAAGTCAATACCTACGATTTTTGCCATATTTAATTTTCCTCCCAAATTCCACCAGTCCGCTCATGAGTATAAGGGATAAGTATTGGAAGAACATAAGAGCGAGATAAGATTTCCCTATATTTTTAGGATTTCCTGGCGAAACCAGGGAGCTGGCACTTGCGTGGGTTGCCTACCCATGAAGTACAGAACTCCTTGAAGGGGAACGATACACCGCCCCCTCAGAGGTTGAAATACGCGTCATTCCAGACGCGTGACAAGGGTGAAGGGTTCGCGTCAGTGCCCCCGCAGTTTGGTCGGGCTGACCCGTATAGGCACGGAGTAGCTCTGTGCGAAGATGTCGGGCGGCGTACCCATGTCCTCCATGTCCTCTTCGTACTTCTCAACGTACGGATCGTCCTCGTCGGCAGGCGGAAGATCTTCGCGGATCTCAGCCTTGCCCAGAAAAACGACGATGTCACCCCCCTCGCCATCGCTGTCGAAATTCAGAGAGACGTCGGGATATGTTTTGATGTGCTGAAGCTTGTAGGTGTCAGGCTGACTATAAATATGGAAAGTCTCTCCGTCCCAATAGAACCAAACCGGACGGGGATGCGGGACACCATCCTCGGAGACCGTCGTCAGCCATATAATGACCTCTTCCTCTAGGCGTTTAAGAACACGTTCCCCAAAGTCAGAGCTCTCATCGATCGTGATCATGGAACCTCCTCGTCTCATCCGTGCCTGGAAATCTGTACACGTATAGATCTGATCATGAATAACTAAAACGCTTCTGCGCTGCCATGGGCATCACGGAAAAGTTTAGTGATTCGTGTCCAGATCTGGAAGCGGGCAAGCTCTCTTTTCTTTCACTATACATCCCATCACGG
>CAYMAQ010000132.1:0-10738 GCA_964388385.1 uncultured Anaerolineales bacterium | reverse complement strand
TGGAAATCGTGATCGAACCGGCAGTGATAGGACCACGTGACCGAGCTGTCCGGCGTCAGATAATAGACGCCGGCTGTGTTCAGGTCCGAACGGTCGCGCGTGGAGTACGCCAGGGTCCCGTCAGGCAGAAGCTCCGTGAGCTGCACCGCGGTCGTGGCCACCCATTCGTGCACAGGCCGCCCCTCCATGTCGACAAGATAGATATGGGCCACACCACCCCGGCCCGTCGACGCGTCCTCGTACGTGTGCGCGAAGAGCGTGTAGCCGTTGTAACACGAGTCCGGCTTATAAATCGTCACTGGATATGCTGGCATCCTAGCCTCCCTTTCAAGTTGTAGACCTGTGAGAACCAACGCAGAGAAATCGCTGGCAGCCCGCCGCCCGTCCTCCCTATCCCTTCAGCCCCGTCACCGAGATCCCCTCGATAAACGTCCGCTGCACTGCGAAGAAAATGATGATCAGCGGTGCCGCCGCGACCGTACTCGCGGCCATCAGGTAGGGCCACATCAACGCCTCCTGGAACTGGCTGCGGAACGACTGCAGCCCCAGCGCGATCGGGAAGAGGTCCTCCTTATTCAGGTAGATGAGCGGTCCGATGTAGTTATTCCACGCGGCCATAAACGACTGCAGCGCCACCACGGCGATGATCGGCTTCGAGAGCGGGAGGATAATCCGGACCAGAATTCCCAGCTCCGTCGCCCCATCGATATACGCCGCCTCCGACAGCTCCCGGGGGATCGTCAGATAGAACTGCCGGAATAAGAAGATGAAGTACGCCCCTCCGAAGAACGTAGGCACAATCAGGGGTTTGTACGTGTTCAACCACTTCATATTCTTGAAGATCAGGTAGAGCGGAATCATTCGCACCTGGAAGGGAAGCATCATCGCCGAGATGCACAGAAAAAACATCACCTCCCGCCCGGGCCACTCGATCCGTGAGAAGCCGTACCCCACCAGCGCGTTGGAGAGCACTGCGCCCGTCATCGCCAGCAGCGCGTACTTGATGCTGTTGAGGGCGTACGTGCCGAACGGGCGGCTGGAGAGCGCCTCCGGGTAATTGGCGAAACGCATCGGGTTCGGAATCCAGATCGGTGGAACGTGATAAACCTGGGGATCGGTCTTCAGTGAGGTGGAGATCATCCACAGGAGCGGTGCCGCAAACGACAGGCTCAATAACACAACAGCCGTGTAAAGCGCAACCCGCTGGATGATGTGCAGCGTTTTTTCACTTTTGAACATTGATTGAGTCCTCCGTCAGGCTTCGGCCTCGCCGCTGTAATAGACCCAGCGTCCGGACGTTTTGAAGATCAGAACCGTGAAGATCACGATGATGATAAAGAGAATCCAGGCCAGCGCCGAAGCGTATCCCATCTTGAAATAGACAAAAGCGTTCCGGTAGAGATTGATGCTATAGAACTCGGTCGCCTGATTCGGACCGCCGCCGGTCAGCAACCAGGCCAGGCCGAACTGCTGGAACGCGCCGATCATCCCGGTGAGCAGCACAAAGAGGATCGCCGGCGTGCAAATCGGGATCGTCACGTGTCGGAACCGCTGCAGCGCGTTGGCGCCATCCACCTTCGCCGCATCGTAGAGCGAGCGGGGGACGTCCTGCAGCGCGGCCAAAAAGATGATCATCGACCCGCCGGCCGACCAACACGCGATCAAGATCAAGGAGGGTTTGGCCAGGGCCTCCGAGGATAGGAAAGGGATCACCGGTCGGCCCATCCCTTTCAGCACCGAGTTGATCACCCCCCAGTTGGTGTTGTAGACCCACCGCCAGACCTCCGCGCTGACCACCGCCGGCACCAGCGAGGGAAGGAAGAAAATCAGGCGAAAGACCGACCTGAATTTCATCTCGTTGTTGAGCAGGCTGGCCAGAATAAACGCCACAACCAGCGCAGCAGGCACGCCCAACACAACCATGTAGACCGTATTGCCCAAGACCTTACGGAAGATTTCGTCCTCAAAAAGAATATTCACGTAGTTCGCCAATCCGACAAACTGTGGATCGCGCAACACATCGTAGCGCGTCAGGCTGTAATAGGCGGAGGCCAGAATGGGATAGATCGTGAATCCCAGATAGCCGATGATCCACGGTGAGATAAAGAGCAGCCCTTTTACAATATTACGCCGCTGCTTGGGTGTCAATCGACGTTTCGATCTGTTTGCCATTTGCATAACTCCCGTCACATAGTTCACCCGGTATGATGGACGTGGAGCGCAGGTGCGCTCCACGTCTGTAAATCCCTCCACGCGTCAGCCCCTTCAAAAAGCTTGCTACCCTCTCTGCCGGAGCCCGACGCCACGCACCTACCCGACCAGGTCGGGGAACTGATTCGCCAGCTCTTCCGTGCACGTTTTCTGCATATCCTGCGCGGCCTGCTCGGAGGTCTTTTCCTCATAGATCACCGCATCGTATAACAGGTTCCGCTGTTGGTTGACGAAACCTTGAATGGGGATAATCGGCCCGGACCAGAATTCGGTCGCCGCATTGACCGATTCGATGTACCACTGCAGACCCTGGTATTCACCGAATTCCTCGCGGTTGGGATCGTAGAACTCGGTGCGGCCCGGCAGCCACCCGGTCGTATTGAACATAATCTCGGCCACGGCGTCGCTCGTCAGATACTCGATGAAGTCAAAGGCCGCATCCGGATTGGTCGCGCCCGAGGGGATGTAAGCGGGGTGTCCACCGACCATTTGGAGCTTGGTGCCCCGACGGCTCTCCGGCACGCAGGGCCAGGCCGCTGCGATGTCGAGATCCGGCGCAGAGTGGGCCAACTCACCGGGCGAATAATAGCCGATCACCAAGCCGCCCTGGACGCCGGAGGGGAAGCTGGATGAGGGGCTCTGCGTCCAACCGCCGAAGGAATCACGGAAGGCAGCCATCTTCTCGACCCCCACGTAATCGTAGAAGCTCTTGAAGATCTCCAGGGCCTCGACCATCTTCTCGTCATCGAAGTTGAATTCCATCGCCTCGCCATCCCAGATCTCAAGCCCCATCGTGATCGCCCAGAACATCATCACGTTGGTTGCAGGGCCGGCCCCGCCCGTGCCATCCCGAGGATCATAGCCGACGATCTCGACGTTACCCGCGTCATCAAATCGGGTGATCGCCTCATGCCACTCGAACATCTCATCCCACGTCTCCGGAGGGCTCTCCGGATCGAGACCGGCTTCAGACACCAGAGTCTTGTTATAGACCAATCCGTAGCGGGGTCCGCATTCCATCGCCGGCACACCGTAGGTCTTGCCCTGCCAGGTCATGGACTCGAAGAGACCGGGCACGAATTCGTCCTTCTTGATGACGTCACTGCCATCGATGTAACTATCCAAGGGTGTGTAGGCGTCGCGGGCATAGTACGAAGCATACTGCACGCAGCAGACGCCCACGTCTGGAGCGGTGCCGCCGGCAACAGAGGTCATCAGCTTGTCGTTCATCTCCTGGACCTGGACCATCTCAACCTTGGAATTTGAATCGCGGGCGTTGAACGCGCCCTCGACCGCCGTCTGCGCCGCCGTGCTCGTCGTGCCACCCCAGCCAGTCCACCATTGGACGGTCACAGGCTCCGCAGCACCGGGCGCCTCCTGCGGCGCCTCTGTGGTCTCTTCTGGCTCCGGGGCCGTGGGGCCGCACGCGGCCATCAGGGCGCCCGTGGTCGCCAACGCTCCCACCTTCAGGAAATCGCGCCGACTCAGTTTCTTTTGGCTCATTATTGTCCTCCTAAGAACAACCTACTAAAAACGGATCAATGATTGGGAGACTTAAAGAAAACACAACCAGCACCGGAACCTCAGAAGTTATGGCACCGTGGACACCTCCTTCCGACGTCCATATACAGATTCGGACATAAAACGCTGACCCTTTCCGTGACACCCATGAAAACACAGAGACGCTTCAGGTGTTTATGACCCGATCCATAAATTGACACTTGGCCGTTATCCGTTAGGATGAAGGAACCGTTGGGCAGACACCACACACCAAGAAAGGCCGTGCACAGCGTCCATCCGTAGTAATATCAGTCTATCGTTATATCAATAGACAATCCAGTTCAGGAAAAGGTCAACTTTGGTCCACGATAAAGAAATGCTCGAAAAGGAACTGCAGAACGCCCTGCTCCACCTCCACGACCCGGATTACGAGGCCCCGGGCGACCTCTGCCGCCTGCTAAACTGCGATCCGTCCGATGCGGGGTTGGCCGTCCAATCTCGGATCATTCAGACGCTCAAAGATCTCAACGCCCAGCCGCCGGATCCGGACGATTCGTACGCCCGGCAGCTTTACGATTTCCTCTACCGGCGGTACATCCTCCAATGCACCCAGGAGGCCTTGGCCGAACAGTTAAACCTCAGCGTGAGCAGCGTCAAACGCATGCAGCGGGAGGCGATCCATACGCTCGTCCGCATCTTCTGGGAGGCACAACAGCCGCAGCAGGACAGACCGCCCCAGTCGACTGAGTGGTCCGAACAGGCGCGGCGTGAGTTGGCAACGCTGCATGCCTGCGACCCTCACGCCATCTCAGACGTGGGCATCGTGGTGGATAACCTGGCGGAGATCGCCGCAGTGATTGGGGATCGATACCATTTCGACTTAAAGATCGGATATGTCCAGCCGGGATTGACCGCCGCCATTCATCCCAACGTGCTCCGGCAGACGCTGATCACAGCCCTGGGACAGGTAGCTCCCCACGCTGGAGGAGCGGAGATGGCCCTCTATGCAGGTATGGAAAACGGGCAGGCCACCCTCACCCTGTCGTGTCCGATGGTCAAGACGCCCTTACCAACCGGCGACGAAATCCTCGCGGGCGTCCTCGCGCCGGAGACAATCTCCATACAGGCGCACCTCGAGCGGAACTGTCTCTTTCTCTGGTTCAGATTACCTGCGGCAGGCCAATCGACCGTCCTGGTTGTGGACGATAACCCCGACATGATCCGGTTCTATCAGCGGGCAACCGAGGGCACAAACTTCCGCATCATCCACGTCGCCCAGGGTCGGGAAGTCTTGGCGGGTATCGAGTCCTTCGAACCCGACGTCATCGTCCTGGATGTGATGCTGCCCGACATTGATGGGTGGGATCTGTTGATGCAACTCCGCGAGCTGCCCCACGCCCGCCACATCCCCATTGTCGTCTGCTCCGTTGTCCGAGAGGATGCGCTGGCCCTTTCCCTGGGCGCGTCCGTCGCCATCACCAAACCGGTCAGCCCCGGGAACTTCATCGAAGCCCTCAAAAAAGCCCTCGTCCCGGAAACTGAGCCCTCCTCACCCTCGCCCCCGCGCTGACAACGCTCCCCAGCCTCCCCTTACGACTGCAGCAGCAGCGTCGAAACCTCCCGAGAGCACGCCAAGAGCTTGTGCAGCGAGATACCCCCATCCATCGCCGCTAACAGGAATGGACTTCGGGGCACTTCTTCCACCGGATCCTGGGCCGTCACAAAATACGTCACCACATCCGCAAGAGCCGGATCGGCCTTCATCGCCTCGTAAACCTGCCAGCCGCTGAAATCGGGCATCATCACGTCGAGCAGCAGCAGATCGCAGGGCTCGCAGCGCATCATCGCCAGCGCCTGCCTTCCCGCCACCGCCTTGATGACTTCAAGGGTGGGATCGCATAATCCCAACATCTGCTCGATCAGGTCCAGCAGATCCGGATCGTCGTCGCAGACAAGCACGCGCCGAAGGGGACGCCCGATCTCATCGATCACAGCCTGCAGATCCTCGCGCAGGATCGGCTTGATCAGGTAACCGGCAGCCTCGGATTTCAACGCCGGCGGGCGAGCTTCGGGCACGGCAGAGGCCAGGATGGGGGTGTCCGGGGCCGCGTTCTGCACGCTCCGGACCGTGGCCCACATCCCGTCCGCCCCCGCCGTGTTCACCATCACCATATGCGTCGGGTTGGACCGGAGGAGTGCGAGGGCGTCATCCAGATTTCGGGCTCCCAGCAACTCCACGTCGTCCAAATACTTCTCCAATTGGGGGTAGAGCCCCCCGGTCTCGTCGCAGACAATCAGGCGCTGCCGCGCCAGCGCCTCCGCCGGGAGCGCCCGATCCGTGCGATAGGCCCGCTCTCGCCACACCCAATCCTCGATGATCTTGTATCCGGGTTTCGCCACCGGCTCCATAGGTGCGGAAATAGGAAGCGAGAACGAGAACGTCGAGCCGACCCCCAGTTCGCTCTCCAGCCACATCCGCCCCCCGTGGAGATCCACGAACTTCTTACTGATCGCCAGCCCCAGACCCGTCCCCTTGCGATCCCGCCACAGCGACTGCTCACCCTGGTAGAACGGCAGAAAGATCCGATCCACGTCGTCGGGGGCGATACCCGGGCCGGTGTCCGTCACGCTCACCTCGACGGCCTGCGCCCCACGCTTGCGAATGACGACGGTGATGCTGCCCTCCTCGACGTAGCGCGCCGCGTTGCTGATCAAATTGAGGATCACTTGACTGATCCGCGTCCGGTCGCAATAAGCCGGCGGCACGTCAGGGTCCCGGTGCAGATGGAACTCAACGTCCTTGGACTCAAAAAGCGGTCGCACAGCTTGCACGCTGGCCTCGACGATCTCACCCAAATCCACCCGCTCCCGGTTGAGCGTCATCCGACCCGCCTCCATCTGCGTCAGGTTGAGAACGTCATTGATCATGCCGGATAGGTGCTGTGAGTTACGGTAGACAACCTCCAGATCCTTACGCATCTTGGGCGACAGGGCGACGGCGTACTTCTCAGGGCTGTCCACCATCAGCTCCACCAACCCGATGATCATGTTCAGCGGCGTGCGGAACTCGTGACTGACGCTGGCGACGAAAGCGGTCTTGGTGCGCTGGGCCTGCTCGGCGATCTCTCGCAGCCTCTCGATCCGGCTGTTGTTGATCGCCAGCTGACGGTTGGCATGCCTGAGCTCGTCGAGGGCCGCTTCGAGCTCCGCTTTGCGATCTCGGTTCTCGTCCAACCACGACTGCGCACTCGCATAGTAGTCCCGCACCCATTCCGCCACCCGGTATAAGGGGAGATAAGCCGCGACGAAAGCGCCGTAGATGACCCAGATCAGGATCAGCGTGACGAACCGCAGCGCATCGGGGACGTGAAGTGCAGCGCCCATCCCCAAGAGAAGGAGAAACACGGTCTCGGTCACGGCTGTCACCCCCCCGGCCTGCAGCCCGATCAGCACGGAAGCCACACACACCGGAATCGGCAGCAGCACAATCGCAGCAGTCACCCCGAGCCACTGATAAGCCCCCAGGATCGCGACTCCGGACACACCGATGACAAATCACCTTCTGAGGGGATCCATTCGCCGGGGAATCGCTAACGCAACGAGTGCCACACCATACAGCAGCAGCCCGAAGCCGATAAATGCGTTGCGCCGCACCGAATCACTGAAGTTGTCGCTGATAAGGAGCGTGATGAGGCCAAACAAACCGAAGAGGAGCAGCGCCCAATGGGGCGAGATGCGCAGCTCGAGCGCATCTACCGCCGAGATTTCCTGTCGTTTGTCCATCTTCCGCCCTCCTGCCAACATTGACAGGTTCTCTGGTTCGATACCAACCTCAAAGCTACAGATCCAGACACGAATCACTAAACTTTTCCATGATGCCCATGGCAACGCGGAAACGCTTTAGTTATTCATGATCAGATTCATAAGTCAGTCCATTTACCGGAGGACCAACGGCAGGAAGATCGTGTTGCCCTCCGCGTACTCATCCGCGCCCAGGTCGGCCTTCTTGCCCTGCGGCCGAGTCGCACCGTCGATGTCCGTGGTCACGCAACTGGCAACCCCGGCGTCCCGCGCTGCCGAATCCGCTGTAAGGTGATACCCATCCGCGGCAAACGCTGGATCGCCGCTGACGGGATGGCTGACCGTCAGGGTGGCCGTGATGGCGAGGGTCGGTGTACTGACCTGGTGCCAAAGAACCCCGTTAACGGTGACATCGCTGTTTCCGACGGCCAAGATGCCGATGGGCTGACTGACCACCACGGCGTTGGTGATCGCCAGGGTGCTGCTAAAAGTGGTATGGATGGCTTCGTGGTCGCCGTTACGGACCAGGGTCGAATGGCGCAGCACCCCCTCCGCCCCATCAACAAAAAGGGCCGATCCGCTGCCCCCAGCGTCGTCCCACGCCCGATTGCCCATCAAGATGCAGTTCGTGAGGGTAAAGGGGCGCGCCCCCATCACGAACAGCCCGCCGCCCTGACCCCAATCGAAGTTGGAAGAGGTCGTATTCGAGATCCAGAACGTCGCGTTGGCTGCCAGCGCGCTCTCATAGAGCGTCGTACCGCCCCCAAGGCCTGCCAGCAAACCGCCCGAGGACGCGACGTTCCCGCCGAACCGGCTGCCATCGACCCGGACCGCGGAACTCGCTGCAAACAGCCCGCCGCCCTCCCCCATGCCAAACGCCGCATCGGAGCCGGCGTTCGAGACCACCTGGGTGTCCCGAAGACTCAGCGTCGACGTAGTCGCGGCAAGGCCGCCCCCAAGCCCGCTAAACAGCGTCGAGGCCACGTTACTGAAGACTTCACAGCGCGACAGCGTCACCCCGGCAGAGACAGCCAGAACGCCACCGCCGGCATCCATGTCAAAGACGCCGCCCAGCCCACTCGCATCCCCGCCGGTCAATCGCAGCGCCTCCAGAACGACATCCTGGGTGCCGGTGACGACCACCACCCGGCCAAGCCCCTGGGCGTCGAGGGTCGTCGGGTAAGCGACCGGATCGCGCACCGTGAAGTCCGCATTGTACCCACCGCGCAGGGTGAGGGGCTTGGTGACATACGCCTGCTGGGAGAGACCCCCGCGTGCGTCGGCCCCGACACACGTGCCGGCGATCCACACTGTATCGCCCGGCCCCGCCGCGTCCACCGCAGCCTGAACCGTCGGGTACGTCGGCAGCAAGCCGCCGACCCGTGCCGAGCACGTCGGCGTCGCCCGCCACGTAACGTCGGCCCCGGCCGCCGCGTGCCCCCCCTCCCCATCGGCGATGGCCAGGTTACGCAGCGACACCGGCGGGGCGGCGGGTTCGGTCGTCGTCACCTGCCCGGTCACGGTGATCACGACCTGCTCGCCGGCCATCAGGTTGCCGACTGCGCACGCCACCACCCCGCCGTACCCTGGGTCCAGGATCGAGCAGGGCTTCTGATCGCCGCCCGCGTCGAGAGGACGCAGTGCATACGGCAGCGTGTCAGTGAGGACGACGTCCAGCACGTCGTCATTCCCGGCCGCGTGCAGTGTGATCGTATACCCCACCGTGTCCCCCGGATAGACCTCCTGGGTGTCGGCCACCTTCGCCATCTGAATCGCCGTATCTCCGGCCTCATCCGCCCCGATGTCCGGCGCCGCATCCCGCGTCTCGCCGTCGACATCGGTGATTATCCCAGCGTCGTAACCCGCATCCACCGCTGCGGAGCTCGCTGCAATGTGGTAATCCCCCGTCGAAGGACTGAGGAATTGCGGATTGCCAGTGAAGGCGGCCGTGCTGCGCAGGGTATGCGTGGGCGGATCGGTCACCAGTTCCAGATTTGTCGCGTTATCCCACCACAGCGTGCGGGTGAGTATCGTCGTGACCTTGGCCGCCATATTGCCGCCAACCATTACGCCCGTCGTATGACCGGCTACCAGGGTATTGATCATCGTCAAGTGGGACGCGGTGTCCTGAAGGCCGGCACCGACAAACACCCCGGGGCCATCGGAGTCGTCGAGGTTGTAGGCGACCGTGTTATGCGCCATCCATCCCCGACCCGCAGGCCCGAACGCGACACTGATGCCATTGCCCCCATAGTCGCCGCCGGTGTTCTCGGCGATTATATTGTTGGTGAGTGTAAAAGCCGCACAATCTTCCAATAGAATACCTCCGGCCTCACCCATGGTTCCACTGCCAACGGCCCGGTTGTTGCGCACGTCATTCGCATCGATCACCGGTTCACTCTCCACAAACGCCATGCCTCCCCCCTGACCGAAATCGAAGAAGCCGGTTGCGGCGATAGCCTGATTGTCCAACACGACATTGCCCACAACGACCGGCGCACCGCCTGTAGCATACAGCCCTCCGCCGACTCCCAAACTTCCGAAGAAGCCAACCGAGCCGTTTGTCGCCTCGTTGTCCGCAATCACGTTATCATGGATCAATGCGTCAGCCCCGTGAATGTAGACGCCGCCCCCGGCATCGTCGTCCCCAAATACCCCACCCCCCAAACCAGTTGCGTCACCGCCTGTGATGTAAAAACCTGTGACCGTGGGCGTGATCGGACCCGTGATGACCAGAACGCGACCCAGCCCCCCTGCATCGAGGGTCGTGACGTACGTGCCGGGATCACGATTGCTAAAGTCGCTGCTATAACCACCGCGCAGGGTCACGCACTTGCTCACATAAGCGATCTGCGTGAGACCATACCGACGATGCACGTCGGTGTAAACCCCCGCAGCGACGGCGATCTCATCGTCGACGGCAGCCTCATCGATCGCGTGTTGGAGCGTGGCGCAGGGCGCACCCGCTGCCGCACAATCGTTACTCGTATCGCTGCCGTCAGGCGCGACGTAGCGCTTCGCGCCCTGCGCCGCAACCGCGGAAAGGTCCCCGCCTGTGCTTGCCAGAAACAGAAACGTGCCCAGACATCCGAAAGCCACGATGATAGCCCAGCCCAAACGTCTAAGTGCGATGTGCATCGTCCTTCTCCTGATATAGATATGAGTAGCCTTTCACAGCGTTAGTCGAGCCGCACAAAGTCCGCAGCACGATGCCGGGCTTTGCGCA
>CAYMAQ010000131.1:0-10808 GCA_964388385.1 uncultured Anaerolineales bacterium | reverse complement strand
TCCTGGGCGCTGAAGCGCAGCCAGACGCCGTGACGGAACAGTGCCGGGGACTGGCGCAATTCAGCCAGTCCCCGGCACTGTTCCGTCCAAGTCCCCGGCACTGTTGCTTGGACCTACCCCCGCCGGCCCGAGAAGAAGCTGCCGCGCCGGCGCGCCCCTTCCGATTGATCGGCGTCCTCGGATGGCGATTCACGCTCGACCGGTTCGGCCTCGCGCTCCGGTTCCGGT
The DNA here is from genome assembly GCA_964388385.1 of uncultured Anaerolineales bacterium. Classification (GTDB taxonomy): domain Bacteria; phylum Chloroflexota; class Anaerolineae; order B4-G1; family SLSP01; genus PWVB01. The sequence continues at coordinate 10,580 of CAYMAQ010000131.1, read as the reverse complement.
TCGGGGACCTCCGCGCTCACGGACTCAGCCGCGTCGACGACCGCATCCTCCGACGCTTCAGAGGACGCGGGAGCTTCCGGTGAGGCCTCTTCGGAGAGGTCCATATCGGGCCGGTACGTCAGGCCCGGCATCGAGACACCGCTCAGGGAGAGTCCGGGATGCACCGCCCCCTCGAAGTCCGACCCGGACAGGTCGCTGCGGCTGAGGTCAGCGCCGAAAAGGACCGCGCTGCGGAAATTGGCGCCCGTCAGATCGGCGCGGCTCAGATCCGCGCCTTGAAGGACTGCGTCGCGCAGATCCAGGTTCTCAAAGGTCCCACGGCTCAGGTCCGTCCCCTGGAGGACGGCGCCTCGTAGATCCGCGCCCTTGAGGGACGCACGGCTCAGATCTGCACCCTGAAGATTGGCACCCCGCAGGTCGGCATCGGACAGATCGGCGCGGCTGAGATCCGCGCCCTGCAGCTGGGCCCCCTCCAGCTGCGCGCCGGTCAATTCCGTGTGTTTGAGCACCGCGCCGTGCATCTCGGCCCCGCCGTAGTGCATCGCCCCCACATGAGATGAGGGTTCCTGATGGTGAAAGGGGAAGCCCTCCGGAAACATCGACGCAAAGTCGGGCATACGAATCTCGGGGATATTGATCTCCGGGATGTGGAAATCCGGACGGGGCGGACAAGGCGGCGTGCCCGGGGTCTCGGACCGGGCGGCCTCCGGGTCTTCTTCCTCCAGATCCTCCACAGCCGACAGCAGCTCCAGCGCCTCGTCGGTGGTGATCTTTCCCTCTTCCAACATAGTCAGAATCCTGATTCTCTGTTCGCTCATCGTTCGCTCCTTGTGTTTGATTGATTACTGAGATTCGAGTGCCTGCAGCTGCCGCGCGGCCTCCGAGGCGGTTAATTCGCCGCGGTCCAGCGCGTCGAGGATCTCCAACTGGGCCTCGGCCCTCTCCTCCTGCCGCTCGGACGCGTCGTCCTCCGCCGCCGGTTCGGGCTCATATCCAAGGGCCTCGATCAGATCGTCGAGCTGCTTGCGGATCGTCCAGTAGGACACATCCAGATCTCGAGCCATTTCCTTCACATTCCCCCGGGCCTGCACAAACGCTTCCAGCATCCGGGTATGCGCCGGCGAGAGCTGACAGAACTTGCACGTCGCCCACTGCCCCTTAACGACCGTTCCGCACGCCGGACAGCTCATACGGGTCACCACCAAATCCCCTCCACACGAGGGGCAGTGCTCCAGGATCTTACGCATAATGATGCACCTCCCAAATTCATGAACAGTATAGCGAGTAATTTACGTTTTGTCAAGTCTAAAACCAAAATATTTGGCGATTATGCTAATATATTGATGAGTGAGCCTAAAAACCACGTCCCGGCCTACCCATGAACGTGGGGGCGCTATGAATTTGGGACGCACGTCACTACCCTTTGAGCCCGGGTGAGATATACTTCACAGCGTGACTTCATCCCATGGCAGCCTGCCGTGTTGAAAAGATCCACGGAACGGACGGACGTCGTGAACCGACTCAAGCGGAGCTTCCTACCTATCCGAAGCAGCCTTCAACTCAAGATGATCACCTGGTTCCTGGTGCCCACGACCCTCATCCTGACCGCCGTGAGCGTGTTGGTGTTTACCGCCTCGCGACGAGCGGCCCAGGACCTGGTCTTCGAACAGAGTCGGGACCGCACCCATCTGCTCGCCAGCCAGCTCGCCACGGACCTGGAATCGTACCGCGCCCCGCTGGGAGCCCTGGGTGGGTCCGCCCGCATCCCGAACGCCCTCACCCTGGAAGCCGAAATGGAGGAAAGATGGCCCACGGGAGACCTCGGCGTGTTCGATATGGGGACGCTGATCCTGAACCGCGAGGCTGTGGTTGTCGGTGCGGTCCACAGTCTGGCAGATCTAAAGGGCCGGGTGCTGCCCGTCCTGATCGAGCAGGCAGCCGGTTCCGCCGTCCGGCGAGGCGAGCAGTTGAGCTTCACGGATATCCGAACCGATCTCTTCGACAACGCGAACGTCATCGCGCTCTCCCACCCCATCTACGGAGAGGGAAATGACCTCCAGGGCGCGGCGGTCGGCCTCTTCCGCATCGAGCGACAGGCCAACCGCACCAGCGCCTTTTACCGCAACGTCTGGAAGCTCTATATCGGGCGGCGCGTCTCCCCGGACGCGGACGGGCTCAACCAGATCAGTGGGCAACAGGCCGCGTGCCTGGTCGATGGGAATGGGCGCATCATCTTCCATACCGACACGTTCCTGATCGGCGAGGATGCCTCGCGGTATCCAGCGGTGCAGCGCGCGCACCGGGGGGAGGTCGGGGCACTCCGCACGGAACCGATCTGGCGCCCCGAGGATCCGGACGTTGTCACCGGCTATGCACCGGTCCCCAACTCCACCTGGGCTCTGATCACCGAAGAGCCCTGGTCCCAGGCCATCGCGATCAGCCGCCCTTACACCTACGGCACGTTAGCGCTGCTGATCCTCGGCACCCTGATACCGATCGTCACCATCGCCCTGGGTGCGCGGCAGATCACCCGGCCCTTGAGGCGGTTGACCGAGGCCGCGAAGGCGCTGGCGGGCGGGCACTTCGAGACGTCCATCGAGGTCCACACAGGGGATGAGATGGAGACCCTCGCCGATCAATTCAACACCATGGCGCGGGAACTGCAGGCCTCCTACGCCCACCTGGAACAGCGTGTGGCCGATCGCACCCGGGAGCTCGCCGCCGTCAACGCCGTCGCAGCGGTCGTGAGCCGCTCCCTGGAACTGGACGAGATCCTGGCAGCCGCACTGCATCAGACGATGGCGGCGATGGACGTGAACGCGGGCGCGGCCCTCCGGCTGACGGAAGAGACCCTTCACCTGATGGCCCACCAGGGCTTTTCGGACGCCTTTATCGAACAGGTCCGCGTCGTGCCCCTGGGCGCCAGCCTGGCAGCCGAAGCGCGAGAGACGGGGCAGCCCGCAGCCCGACGGGTCGTCGACTATCCTGACGGCCCCCTCAAGCGCGCGCTTCAGCGTGAGGGGATTGCCTCCGTGATCTCGATCCCGCTGACCGCGAAGGACGCGCTCCTCGGCGTGATCAACCTGGCCACGCCCCGTCCCAAGCCGCTGACGTCGGATGAGCGGTCGATGCTGGCCTCCATCGGACGCCAGACGGGCCTGGCGGTGGAAAACGCCCGTCTCTACGAGCAGGCCGAGGAGGCCGCAGCCGTAGCCGAGCGCAACCGTCTGGCGCGGGACCTCCACGACGCGGTCAGCCAGACGCTCTTCACTGCCAGTCTGATCGCCGACGTACTGCCCACGCTGTGGGAGCGCGATCCCGAGGAGGCCCGGCGGCAGCTAGGGACGCTGCGGCGCCTGACCCGGGGGGCGCAGGCGGAGATGCGCACGCTGCTGATGGAGCTCCGGCCCACCGCGCTGCTGGAAGCCGACCTCGCGACGTTGTTGGGCCATCTGACCCAGGCTGCGTCCGCTCGGGCCGGCATAGAGGCCGATCTGGACCTCGTGGAGATCCCGCCGCTCCCTTCGGACGTCAAAATTGCACTCTACCGCATCGCCCAGGAGGCGCTCAACAACGTCGCCAAGCACGCGCGCGCCGACCGGGTCGTCGTGCGCCTGGAGAGCACCGGGGAGCCGGAGGAGGGGCTCACGATGCGCGTACGGGACGACGGGCAGGGCTTTCGCGTCGGCGGCGTGCAGGGCGATCACTTCGGGCTGTGCACGATGCGCGAACGGGCCGAGGCGATGGGTGCGACGATGACCATCGAGAGCGAACCGGGTGCGGGCACGATGCTCACCGTGCGCTGGAAACCGGGGCGGACCGCACGGGAGTGAGGCTCTCGTAACCCTTTAGTTTTATGAGCGATTATGCACAACCGTAGGCTCACCCCCTCCTGACCTCCCCCTCGAGGGGGAGGGACTGACGTTCCCCTCCCTCCGGGAGGGGTTAGGGGAGGGGGAAAACACGCCCTGCTCACGTGACGAAACGGTTGCAGGCTCTCGTTGTCGCAGCGGTCTCGGGGCAGCCGATCTCGAATGGCACACGAACACAAAGATTGCTGGCATCTCTTGGAGGCATGATGAACCGAAAGACGAATCAATCCGATCCCATCCGCATTATGCTGGTCGACGACCACACGATGGTGCGCAACGGGCTGCGGACCTTCCTGTTGATCTATGACGACCTGATGCTGGTCGGCGAGGCCGCCGACGGGCAGGAGGCGCTGGCAGTCTACGCCCAGGTCGATCCGGACGTGGTCCTGATGGACCTGAAGATGCCCCGGATGGACGGCGTGGAGGCCACCCGGGCGCTGCTGGCCCACGACCCCCAGGCGTGTGTTGTCGCACTCACAAGTTTCAAGGAGGAGGCGCTGGTCACCGAGGCTCTCGAGGCGGGTGCGCGAGGATATCTACTCAAAGATATCGGGGCGGAGGAGTTGGCAGAGGCGATCCGCACCGCCCACGCGGGCAGCCCGGCGCTCGCCTCTGAAGCCGCGTGGGCCCTCTTCAAGGCCAGCCGCAGCGGGCCCAAGTTGGGCGACGACCTGACCCCCCGGGAGCGGGAGGTGCTGGCCCTGATGGTGGAGGGGATGACCAACCCGGAGATTGCCTCGGCGCTCGTCGTCGGGCTCTCGACGGTCAAGTCCCACGTCAGCAACATCCTCTCCAAGCTGGAGGTCTCCACCCGCACCGAGGCAGTCTCGCTCACCCTGCAGAAGAACCTGCTCGATAGGTGAAAGACGCGCAGTTTCCGTCAGATCCCATGTTCACAGAATGCCATCCACCCGCACCATAGATCCTCCCGCCCTATGGGAGGGAGACAGAGAGAGGGAGAGCCTATGACCCCTGATAACCGATGGAGAATCTCACGTACGCTCTGCCTGAGTGGACTGCTGATCGGTATGTGTCTGGCAGCGGGATGCGGACTGTTCGGGCCCAAAGAACCCCCTCTCGACCCCACGGAGGTCACCCATCAGTTCTACCGGTGGTACCTGGGATATCCCGGCAACCCGCTGGCCGACAAGGCGTACCGGGCCAGCCCCTATCTGGCCGAGTCGATGATCCAGGAGGTCGACGAGACGCTGGCCTCGTTTGAAGTCGGGGGAGCCGATCCCTTTCTGCTGGCGCAGGATATCCCCGAGCGGTTCACGGTCGAGCCCGCATCCGTTGGGGACGACCGGGCCACCGTCCTCGTTTATTTCTACTTCTGGAGCGGGGACGAGACTCCCGCGGTGCGCGAGGTCACGCTGGCGAAACGCGACGGGGAGTGGAAGATCATCGGCGTTTCTATGGCGCCGTAGCCGCAGAGAGGCCGAAACGGGCCTGCGATCCGCGGTTGGCGCGCAGACGTGGGGGACGGCACAGTCCCTCGGAACGTTTCGAGCGGGCTCGGCTTCCCTGGTCACCTGACCAGGTCTCAATCCTACGATGGGAGGAGACCGATTTCCCCCCGCTGCACGACGCACCCCATGCCCACCTCCGCTACACTATGAGCAGAGTTGAGGATCACCCGTGACAACAAACAACCGCTCAAAAGGGAGGATACAGGATGTACGCACAAACTTGCAAGCAGAACGACAGGCAGAACCCCAAGACGAAGGTCTGGACGCACCTGCGGGTGCTGATCGCATTGACCCTGATGCTGCTCGCGATGGCAGCCTGTTCGCCCGGTCAGGAAGCCGCGGCCGACCGGCAGCCGGAACTTGAGTTCGAGACCCAAATTGCCGTCCATGGGGCATCCACCGACGGATACGAGGTCGAGATAGCACTGGGCGTGAAAAACGAAGGGCGCCACGCCTTCGAGGGCGATAAGCAGTTCAACGCCCAGATGCAGCTCACCCACCTGGAATCGGATAAGGTGCGGGCAACCGCCAACGTGGTCTCCCTGGGCCGGGTGGAGCCCGGCGAGACGCAGTGGATCATGGACTGGGACGGACAGCTCGATCCCGGACGCTACCGCCTGACCTGGGGCGCGGAGGGCTACCACAAGGCCGCCTATGCCGAATTCTCCGTGGGTCCGGAGAACGTCGAGGGCCCTTCGGGCGACCTGCCGTCCGGGGATGAAAGACCGGACCTCGATCCGCTCCTGGCAGAGGCGTGCGCGGATCTGGCCCAGCGCCTGGACGTCAGCGAGTCGGCGGTCACGCTGCACGATGTGACGGAGGCGAAGTTCCCCGACGCCAGCCTGGGGGTGCCGGAGCCGGGTACGATGTATGCACAGGTCATCACGCCGGGCTACGTGATCGAACTGGCGGTCGAGGATCAAGTCTACACCTATCACGCCGCCGGCGGGCGGGTGGTCTTCGTCCGGACGGAGGGCGACGAGGCAGAGCCCGCGGCCGATCCCAATCCATCGGAATCGAAGCCTGCAAACCCGGAACCCGTGCTCCGCGAGGGCTGGCAGCGCTTCACCGACGACACCTACGGCTTTGCGTTCGCCTATCCCGGCGACTGGATGACCAGGTCCCTGCCGCTCGAGGGCCCCGGTATGCCGGATGACTGGCCCATCGTTCAGAACGTCATGCTCTTCCCGGCCGAGTAGGCCGAGCGCTTCGAGCAGAGCGGGCCGCCCTCGCCGGGCGCGCCCCCCTCCTACCCGGCGGCGATGGTCGAGGTCATCGTCGGGCCGCAGACCCAGCTCCGCCGGGTCTATCCCGAGCCGACCCGGTCGGAGCGCGTGGAACGCAACGGGTATACGCTGATAACCGAGATCGACTCGGTCAGTGACGAGATCCAGCTCATCCGGTACGTGATCCAGCACCCCGAGGATCCCGAGCTGTGGATCGTCGTCAACGACACGATCAGCGGCTTCCCGGACCGGTTGGACGCCAGTGAAGCGGTCGCCGCGACCGTGCTGCCCATCGTGGAGAGCTTTGCCTTCGCCGACTAGAGACTAGAAACGTCGCCAAACAGTGCCGGGGACTTCTGAAGTGCGAAGTCCCCGGCACTGTTTGGCGCGGCACGCCGCTCTCAGTCAGGCTGAGGGACGTCGCGGGGCGGTTTCACAAACAGGTTGAGCCCGGCCAACGCCAGCGGGATCACCATCTCGATCTTGAGCGCGGTCCCATAGCCACCCGACAGATCGAACGCCAGTGCCAGCGGCAGCGGTCCCAGCGCGGAACTGATCCGGCTGATGCTGGTCGCCAGCCCCGAGATGCTGCCCAGGTGGCGCCGTCCGAAATAGTCGGCCCAGATGACGCTCCCCACGACGCCCGTGACCCCGGTGCTGAACCCCATCACAATCCCGTAGATCACCGCCAGCGTGGGACCGTCGATGACCTGGGCGAGGCCCAACACTCCGGACATCGCGACGAGTCCCACCGCCAGCAGGATGCGGATGGGGACGCGGTCGGCGAGGTAGCCCCCACCCAGGCGGACCAGCGCCGAGGTCAATGAGATGGGCAGGTAGACCGCCGCAGCGACGTCGGAGGAGAGACCCTGGGATTTGAAGAGGCTGACCATGTGGAAATAGAGGCCGGTCCCTAACAGGGACGTGGTCGCGAAAGAGACGGCAGCCACCCAGAAGGCCGACGTCCTCAGAGCCTGGGCGCGCGTCCAACTGACTGAGGCAGCGTCCTTTCCCTCGACGTGATCCCATTCGCCGTGCTGCCCGTCGGGCCGCAGACCATAATCCTCCGGTCGATCGCGGAAGAGAAGCAGGCCCAGGGGCAGCATCAGGAGCAGCTCCATCAACCCGAGAATCACATAGGTGGTGCGCCAATCGAACCGCTGGAGCAGGCCGTGCACCATATTCGTGAAGAGGCCCATCCCGACCAGGGAGACGATCACACCGGAGATCCCCATCACAGTCCCGCGCCGCTCGACCCACCATTGGTTGATGACGTTCCGGGCGACCAGCATCAGCGCACTGGCGCCCAGCATTCGGAGCAGCACGTATCCCACGCCCAACATCCACGCGTTCTGAACGAGGCCCATATAGAGGCACGAGACGCCGAAGAGGCCGGTGATCACCCCCACCATCCTCCGCGGGCCGTGCCGGTCGATCTGCTCCCCCCAGAAGGAGAGACTGAGCCCCGCCGTCACCGTCCCAACGGTGAAGAGGGTACTGATCAGGGACCGGCTGAGGTTCAGGTGCTCGATAAACGCGTCGGTAAAGATCGAAAGCACGGGGCTCTGTCCCGGCTGGGTCATGATCAGGCCGATCGTGCCGGCCGTCGCGACGATCCATCCATAGAAAAAGGGGGTCCGATGAATCCAGGAACGCTCCGAGGTCGCTTCCATACGTATATCCTTTGCTGGCTGGTCCGGCAATGCGTGAGGTGCATCCTAACATAAGAACCAGACCCGGACAATGAGAAAGCGCCCTAGGGCGATCGCAGTTGGCCGAAAAGGCTCAAAGCCCCGCTGTTAACCCAGATGAGCATTAGCGCAGGGGCCTCTCGCATCGGCGACTTTCTATAGAAGCAGGGCTTTGAGCCCTCCTCCACCAGCAAGCTGAGGCTCAAAGCCCCGCTGTTAACCCAGATGAGCATTGCCGCAGGGGCCTCTCGTATCGGCGACTTTCTATAGAAACGGGGCTTTGAGCCCTCGTCCTCGAGGGCGGCTTCTGCAGATCTCGACACACCGGATCAGTCGAGGCCCATCGCCGTACGGAACGCATCCTGGAGCGCCCGGGTCACCGCGCCCGGCAGTCCGTTGCCGATCAGCGCCCCGTCCACCCGGACGACGGGCATCACCCCGCTGGTCGTTCCCAGGAGCATCATCTCGCCGACGTCCGGCAGCGCATCCGCCGAGACCTGCGCCTCGCGCATAGGAATATCCAGGGCGCGGCAGGCCTCCATGGCCCACGCCCGGGTCACCCCCGGCAGGATGCGTGGATCGCCGGGATGCGTGAGCACCTCACCGCCCACGACGATCAGGACGCTGGTGTGAGACCCCTCGGTCACGATCCCATCGCGCACGAAGAGTGCCTCGTAGGCACCGGCCTCGGCAGCCTCCTGGCTCGCCAGCACGTTGGGCAGCAGCGCGATCGACTTGATGTCACACCGGGCCCAGCGGGTGTCCGGCACAGTGATGGCGGAGACGCCACTCGCCCACTGTGCCTCGGGCGGTTCGAAAGGTGTGACGGTGGCATAGACCGTCGGATCGATCGATCCCTGGGGAAACGCGTGATGGCGGGGCGCGACCCCCCGGGTAACCTGGATATAGAGCTTGGCAAAGGCATCCGTAAGGTCGTTACGTCGCAGCAGCCCGTCAGCGACAACCTCGAGCGCCTCCGCGTCGACGCCGTGAAGCTTGATCTCGCGCATACTCCGCGCCAATCGGTCCAGGTGCGCATCAAGCCGAAACCATTCCCCTCGCACCGCCGCCACGACCTCGTAGACGCCGTCGGCCATCAAGAAGCCCCGATCATCGGGCGAGATCCGCACCTCTCCCTTGGGCACATACGCACCGTTAAAATAGACAATCATGCACGTCCTCTCTTCCCTTTTTTGTATCCCTTTGTCCGTGCCCTCATGTAATCACGCCCCACCGGCAGGTCAAGCGCTGGGAGGACCTGACGACCCCCTCGTCCATCAGCACGTTCACGTCCAGCAGATTGCCGGTCAGGCCATCATGCTATCTATGGTGGGGGTGGATCGGTGATCTCGGGCTGTCCGGGGCGTTCCTACGCCGCAGCCAGGAACTGATCGTATTCCTCGAGCATCTTCGCAAGCAGCGCCGGCGTGTCAAGACCGTAGGGGCAGTTATCCTGGCAGTGCCCGCACGCCTGGCAATCCTCGATGCGGTGCATCTTCTCCTGCCACTCGGGCGTCAGAAACCGGGCACTCGGCGCCCGGCGCAGAAGGAAGGACATCCGCGCCGCCATCGGGATCGGGATCTCGGCAGGGCACGGCAGGCAGTACCCGCAGCCGCGGCAGAAGTCGCCGGCGAGCGCCTGCTTCTCCTCTTCGATCTCGGCCCGCATCGCGTCGTCCAGCACCGGCAGGTTCGCCTCCAGGGCCAGGAACTCGTCCAGTTCGCTCTCCCGCTGGATACCCCAGATGGGGACGACGTTCGCATACCGGCGCAGCGCGGCGAAGGCCAACCGGGCGTTGGTCAGCAAGCCCCCGCTCAGGGCCTTCATCGCGATCAGACCCACGTTCTCCTCGCGGCAGACGTCGACAAGCTGCAAGTCCTCGTCGGACGAGATAGCGCTCAGCGGAAACTGGACCGTGTCATAGAGGCCCGAGCGGGCCGCCGCCACCGCGTTGTCCAGCTTGTGATTGGTGATCCCGATAAAGCGTGTCATCCCCTTCTCCCGGGCCTCGAGCAGCCCGGCGTAGAGCGACTCCGGGTCGTCGGGATCCGGGAGCACCGACGGATTGTGCAGTTGGAGAATATCCACGTGATCGGTCCGCAACTTATCCAGGCTGATCACCAGCCGCTCCATCAGCGACGCTCGGTCGAGCGCGCCACTGCTCTTGGTAGCGATCACGATCTCATCGCGGACGTCGGCCAACGCATACCCGAGCTTCTCCTCGCTGTCGGAGTACCCCCGCGCTGTGTCAAAGAACGTGATACCCCCGGCGTGGGCCTTGCGGAGGATCGTCCGCGCCGTCTCGAAGTCCACGCGCTGGA
>CAYMAQ010000130.1:0-10812 GCA_964388385.1 uncultured Anaerolineales bacterium | reverse complement strand
CCGGGTCTGCGCTACACCTCCACGACGAAGACGTCGCTGTGCCCCTTTTCGGCGGCGTTGAACAGAATGTGCCTGCCGGTCGGCGAGCACTGCGGGTGCGGGTGGGAGTACTGGCCCTCGTGCCCGCCCCAGTTGGTGTTGTGCCGGCAGATGACCTCGATCCGGGGCTGGTCGGGATTGTCGTAGTACATCCACAGGATCAGATCGTCGGTGAGGTTCCCGTCCAGCATGATCGCCCTCTCGCCCGCCACGGCCCCCACGTGCCCGTAGTGGACCCACGCGTCGCTGCCGTACTCGGCGATGTTGTGGCCCTCAAGGTCGTTCACGCCGATCACGTAGCCGGGATCGTCCGGACCGGTGCCCGGGCAGTGATAGAGCACCTCCTGCCCGTCAAAGGTCCACGTCGAGTGCACCTGGAACGTCCGTCCGGACGGTGAGGGCTGCTCGACGAGCCGCTGCTCGTCGATGTAATAGAGCCAGACGCGGTTGCGCTTCTGATCCGATCCGCCCCAGAACCGGGGGGCAAAATCGCGGTCCGTATGCAGGATATTCGGGTCGACCGGGCTGTACTGGACGTGATTCCCCCGGCAGTCCGGCTCGTCGTAGACCACCTCCAGGGTGGGTTCATCCCGGGTGGGCACCCGGACCAACTGCATCCGCGACCCGCCCTGGGTCGCGTAGATCGCCATGACCTCGCGGGTGGACAGCGGCTGGTAGGGATCGAGGTCCGCGTACTGCGGGGGGATGATGTTGTTGGGCATCGCCACCCATTCACCATCGCCGGAGACGGTCGGCTGCCCGAGCCGGTACCCCGCCGGCCCCTCAACGAGGAACCGCTCCTCGAGGGAATCGACGTTCACCGCCTCCAGCGCGCATCGATCGGCGTAGTAATGGACGTAGTAGACCCACCCCGAGTCCTGATGGAGGCAGAGGCCCCCAATGCCGGTCGGCACGTTCGTCGGGGCCTGGGACGTGTCCACCGCCCAGCCCTCCTGCCAATCCAGGAGCTGGGTGATCTCACCCGTCCGCACGTCGCCCCGGAAGATCGTCGAGCGGTTCTTGCGGCCCGACTTGAAGACAAACGTCTCACCGTCCGCCGACCACCCGGTCAGTGTATGGTAGGCCGGCTGAAAATTATAAGATCCGCCCTGCGTCACCCGCCGCACCGTGCGCCGGGACAAGGGGTCTGCATATGTGACGGACTCATTCCAGGTATCACCTTTTTTCGTCATAATTCGCGCCTCCTATCGAGCGTTCATCGACAAAACTCTAACTATGCGTGTATGAACCACGACTACGACTATAGTGCCGGACTCTCAGAACACAAACGGGATTCCCCGCCCGTCCGATGGATGGGGTTTTGTCGTTTCCGGAAAAGTATGCTACGCTCTACGTATATTCACGCAGTGCAGAGAAAACGAGGTGAAGCTATGAAAACAATCGTCCCGGACGTCTATCGGTTCGAAGGACTGCATGTCGCCAACGTCTACCTGCTCGTCTCCGATGACGGGCTGGCGCTGGTGGACGGCGGCACCCGGAGAGACGCCGACCGGATCGTGGCGGAGATCGAGGGCGGCGGCTACGACCCGTCCGCGCTGCAGTCCATCATCGTGACCCACAACCACCCCGATCACATCGGCAGCGTCGGGGCGCTGGCGCAGCGTTTCGACGCCGACGTGATTGCCCACCGCGCGGAGGCCCCCTACCTGGAGGGCACGACGCCAATGCCCACGCGGGGGCTGCTGCAGGGCCTGATGCGGGTGACGGGGGAGATCCTGCCGGAAGGCGGCGCGGGTCTCGACGTCGCAATCCGCCTGGAGGAGGGGGAGACCGTGGACGTCCTGGGCGGGCTGCAGGTGATCCACACGCCGGGGCACACCCCCGGCAGTATGGTCCTCTACCAGCCCGAGCGGAAGATCCTCTTCTGCGGCGACCTGCTCTTCAACGGACATCCCCTCACCGGGCGCGGCGGCCTCCAGATGGCCCCGAAATCGTTCAGCACCGACCCGGAGGCACTGAAACGATCGGTCGACAAGATCGCGGACCTGCAGGTCCGCGCGCTCTGTGCGGGCCACGGCGAGCCGATTCTCAGGGATCCGGGCGTGACGCTGGGCAGCCTGCTCCGGGAAGCACGCGCCTGATAGGAGCAGATCGAGGAGGGACAGGTGATTATGGGCGATAACTCCACCCTACGGATCCTGGAACCGGGCGACGAGACGGCGCTGGAGGCCTTCCTGCTGCCGCGCTTGGCCTCCTCAATGTTCCTGCTCGGCAACATGCGGGCCTCGGGCCTGCGCGACACCGGCAAACCTTACGGCGGCACCTACGCAGCACGGTTCGAGGATGGGCGCATTGTGGGCGTCGTGGCGCATTATTGGAACGGCATCCTGATCTTTCAGGCGCCGGGCGACGAAAATCCACTGCTGCGGGCAGCGGTGACCGCCTCCGGTCGTCCGATTGCCGGGCTGATCGGGCCCGACGATCAGGTCATGGCGGCGCGGGAGGCGCTCGCAGTCGACGACGAGAACGTGCAGATGGACGAGCGGGAGATACTCTATACCCTGGATCTCGATGACCTTGTCGTACCCGACGCCCTGCAGTCGGGGCAGGTCGTAGGGAGGCGCGCCGAGTCCGGCGATCTGGATCTATTGACCGCGTGGAGTGTGGCCTACAGCGTTGAGGCCATCGGCGAAGAGGAGGGCCCTGAGCTATGGGAGAACCAACGGGAGGCCGTGGCGCGATCGGTGGCGCAGGGGGACACCTGGGTTCTTGAGCGGGAGGGTGAGCCGGCGGCGATGAGTGGGTTCAACACGGCTATCGCGGAGGCCGTCCAGGTTGGCGGCGTCTACACGCCGCCCGGGCAGCGGAGCCTCGGCTACGGGCGCTGCGTGGTCGCGGCCTCGCTGCTGGACGCCCGCGCCGAGGGGGCCACCGAGGCGATTCTCTTCACGGGCAAGGAGAACGTCCCCGCCCAACGCGCCTATGCCGCGCTGGGCTTCCGGCCCATCGGCGACTACCGGATCGCGATTCTGCGCGACCCGGTCTCGCCCCCCAACTAGCACCCCAACCCGAACGCAAGCCGGCCCTGCTACTTGAGAATCAGCGGCAGATAGACCCTCGGCATCCCTATCAAACGAACTTCTTTGAAGTCCCGACTCGCCACATAGAAGGTCCCAGGCCGAGCCCCCGCCTCCACATCCACCGGAGCATCGGTGCGGATGCGCCACACCTGGGCGTTCAACTGCGTGTCGATCACGATCACGTCATCGGTCAGCACGGAGACCACAAAGAGATAGCGCCCGTTTCCGCTCACCGCCATCGCGTTCAGATACTCGCCGCTCGTCGGGATCAGGGCAATCTCCTGGTGATACGTCGGGCTGTCAGGGTCGATATCCACCACCGCCACCCGCGTCTCGTAGACATGACCGCTGAAATCACTATGCGTGTAGATCACGTAGGCGCGCGTCCCGTCCGGCGATATCGCCAGGTGCGTCGCCCGGTTACAGGGACCGATACTGAGCGCCACCGTATCCGTGACCGCATCCGTGGAGGTATCGATCACGTCCAACCGGCGCGTGCCTCGGTTTGCCACATAGACGCGCGACCCATCGGGCGTCACCTCGATCCCTACCGGTCCATTGAAGCCGGAGAGCGTCTCATAGGTCCGGCTCATCACGTCCACCACGTAGACCCTGTCGTGGAACCTGTCCGTCACGTACACCCGCGTCCCGTCAGGATGAGCCGCGTTTTGGATCAGACCGTTGCCGGGGAAGTCGATACTGTGCGTCACCGTGTAAGTATCCAGGTCGATGAAGTCCAGGTGGTTCTGACCGAAGTACACCGACCCGGAACGGTTGGAGTACGAGACGTAGGCCGTCCGCCCCTCCGGCGAGAGGCTTAAGTCGTAGGGGATGCCGTCGGACAATGAGATCGCGCGCCGCACCGCCAGGGTCGCCGGGTCGAGCTCGACGAGACTGCCGGGAATCTTCGCCCTGGAATCGGCGCGCAGAACCGTGTGAAGGCTCTGCCCCTCGGGGCTGAGCGCCAGCAGCCCGGCGCGGGTCAGGTCGCTGCGGCGCGCTTGCTCGCGGTAGCGCATCGGCGTGCGCGCACTCTGCGCGCCGACCAGGTAGACGCCATCGTCCTCACTGCTGGAGGCCAGCACCGTGGTAGGCAGAGGGCCCTGCGCCACGCCCGACAGCTGGCTTGCCAGCGGCAGCGTGAGCACCTGCGTGTGACTCACCGTCTCGATGACCAGGAGCGAGCCCGTGTCACGGCTGGCGACGTAGAGATAGTGACCGTCGGGACTGAAGGCCAGTTCCCCAAGCGAGGCGCCCGTGGTCGTGATCAGCCCAGTCTCCTGGTGGTAGGTCGGGCTGGTGTCGTTGATGTCCACGAGAGCGATGCGGTTCTCCGCCTCGTAGGCGGCGCCGACCTGGCTGGAGGCGAAGGTGACGTAGGCCCGGTCGCCGTCGGGATGGACGGCGACCTCGGCGCCGGACCCGCTGGGCCCGATGCTCAACGGGATCGTATCGGTCACGGCGTTGGTGGTGGTGTCGATGACCGCTAAATTCGCGGCGCGGCGGTTGGCAACGTAAACGCGCCCGCCGTCGGAGGTGACCGCCAGCCCCATAGGACTGCTGTTGCTGCCCATACTCACCTGCACGGCGCTCTGGTCGCTGACGTCAATCACCCGGACGTAGCCGGAAGTATTCCGGTAGCTGACGTAGAGGTGCGCACCGTCGGGGTGGACGGCTATCCGCGTCGCCAGGTCCCCCAGCTTCAGGCTGTGGGTCACGGTCAGCGCCGCCAGGTCGATGATGTTCACCTGCCCCTCACCGTAGATGGTGCTCCCCACCGCCCACGACTGCGCGACGTAAGCCTGCGTCCCGTCAGCGTTGACCGCCAGATCCATAGGGACGCCGGGCGGCAGCGTGACGGTGCGCGTCGTAGGCTGATACGTGTAGGCATCGTAAAGGTGCAGCGCTCCAGGCGCGCTGCTGCCGTCA
Source organism: uncultured Anaerolineales bacterium (assembly GCA_964388385.1). Classification (GTDB taxonomy): domain Bacteria; phylum Chloroflexota; class Anaerolineae; order B4-G1; family SLSP01; genus PWVB01. The sequence continues at coordinate 5,803 of CAYMAQ010000130.1, read as the reverse complement.
TTCGCCTGGAGCACGTAGACGTAGTCGCCGCCCCCGCCGGGCAGCGCGCGCACCAAACTGGTGCGCACCAATGCGCGCTCGTGCAACAAGACGTGATCCTCGGGCGGCACGACCTGCCCGGCTGTCACCAACGTGAAGCTCAAAGCTGCGAAGAGAACGACCCCTCCCATTACTCCGATCCAGAACAGCACCCTACCTGCAAAAATCCGCTTCGTCATTGTCAGTCTCCTTAGGACAGTGTTGGATGATGTGTCTTACGTCTCGTAAACTGTATCGAACCCTACCTCACGGAATCAAACCCTGCCGGGTGGCCTCGGCCACCGCAGCCGCCCGGGAATCCACAGCGAGCTTCTGATAGACGTGCGTCAGGTGCGCCTTCACCGTCCGCTCGCTGATCCCCAGCTCGTAGGCGATGGACCGGTTGGTCCCGCCATCCGCCACCAGGGCGAGGACCTCCCGCTCCCGGGCGGTGAGCGGGGAGGCCTCGGGCGCCCCTGACGGGGAGGCCGCCCCGCCCGGCGCCCGGAGCGCCCGAGCCAGGATCTCGGGCTGCAGCAGTGTGTCCCCACGGTGGGCCGCCTCGATCGTCTTCAGCAGGGTCTCCCGATCCGTATCCTTCAACAGAAAGCCGCGCGCCCCGAGGCTCAGACCCCGCCGCATCAGGTCGTCATCCTGGTAGGTGGTCAGGATAATCACCGCGACCTCCGGGTGCGATCCGCGCAGCGCCTCCAGGGCCGCGATCCCGTCCATCACGGGCATCTTCAGATCCAGCAGCACCACGTCCGGAGAGAGCGCCCCCACCTGATCCAGGGCCTCCCGACCGTCCCGGGCCTCCCCCACCCATTCGATGTGCACCAGGGTTTCGCAGATCATGCGCAGCCCCTCGCGGACGATCATATGATCGTCGACGATCAACAACCGGATCGGGTCAGGCATAGGCCTCCTCTCCAAGGGGGAAGACAAAGCGCAGCGTCGTGCCGCCCCCCGGCTCGCTCTGCAGGTCGAACGCGCTGCCGGTCAGGTGCGCCCGCTCCTGCAGGCCCTTCAGCCCGTAGTGCTCGCCGGATATCCGGTCGGGATCGAAGCCGACGCCGTCGTCCGCGATGACGATACGCAGGCGCTTCGAGGTCTGGACGACCTCGATCCGCACCCGGGAGGCGCAGGCGTGCCGCCGGACGTTGAGCAGCCCCTCAGCCAGCACGCGCCGGGCGTGGTGCTGCACGGAGGGGGAGAGCGTACGCGCCGGGTCGAGGACCACAGAGGTCGTGACCTCCGCGTCCGCCATCGCCCGGAACTCGGCGATCGCCTCACGCACCGCTGCCGCGAAGTCCATCTCCGCCATACTGCGCAGGTCGGAGATCGCAGCCCGCGACGTCTCAAGCGTGCTGCGGGCCCGGCTCAGCGCCCGCACCAGCAGATCCCGGACCCGGTCCGCGTGTCCCTGCGCGTGATGCGCCTTGACCGCCTCCAACTGCAGGATCAGACCCGCCACGCCCTGGGCCAGGGTATCGTGGAGCTCGCGCGCCATCCGCTCCCGCTCCGCCTCCAGGGTCAGGCGCTCCACCTCCTCGGCGTAGCGCGACAGCCGCTCGGCCTGGGTCAACTGGTGATTGAAGAGCGCCAGGACGATCAGGAGGAGCCCGCCGTTGATCACCACCATCGAAAAGACCTCCAGGGCATCCTCCCACGGCAGGATCCATCCCAAGACCGCCACCAGCACGAGAGTGTAGAAGAGGATCAGCCCCAGGGCAAGCCACGAGTTGCCCTGCACCCCGAGCACCTCCCCACAGAACGCGATGAAGAGCGTGGGGATGATCACCGTCGTTTCCGGCAGCAGGCTGAGCCCGACAAGCAGCGCGGTCTGGGCCGGATAGTAGAACCAGGGCCATCGGAGACCGCTGTTTCGGCGGGTGTTCAACCAGTAGAGGAGCAGGTGCAGCGCCAACAGCCCACCGTACAGCGCCAGCCACCCGTAAGCGCCGCGCCGGATGAGCGCCAACACCACCGGCACCGACATGCCGACCAACAACAGGTTGATGAAGACGTAGAACGGCAGTCCGATAAAGCGATCTCTCGGGAGAAGTTTCGTCATATCCCCATTATAAGAAGCCCCGTCGATCCTGCCAATTGTCCATCCGGACAATGTCCACCCGTACACCCTATGCCCGCCCCCATAGTCGATGCGCAGCCGCGCGTCCAAGGATAAGATAGAAGACAGATCATTGTTCAAATCACGTACCCTATACGAGGAGATATCGTGAAAACTGAAAAGAACGTTCGCATTCTGTTATGGTTGGGTCTCTACGCCGTCCTCTCACTCTTCTCCATCGGCAAATACGCGTTCCCGTTGGCGGCCTGGTTCGCGCCGATCTTCGCGCTCCACGTGACCCGGCAGCGGAAGCCGCTCCAGGGCGCCCTGCTCGTCGCACTGGCGGGCTACCTGCCGGCGTTGCTCTCCTTCAAGGGCGCGACCATCGCCGCATTTATCCACCCGGCGGCGGACTACGTCTTCTTCCTGGTCACCGTCCTCCTGGGAAGCCTGCCCTACCTGGTCGACCGGATTGTCGTCGGCTGGACGGAGGATGAGAACGGACGGTCGCCGTTCTGGGCAACGCTCGTCTTTCCCCTGGCTGCGACCGCCCTGGATTACCTCGCGACCGGCAGCAGCGCAATCGGCACGTTCGGCGCCTCGGGATACTCCCAGTTCGGCCTGGGCCCCGTGATGCAGTTGGCGACCCTCACGGGCATCTGGGGATTGACCTTCGTGACGAGCTGGTTCGCCAGCGCGGTCGCGTGGGCCTGGTCCCGGGACTTCGCATGGCGGGCTGTTCGGCGCGGCGCCATCGCCGTGGGATTGGTCATGGCGGTGCTCCTCGGCTACGGCGGAGTGCGGCTCCTGCTCAACCGGACGCCGGCAGACACCGTGACCGTGGGCGGTTATTCCGGAGACGCGTCGATCGGGGCGCTGATAGAGACCCTCGAAACCTCCGAGGCGGCCTTCACCGACGCCGTCATCCCATTCCACCAGGACTACCTGGCCCAGACCCGCCAGCTCGCGGATCAGGGCGCCCAGATCGTGCTGTGGAGCGAGGGAGCGGGGCTGGGTTTGGAACCCCAGGTGCAGGCGCTGGTGGCGGAGGGCGCCGCCCTCGCCGACGAACTGGACATCTACCTGGCAATGCCGACCTTCACCCTCTATCCGGGGGAGGACCGCAAGCCCGAGAACGTCATGGTGATCGCGGATCCGTCCGGCGAGCTGGTATTGGAGCACGTCAAGTACGGCGGCAGCGAGTTCGAGGGATCCCTGCCCGGCCCCCAGGAGCTCCAGACGGTCGAGACGCCGTACGGTACGCTGTCCGGGGTCATCTGCTGGGACGCGGACTTCCCGGCCGTGGTGGCCCAGGCCGGCCGCCGGGGCGTCGACCTGCTGCTGATCCCCAGCCACGACTGGTTCGAACTCCGGAACATCCACGCCGAGATGGCCGTCTTCCGGGCGGTGGAGAACGCCACGGCGGTCTTCCGCCAGACCAGCCACGGGGTCTCGCTGACGAGCGACGCCCTGGGGCGGATGCGGCACCGTCAGGACACCTTCGAGGGACAGAACGTCCAACTCGTCGAGGTCCCCCTGCATCCGGGCCGAACCCTCTACCCGATCCTGGGCGATTGGGCGGGCATCGCGAGTCCCTTCGGGCTCATCGTGGTGGGCATCGCGGGTGCGATCGTGAGGAAGCGACGCTGAACGTTATTTCAACTATGATCGGAGGTCTCCCGGAAAAACGCCACCGCAACCACGAGCGTGCCCACGTTCAGGAGCGCGGCAATCGCGAAGGGCAGCCCCACCACGACCTCCACCAGCGCCCCTCCGATCATCGCGCTGAGCACCATCGCCAGGTTCCACAGGAGGACCAGCGTGCCGAGGACGCGCCCGTGCATCACCGCCGGTACCGCGCCGGAAACGAGGACCGGCATCAACGTCGAGAGCGCCCACGCCGCCGCGATCCCCAGTATGCCGAAGAGATAGAGCCCCCACAGACGGCCGGCAAAGAGCGCCAGTCCCAGGGCGGCCCCCAGCACCGCACCCATCGCGGTCAACGTAGGCGCCCGGGGGCCGAGCCGGTCGGCGGCCCGTCCCGCGACCAGTTGGGCCAGCGTCGCCAGGATCTGGCTGGACGTGGCGAAGATCGCCACCGAGGTCTTGGAGTCGGTCCGGGCGTTGATCAGCAGCGGAATGAGCACCATCGCCATGCCGTAATAACACGTGGGCAGAAAGCGGAGCAGGCCGAGGCGCCGGACGACGGGCCGCTTGACGATCTCGACGTAACCGGCGAGCGCCTCACGCCAGGAAATACGGGTTCGCTCGGACGATGCGGGCTGGAGGCGCGGGAGCAGCACGGTGCCCAGGAGAGCCGTCACTCCAGCGAGGCCAATGAGCGCCGGGGCGAAGGTCGCGTACCCCCGCGTATCGAGCAACCGGCCCGCAACCGGGCTGCCCAACGCGCCGCCCAGCGTGAACCCCCAGTGATAAAGCGCGGAGGTCGTACCCAAGCCCGCACCACTCGCCACCCCGATCAGATACCCCTGGGACGCGAGCGATTCCAGGCTCATCGCAATGCCGACCACCACCCACAGAGTTCCCACCATCCAGGGCATGCGGGCCAGGAACGCCGCACTGCCAAGCGCACTGAACCCCAGGCCCAGCACCAGCGTCCACTTGCGCCCTACCGTGTCCACGAGCGTCCCGCCTACCAGCGCCGTGGCAAAGCCCGCCATCTGCCGCAGCGAGACGAAGGAAGAGACGACAATCGTCGCCATGCCCAGGGATTCCTTGACGTAGATCGGAAAGAAATACGACTGCGCCGAGACCACCACGCCGTAGAGAAGCTGCACTGCCAGCAGCATGGTAATAGATCGGCGGGGCCGCGGAAAACCATGCCGTGACGTCGTCACACTTCACACTCCCGTCATCGTTATATTTTTCAGAAATCCAACGAAAACCATCCAGGCCTTGCGGAAGCTGGCTTGTGGAATCCCATTCCCGCCGCCATCCTATCTCAAAGAGGGTACAGACAAAATCATGAAAGTCCAACGCCATCCGCTAGACGGTTGGGCAGCGGTTGACAACCACCCCCTGTCTGTCGTATAATAGAAGTGAACCGACACCCCCGACCCACCCTCCGACAGATCGGATCCCCTCATCCCCGGACCCCATCCTCCTCCAAACGTATTGCGCCGGTCTCGTCACCGCTGGCAGTGCGCAGCCGCGCATTTATCGCTCCGGTCATCGATGAGAGATGATGATAATCCATCGGTTCGCTCATCTTTGGCATCGGGTTTGTCCGGAGCCCTCTATGGCTGGATCAACGTCATCCTCCGGCTCCTGATCACCGTCCCGCACATGAGCGTCGCACAGGATGGGGCGCGCGATGTCGCCAGGGCTCGATCCTGAGAAAGATCCTATCAAGAGAAGGTACGAGTTCAGAAAGGAGCGCACCCTATGATCGTCAATCGCAGAACGTTTGTCGCGAAACGCGGACGTTTGGACGATGCGTTAGCACTGCTCAAAGAAGCCATCGACGCGGCCTTTGAGGCTATGGACTCCCCGGGCACAGCGCGATTCTATCTCCCAGAGATTGCCCCCTTTGACATCCTGGCCGTGGAATTCGAATATGAAGACTGGGACCATTACCACGGCGCCCTTGCCGAGTGGGCGCAATTCGTCACTGAGGAATTCTGGGAACAGTGGTTCGCGGTGACCGAGAACGGCGGCACCAACGAGATCTGGCGGATTATCGAATAGACAGAG
>CAYMAQ010000129.1:0-10824 GCA_964388385.1 uncultured Anaerolineales bacterium | reverse complement strand
ATGGGGGAATTACACATCTTCTCTAATTATACGGATTTCTACCTATAGTGCAACACGTTCCACGGCGGGTTTTATCAACCGCTGTCTCCCCTCCATCTCGATCCTTGACATTCGTGTGAGATATTTCTATGGCGGTGTTGTAGAAGGCGATCAAAGGCCGTAAGGGGCCGTTGGGCGGGGGCAGACGGTTGGCCTGCGGCTGGTGGTGGAGCGCGATCGCGAGATCGAGGCCTTCGATCCAAGCGATCGGGCGAGTCCACTGGGGAAATCTGTCCTCGGCGTGGTGGAGAGGTTTTGATCCGGAAGGGGAAACACGGTCCATTTCTTGCATAGGCTGACTATACTCAGTGGCGGTGGAGCGCGCCACTGAGGAATGGGTGTCAGAGCGGGAAGGTGGATTTTCAGGTCGATATCACGGCACTGTAATGTTGACACTCAACGGGTAAGCTGGTCATCAAGGCGTATGGTGATTTCCGTAGACGACGATCTCAACAGCGCCGGTGTTTCCCCCGTTGGTCTCTACTGCGTCAAAGCGGAGCGTTCTTGCGGTGAACTCCAACTCAAAGGTGTGTATCTCTGTGGCGTTCGGGAGTTCAAACGGACCAAAAGTCTCCTCTTGGTCGGTGGTGACCGTAAACGCTTGGATCTGGGCGGTGTTGTCGCTCATCGTGCGCGTCCAGAAGCCCAGCGTGTGAATATCATAGGTGTCATCCAGCGCGATCTCGATCCAGGCGTCGTCACCATCGCCATTCGATGACCATGCCGTGTCAGGTTCCCCGTCAATGGCCTTGTTAGCGCCAAAGCTGCTGTTGTCGTCCCCGCCACCAAAATTAGAGGAGACGTCTATCACGCGGGCACCATGCTCCAGCGTGGCAAGATCTTCGTCGCCTTCCACGGAAGGTTGGGCTGTATTCTCTGTCATAGTGGTGAACGTAAGATCTTGCGATTGGTAATGACGTCCCTGTTGATCGATCAGATTTATACGATAGTGATACGTGGTATCAGGCTTGAGCCCGGTCAGGGTGATGTCGTGATCCTGGGTCGCGCCGGACATCATCATATCGGTCGCGATGGTGCCGTATGTTGTGTCGGTGCCGTAGGTCACGTTGCAAACGGTTGGGGTGTCACTGCTGAAAAGGACGACGGCTGAGTTTCCGGTGATCTGTTCCACGCGGGGTCCTTCCCGGTTGGGAAGGGATTCCAAAGTTAAGAGCGTTGCCTCTGGCATCTCCTGGGTGCACGCCGTCAGCAGTAACACTAAAACGAGCGCGGTTAATCCGACAGAACGTTTCATATCTGCATATCTCCTTGTATACATCCGTTCCTCTTCTTGTACTATAGACTATCCTATCGATGCGCTCAAGTTGTGATTTCTTACCCCGACCCACGATTGGAAATACACATCTTCAGTGTGGAAAGCCTCTTTGTGCATTTGTAGTATGCATAGAGCCCGGACGCGGACAGTCGTTTCGTAATGGGGAAGTTTGAGCTATGAACGTTTCCCGTATCTTCAACAAAGCAAGTGCCGGTCAAATCATCGACCGGCACTTGCTTTTCAGGCTCCGAGCTTCTAGAGATCAGGATCGGATACAACCACTCAACTTAGGGAGCAAATGGCAGAACCACTGTGTCAATCGCGTGAATGAGCCCGTTCGCAGCCTGAACGTCGGTTGCGACAAATCCGGCACTGCGTCCCAGATTGTCAATCAGAGATCCGTTGTCTTGGAACAGGAAACCTCCCTGAAGGGTCCGGATACGTGAGGATCCGAGAACTGCGCTGCTGTTACGACGACCGCGCGCAACGTGGTAGAGGAGAATTTGCGTTAGGGCCTCCTGGGGTAAGGCGGTCGCAACGTTATCGGAGTTAAGCCCTAACGCTGCGAATGCATCATCCGTCGGTGCGAAGACGGTGAACTGGCCGTTGCCCGATAGTGTTTCCAGAACAGCCTCGTCTGCTGCCAGAAGCGCAGCGATCAGCGTGTCAAGACTTCCTGCATAGGGACCACCGCTGTTGAGATCTATCGCGACGTCCACAATCGAGGGGCCAGGAGGCGCGGCTAGAGCCTGCGGAGCGGTCAAGCCAAAAGCACCAAAAAGCACAAGAGCCAGAGCGAAGGTTGCTAAAGCAACTCTACGTAACATGATACTCCTTTCAAGGTGTTGTATGTTTTTGTCATTTAAAACTATGATGATTATACTTATTTGACTGTGTTTTGTCAAGTATTTATCTGCGATATTTATGTAAATTTAATAAATTGAATATATATTGACAGGGTATTGTGATATTTATCGTTGAATTTGGGTGAGATGGACCCGTTCTGGGATCGGGTGTATCGATGGAGCGTTCTGTATGGATTGATGTGATACAATAAGAGCGTGTTGCGCTTTCTCGCATTCGAACTGAGTTCATCTACTGAAACAACAATGAGGTGGGAATGACTATGACTTTTGAACCAGCCGGTCCGGAACGGGACGTCCAGGTACGTGAAAGCGTCGCGATCGATGGAGCACCGGTTTCTTACGTAGTGGTATTAGCGGCTGTCGTCGCCGGATTGGCTTTTGTTCCACTCTCTATGGTGCTGGGATCCGGCAAGAGTTTCCCGATGAGTCAGGGTATCTATCCCCTTGTCGGCTGGATTTTAGGTCCGATTGCGGGAGCTGTCGCCAATGGAGTCGGAGCATTGGTCGGTGTGCTCATCGCACCCCATACCACTACGATTCCGGTTGCCACGGTTTTCGGGGCGACGATGGGAGGGCTGGCAGCCGGGTTGATGCATACGAAGGAGCCGCGGCGATGGTGGTGGCTGCCCCTGGCCTTGGCCTTTACGGGAATGTATGCGCTCTACGCTGGGCGGGCGATGCTCGTCAATGAGGTTCGGATCTTCGCGATCCTCCTCGGCTCTTTTATCGATTGGTCGGCTCTTCTCCTTTTCTGGCTGCCAACGCGCAAACTTGCGGGTCGATGGATTCAGAATGAGCGTCCTTACAAGGTCGGTCTTGGCTTATTTCTGGGGACGTGGATTGTGGCCGGATTGGTCCATCTGAGCACCGGCGTGATCGTCTATTTTATCTTCGATTGGCCTGAAGGTGTTTGGTTGGGAATGGCTCCGCTGGCACCGGTCGAGCACCTGATTCGATGCGGTGTCGGGGCAGTGATGGGAGGTGGGGTGATCGGTGGTCTGCGGGCGATCGGATTGGTCAAGCCTTCGTGGGCCGTCTATTGATGTGGGCCAAAGACAAATGAGCGCTAGGATTGATTGATGGCTGTAAGCCATACGAGCGCTGTGATTGTCGATCGCCTTTCCTATCTCTATCCCGGCACGGAGGTGCCGGCATTGCGCGACATCTCACTCACCGTCGAGCGCGGGGAGTTCTTGGGTCTGATTGGGCCAACCGGAGCTGGAAAGACTACTTTCTGTCTGACGCTCAACGGGGTTGTGCCCCAATTCTATGGGGGACGCTTCTTCGGTTCGGTCACCGTACTCGGTTTTGACACGGTTCAGCATCCCACCCGTCGTCTGGCCCGGCACATAGGATCTGTCTTTCAGGACCCTGAGACGCAGTTAATTGCTCCCTCGGTCGAAGACGAGATTGCGTTTGCGCTGGAGAACTTGTCCGTACCACGCGATGAGATTCGACGTCGGATCCCGGAGGTTCTGGAAATCGTTCGTCTGGATGGAACCGAACGCAAGCACCCGCACGAGCTGTCCGGGGGGCAGAAGCAGCGGCTCGCCATTGGGGCTGCCCTGGCGATGCAACCGGATCTCCTCGTGTTGGACGAGCCGACCTCACAACTCGACCCGTTGGGCCAACAGGAGGTCTTCGCGGTTCTCAAGCAGCTCAATGAGGAGTTGGAAATCACGATTGTCATTGCGAGCCACGCGGCTGAGATGCTCGCTGAGTATGCAGGGCGGGTCGCCCTGCTTGCTGACGGAGCTTTGGAGGCTGTTGGAACTCCGTCGGATCTCTATACCCGGCGTGAACTCCTGCGTGCTCATCATCTCCGTCCTCCCCAGGTCACCGAGACGTTTATGTTGGCTGCCGACCGAGGGGTGCCGGTTGCGGCAATCCCAGTGCGGTTGGGAGCTGGTGAGCGATTATTGGATGCTTTGACCGGCTCCCGGGGTTCATTGCCGGTAACTTCATGTTCGCCGCGTGACGAGATAACTCACGGTTTAGATGGCAGAGACCGCGAGAACTCAGTGTTATCTACTCATAATCTCTATTACCGGTATCCCGATGGAACCGAGGCGTTGGGCGGAATCTCCCTCGATATTTATGCCGGAGAGTATGTGCTACTCATCGGACAAAACGGCGCGGGTAAGACCACGCTGGTCAAACAATTCACCCGACTCCTTCGACCGACGAGCGGTCGCGTCGAGATCTTTGGGGCCGAAACGGAAGCATTGAGCGTCAGCCATGTGGCACGCCGGGTGGGTTACGTGGGACAGAATCCGGATCATCAGCTCTTCCGTTCGACGGTCGAGTCTGAGGTGGCTTATGCTCTCAAGCAGCGTGATCTCTCGAGAGATGAGATCACGGATCGGATTGAGGCCAGCCTTTTGCAGATGGACTTGATGTCCGTCCGGAGTGCGCACCCGCTGTCTCTCCCCAAGGGCGACCGGGCTCGGGTCGTGATGGCAGCCGTGTTGGCAATGCGGCCCGACGTTTTTATCCTCGATGAACCGACGATCGGGCAGGATTATCGGGACGCACATCATATCCTCGATGTTGCCAGGGGGCTTCACCGCTTGGGAAAGACAATCGTAGTGGTTACACACCATTTGTATCTGATGGCCGAGTATGCCGAACGGGTTATCGTGATGGGAGAAGGTGCCGTGCTATCAGATGGGCCGATCCGTGAAGTCTTTCACCAGACGGAGTTGCTCCGTTCGACCTATCTGGAACCGCCTCAAGTAGTATTGTTGGCCCAGCATTGGGCTAAGACCGTGGAGGGTGATTGGCCCCTGTTAACGCCAGCAGAGCTTGCATCGGCACTGGCCTCTGTGTATGCTGATGTGGGTGCTCGATGACCCTACGTGCCCTGGGAACTGTGGTCAGTGACTCCTGGTTCGGTCGCCTGGATTTTCGAACCAAGTTGGTTTTGATGGTCGTCGCCAGCATCCTGGCACTCCTGTGGGACAGTCCGCTTCTCTTAAGTGCATTAGTATTAGCCCTCGCCGGCGCGGCCCTGGTTGCCGGTGTGCAATGGCGGATCATTCGAGTTTTGGGGATGACGGCTTTGCCCCTCGCGGTGATGCTGATCGTTGCGCATGGTCTGTGGAACGTTGCGCAGTTGAAGGCACTCACCGGACGGACCCAGCTCACTGATCTGGTTCATCTGCCGGACTCTTGGTGGTTGGTCGGCGGCTTGACTTATACGCTGGAAGGGGGAGTTTATGGTCTTACCGTTCTGCTAAAGTCCCTCTCGTTGATGCTGGTTGTGCCCTTGATCGTGTTGACAACGGAGACCAGCCAGATGGTCGTGGCCTTGATTCGGGTCGGCGTGCCGTACAAACTCGCCTTTGTCTTCTCCGCAACGCTGCGTTTCTTTCCGCTTCTTATGTCGGAAATTCAGAGTATTACCGAGGCACAGCGTCTACGAGGACTCGATCTGACATCGATGGGGCCTCTGAAACGGGTGTCGAGCTATGGGCAGATGGCGGTTCCGCTGATCTTGGGAGCGTTACTTAAGTCTCAGCAGATGGAGATTGCGCTGCAGTCACGAGCTTTTAGTGGTCGGAAGGACCGTACCTATCTTCATACTTCCTCGCTAAGCGTCTCGGACTTCCTCGTGATTATATTTCTATCGATCGGGTTGATCGTGGCCGTATTTGCATATCGTAGTTGGGGTGTCGGTTCCTTTGCCTGGATCCTCTTTGAGTGATCGGCCTGCCCTGGGGTGCTTGATTGAGCCCTGCCGAACCTATGATAAGATGGACTGTGTCGGCGTCCGGCTAGCCGGCTTTCCGTCCTTGATCATTTGAGTCCATTGGAGGTCAACTATGATTCATCTTGGTACACAATACTACCGCCCCCCGTTCCCCAACGACCGTTACTGGGAGGACGATATCCAGCATATGGCTGCGTCTGGCCTCAACACAATCCAGCTCTGGGTTGTGTGGGCGTGGGTTGAGGCAAAGCCGGGCACCTATCGTTTTGACGATTACGATCGGCTGGTGTCGCTTGCGGAGACGTATGGGCTCGAGGTGGTGTTGAGCACCATCGCCGCCATCCACCCCTATTGGATTCACCGCGAGGTGCCCGGCAGTGAGATGGTGGATAACTTCGGTCATAAAGTGGTCTCATCGAACCGCGGGGAATGTCATTATGGGCTCACCCCCGGCGGATGTATCGATCACCCCGGCGTGTGGGCCCGAATGCGGGATTTTCTCACCGCCGTCGTGACCCACTATCGCGACGCTCCCAACTTGATGGGCTGGGATGCCTGGAATGAGCTGCGATGGAACGTTCAGGCCGATGGACTCGTCTGTTATTGTCCCTACACGCTTAACCGGTTCCGTCATTGGCTGGATGCCAAGTACGGTGGACTTGAAGGGCTGAACAAAGCGTGGCAGCGGCGGTACCATGCCTGGTACGAAGTGCGACCTGGGAAAACCCCCGACCGCCCCTATACGGAAATGATGGCTTTTGAAGACTTTATCACGTGGCGTGCGGTGGAGCATGCGTACGACCGCTACGACCATATGAAGGCCCTCGATCCGGATCACCCGATCACCGTTCACGGCGGTCAGCCCACGGTTCTTCACGGGAGCGACCGCTATCCAATCGCGACGGCGCTGCACAGGGGCAATGATTGGGACTTCGCCGAGCAGATTGACGGCATAGGATGCTCGAGCTTCCCTTTGTGGGGTGGTTCCGAGATGGACCGCGCTGATTTTATCAACCGGATCGACTTCGTGGCGTCGGCGCGAAACGGAAAGCGGTTGTGGTTGAGCGAGCTTCAGGGCGGGCGTTCGAACATCGGTTTCGACGTGGCTCAGAGTGTCGATCCCGAGTCCCAGCAGCGATGGGTGTGGACCGGGCTGTCGGCCGGCGCGGATTCAATTCTGTTCTGGTGTTGGCGCGACGAGGTGTTTGGGCGCGAATCCACGGGTTTTGGTCTCGCCGGTATGGACGGATTCGCTGACGCGCGGCTGGCGGCGATGCGCAAGACCGGTGACGTGCTCGCGCAATACGGAGATCTCTTGGAGGCTTATGAGCCGGTCGATGCCGAGGTGGGTATTCTCTTCAGCCCTCAATCCTATTATCTCTACTGGGCCCAGGAAGGCACGGCACAGAAAGCTCTGTCCGGTATCCGTGGGTACGCACGGGCGCTGGTCCGGCAAACTATTCCTTACCGGATCGTAGAGGAAAACCATCCCGATCAGTTGGAGGGGCTCAAACTCCTGATCCTGCCCAGGACGATCGTGATGGATGCTGAGACCGCCGAAGGTTTGGCTGCATTTGTCCGAGGCGGCGGGATACTTTTCTGCGAATCGGAAGTCGGGTCGTTCGGGTCGAACGGTCTCTACCGCTATCCGCAGGAACGTTTCTTCGCTGAGTTGACAGGGATCGAAGAGATCGGACGGCGAATCCTGGAGGTCGATCGGGTGAAAATCGATTGGGGGGGCAAGCGGTATGAATTGCCGGCTCACCAGTGGCTAACTCCTATGGTTAGGTCTGGGAGCGTCACTGAAACGCAGCATATGCTGATGTCGGCTGGTGTTGGGGACGGAGAGATTCTGTTCTGCGGTACCTATTTGGGGGATGCCTATTTCGCTCTCGGAGCCAATGAAGGTTTTGAGACGTTTGTGATGGATTTGGTGGTGTCGGCCGGTGTCACATTGCCGGTCAGGGTTATCTCTCCCCAGTCTCATAGTACGACATTCACACACGTTCGGATGGGGCGTAGTGGGGATCAGACGTTGGTCTTCGTCTTCGCATCCAGTCCGGATGAGACGGTGAAGCTCGCGTTTCCTTCTGGTGGGTTGAGCGAGGGTGTGACCGACCTGTTAAGTGATCACGAGATTCGGATTATCGGTGGCGAGGAGGGAGAGGTTCGCGTCGTCTTGGGGCCGACGGATTGGGGAATTTCAGTACTAAAGGGGGGGATAGATGAGGCAACTTGATAATTCGGATCGCATTCGGCCTTTTGTTGACAACCCCTTTTACTGGCAGTACAAAGGGGCGCCGATTTTTCTTCTTGGAGGCAGTGTCGAGGACAATCTCTTCCAGATATCCAATCTTGCGATACATCTCAATCTGCTGGAGGCTGTTGGTGGTAACTACGTGCGGTGTACGATGTCAAGCCGCGATGAGGGAGACGTTTGGCCGTTTGCGTGTGATTCCGAGACAGGGCTCTACGACCTGACAAAGCCCGGAGCAGCGTACTGGACGCGTTTTGAACGTTTTCTTGATCTGACCGCCGACCGTGACATCATTGTCCAGATCGAGTTATGGGACCGCTTTGATTTTGCCCGGGAACCCTGGCAGCATAACCCGTATAACCCCCAGAACAACGTCAACTATACGTCGGAAGCATCCGGGCTCAAGACGGTGATCGAGACACATCCCGGTCGCAGAGAAAACGCGTTCTTTCGCACTGTTCCTGCGCTTGAGGACAATCAAGTTGTCCTTCAGTATCAGCGGCAACAGCTCGATCGCCTTCTCTCACTTACTCTGCCTTACGGGCATGTCCTCTATTGTATGGATAACGAGACCAATGAGTCCCCGTTATGGGGCGCCTATTGGGCCGATATCATCTTGGAGAGGGCCGCAGAGGCCGGGTTGACCGCCTCATGCACGGAGATGTGGGATGACTGGAACTTGTTGGGCGATCAACATCGAGCGACCTTCGAGCATCCGGAGCGATACGCGTTTGCGGATGTCTCTCAAGGGAATCATCAACCTGCGAGCAAGCACTGGTCCAATATGCAGGAGGTCCGCCAGTACCTGCTTGAGGAAGGGCCGATCCGCCCTATGAACAGCGTGAAGATCTACGGGGCAAACTCCGGTCAATACGGCTCGACACGTGATGCACAGGAGCGTTTTTGGCGTAATGTCTTCGGCGGCTTGGCCTCCTCGCGGTTTCATCGGCCTCCTTCGGGTTTAGGTCTCAATCCGATCGCTCAAGCGCACATCCGCTCGATGCGGATGCTGATCGATCGTTTAGAACTCGAACGCAGTGAGCCTCATAATGACCTGCTTACGAATCGAAGTTGGAATGAGGCCTATTGTACAGCGATTCCAGGTGAGTCCTACGCAGTCTTCTTCCCCGATGGCGGCAACGTATGGCTGGACATCTCTGCAGCCGAGATTGAGACGCTCCGGCTGGATTGGCTCGAAGTCCGTGCCTCCCGCTGGAGCTTACCTTCGCCGGACATCATCTCGGTTGACGGTGGCTGGCTGCATCTGGTGACGCCAACTGAGGAGGGATATTGGGTGGCGTGGGTTGGGTATTGAGTGGCGATATGTTGAGAGGTGTCGCTTTGAAGACCTCTTGTTGGCTTAATGATAGTTATGTGATGGAAGGAGTGAACGATGGCAAATGATGGTGTTCTCAACCGTGAGGAGATTCCCGAGCGGTATAAATGGAACGCCCCCAGTGTTTTCCCCTCCTGGGATGTGTGGGAAGAGGAGGTCGCTGCGTTGTCTGAGGATCTCTCAACGTTGTCGTCCTTTCAAGGACATCTAACCGAGGGGCCTGAGACCCTGGTCGAGGCCCTCGATACCATAGAGTCTCTGGCACGACGCGTTGGCAAAGTCTACGTCTATGCCTTGATGAACCAGGCTGTGGATGTACGGGATCAGGATGCGGCGCTTGCAACGGGCAGAGCACGGGGGCTTTTTGGAAAATTTCTGGCGCAACAGGCCTTTCTCGATCCAGAACTGCTGGCCATTGGGAGGGAGACGCTGACCAAGTGGATGACGGATGAGCCTCATCTCGCAGAGATCAAACACTATGTAGATAATCTTTTCCGTCAGCAGGCCCACGTACGCACTGCTGAGGTCGAAGAAGTTTTGGGCCTGGTGGCCGATCCCTTCTCCGGTACGCAATCGACCGCTAACGTGCTGACCAACGCTGATTTTGAATTCGAACCGGCTGTCAGTGCGGATGATGAGCCCTTGGAGATCACGCAGGGTTCGTTGAAAAAAATTTTAGCCGGTTCGGACCGCAAGGCTCGCCATACGGCATGGGCACATTACGCCGATGAGTATCTCGCGCACAAGAACACCCTGGCGTCGAATCTTGAGACTTCGATCAAGCAGAACGTCTTCGAGATGCGCGTGCGCCGGTATGAATCGACGTTAGATATGTCGCTCTTTGCCCACAATATCCCGACTGAGGTTTTTCATCATCTGATTGATACCTTTCAGAAGCATCTTCCGACCTGGCATCGTTACTGGAAGGTCCGCCGTCAGGCGCTCGGAGTTGACACACTTCATCCCTATGATATCTGGGCTCCACTGACAGAGGAACGCGCGGAACTCCCCTACGAACAGGCCGTCGATTGGATCTCGGAAGGATTGGCCCCGATGGGCAGTGCGTACGTGGATGCACTTCGCATAGGCGCGCTGGAGCAACGCTGGGTCGATGTCTATCCGAACCGCGGGAAGCGGGCCGGCGCGTTCTCAGCGGGTCGCCCCGGGACTTACCCGTTCATTATGATGAGTTATAATGACGATATTTTCAGCCTCAGTACATTGGCGCACGAGTTAGGTCACTCGATGCACTCTTATTTGACATGGGAGAACCAGCCGTTCATTTACAGTAGTTATTCGCTCTTTGTCGCTGAGGTTGCCTCGAATTTTCACCAGGCG
>CAYMAQ010000128.1:0-10857 GCA_964388385.1 uncultured Anaerolineales bacterium | reverse complement strand
TCGCTTGCTCCTATTCTGGGGGGCACGACCCAGTATTCTGCAGGCATTGTATCACGGATGTCTCCCGGTGCGAAAAAGCCGCGCCAACCAACCCCCAACTATTTTCAACCGACCCCGTCCTGAGTTCCAACACAGCTCA
Source organism: uncultured Anaerolineales bacterium (assembly GCA_964388385.1). GTDB lineage: Bacteria > Chloroflexota > Anaerolineae > B4-G1 > SLSP01 > PWVB01. The sequence continues at coordinate 10,718 of CAYMAQ010000128.1, read as the reverse complement.
TCGGTTATGAGGTATATTCGATGCTATGTTAGAGAGTGATGATATCATAGACTGTAATAGGTTGGCTGATCAGCATTCTGCTCGTGATGTCCTCAGATTCTAATGAATTTCATAGGCTTTTTCATTGACATTTAGAATATAAACATTTATAATAATAACTAAATTGAACAAATCTTAGACACGGTTGAAAAATCCACCAAGAATTCAGAGTGTGATCGATCTGGAGCGGGTTGTGGATTGAAATCCGGGCATTGTTGTCTGATAAAGTCAGAATAAACAGAAGAATTAGACGATAGAAAGGGTCAAGGAGGCTTACCATGCCAAGAGAAGTTATAGAACTTCCTTATGAGGTCGATTATCTGTCCATCCTGGATAAGGACGGCAACGTCGATGAGGAGCTCGAGCCCGAACTCTCCGACGACCAGCTCTTAGCATTGCATCGATATATGCTCTGGGGTCGACGATTCGACGAACGGATGCTGCGTCTGCAGCGTCAGGGGCGCATCGGGACGTTTGCCCCCATCAAGGGGCAAGAGGCCGCGAACGTGGGCTCCGCAGCGGTGCTGCGCGATTCGGATTGGATGGTTGTGGCTTTTCGTGAGGCTGCCGCCGAATTGATGCGGGGTCGCACGATGGAGGATTTCCTGCTCTATTACGGTGGGTATAACGAAGGTGGCTATATCTCAGAGGACATCAACAATCTGCCGACGTCCATTCCTGTAGGTTCACAGACGCTCCATGCGGTGGGCATCGGGTGGGCCATGAAATATCGTGGCAAGGATGACGTCGCTCTGGTCTATTTCGGCGATGGGGCGACCTCCCAGGGTGATTTTCACGAGGCGCTGAATTTCGCGGGTGTCTTTCAGACGCCTACTATTTTTTTATGCCAGAACAATCAATGGGCGATTTCTGTACCGCGCTCGCACCAGACCAAGTCCAAGACGTTAGCGCAGAAGGCATTGGCTCACGGGGTGCCGGGTATTCAGGTCGATGGCAACGACGTTCTCGCCGTCTACTCCGCGACCCAGGAAGCGGTGGAGCGGGCCCGGGCGGGTGAGGGGCCAACCTTGATCGAGGCGGTCACTTATCGGATGTCGGTGCACACGACAGCCGATGATCCTTCGCGATATCGAGAGGACGAAGAGGTCGAGGAGTGGGCCGAACGCGATCCGATAAGCCGCTTTCAGATATATCTCAAGAACAAAGGGCTGCTCGACGATGAGAAAATTGAGGCTCTGGAGGAAGAGATCGATCAAGATATCAGGGATGCGGTAGAACGGGCCGAGGAGAGGATGCGTGAGCCTGTCGACGCCTTGAAGATGTTTGATCATATGTACGACGAACCCCACCCCTACCTGGAAGCTCAACGGGAGGAACTGGACGAAGAGCAGGAAGCGGAAAAGCAGGAAGCGACGGAGGCATAACATGGCGAGAATGACAATGGTCCAGGCATTGAACCTGGCTTTAGAGCAAGAGATGGAGAAGGATGATCGGGTGATCGTCCTCGGTGAGGATGTGGGTGAGGACGGCGGTGTCTTTCGGGTCACCGATGAGCTGATCGACAAGTTCGGCGCGGACCGCTCAGTCGATACGCCGCTTGCCGAGGGAGCCATCGTGGGGATGGCGCTCGGGATGGCGGTCTACGGCCTGCGTCCGGTCGCAGAGATCCAGTTTTCGGGCTTCATCTACCAGGGTTTCCATCAGATTGAGCAACACGTGTCGCGGATGCGCTGGCGCTCGCGCGGACGGTTCAATGTGCCGCTCGTTATCCGCGCCCCATACGCGGCGGGTGTGCGAGCGCTGGAGCATCACTCCGAGAGCCGGGAAGCTTACTTTGCCCATACGCCGGGTCTCAAGATGGTGATCCCTTCGAGTCCCCGCAATGCTCGGGCACTTATGGTCGGGGCGATTCGCGACCCCGATCCGGTGATCTTTTTCGAGCCGAAGTCGATCTATCGGGCGTTCCGCGAAGAGGTGCCGGATGAGGAAGAGGTGATCGAAATCGGAACGTCGCAGATTGCCCGAGAGGGCTCGGACCTCACGATTATTTCGTACGGCGCAATGATGCGGCCTACGCTGGAGGCAGCCGAGACGCTCGAGGAAGAGGATGGGATCAACGCCGAGGTGATCGATCTACTGACGATCTCTCCGCTCGATGATTCACACTTCACCGAGTCGGTCCGCAAGACCGGACGGGCGGTCGTCGTCCACGAGGCGCACCGCAGCTTTGGTCCTGGTGCCGAGATCGTCTCGCGAATTATGGAGAAGTCATTCTGGTACCTGGAGGCGCCGATCAAGCGCGTGACCGGATTCGACGTGATCGTTCCGCTCTTTGCCAGGGAGCAGGCTTACATACCGGATGTCGATCGGATCTTGCGCGGCGCGCGTGAGACGTTGAGCGTATAGGGAGGTTAGGATGGCAAAGGATTTCAAGCTGCCGGATTTAGGTGAGGGCATCCATGAGGGCGAAGTCCTCAAGGTGAACGTGGATACTGGCGAACAGGTCGAAGAGGATGAGGTTATCCTTGAAGTTGAGACCGATAAAGCGGCGGTAGAAATACCCTCCCCGTATAGCGATGTGGTCACCGCAGTCAATGTAGAGCCGGGTGATATTGTGCACGTGGGCGATGTTATGATGACCTTTGGCGGGGTAGGCGATAATGAACCTCGTGAGAGACCCAAAGCCCAAAAAGAGGAAGAGAGAGAAGAGAAAGAACGTGCAGCAGAGGCCGAGCGGGAGCCTTCAGGTGCCGAACGCGGGGAAGCTACCGGGGAGCCGCACCGCGAAGGTCCGGTTCCCGCTGCACCGTCGACGCGGCGATTGGCGCGGGAACTAGGTGTGGATCTGCACGAGGTCACGCCCAGTGGGCCGGGTGGGCGGGTCCTCGCTGAGGATGTGCGAGCCCATGCTGCGGGTGAGGAGGCTGCGGAGGAAGAAGCCACTGAGACCGAGGTTGCGGAAGCTGCTGAGGCTGAACGTGCTCGAAGGTCTCTGATCGGGGTCTCCCCACAGACCGTGGAGATGCCGCCCCTGCCTGACTTTTCGAGGCAGGGCGAGGTGGAGCGGATGCCTCTTCGCTCGGTGCGCCGCGCTACCGCGAAACAGATGGCGCTCTCTTGGGAGTTAGTGCCCCACGTTACGACTCAGGATATGGCGGATATCACCGAGTTGGAGAAACTTCGCAACCGCTACAAGGGCGAGGTATCCGATCAGGATGGCGCACTGACGCTGACGATCTTCGTACTCAAGGCGCTGGTTAACGCGCTCAAGGCTTTCCCGAAGTTCAATGCCAGCCTGGATGTGGAAACCGAGGAGATCATTCTCAAGAAGTACTACAACATAGGTGTGGCTGTGGATACGGATCGTGGGCTTGTGGTGCCGGTCCTGAGTGATGTTGACAAGAAGAGCGTGCTGGAACTTGCGGTCGAGTTGAAGGCGATGGCTGAACGAACCCGCGAGGGCAAGGCTGAACTCAGCGATATGCAGGGTGGGACGATGACGATCACCAACGTCGGTGCTATCGGCGGGACGAATTTCAGTCCGATTATCAACTATCCCGAGGTCGCGATTCTGGGATTGGCCCAGGCACGGGTTAAACCCGTGGCCCGTCAGGTGATCTTTGAAGAAGGCGGGGCACCGGAGCGGTGGGAGGATCAGTACGAGTTTGTTCCCCGTCTGATGCTGCCCGTGATGTTGGCATTTGATCACCGGGTGAATGATGGGGCCGAGGCGCAGCGGTTCTTGAACCACGTGATCCATCAGTTGGAGAACCCCGAAAAGCTTCTGTTAGGGCTGTAGAGGGAATGAGAGGTCAAGCAGGTATGAATCAGCAAAAGGGTCAGGATCACACGGCGCAGGAGCGATCGTTGGCTGTAGCGACGTTGGGTGGCGGTTGTTTCTGGTGTTTGGAGGCGGTTTATCAAGAGCTTGAAGGGGTTGTGGATGTGGTTTCGGGTTACGCTGGGGGCGACGTGGTCAATCCGACGTACCGACAGGTTTGTACAGGAAACACGGGACACGCGGAGGTCGTACAGGTCACATTTGACCAGGACGTCATTTCCTATCTCGAAATCCTGCAGGTCTTCTTTGCTATCCACGATCCCACGACGCTGAATCGCCAGGGGGCCGATGTCGGTACTCAATACCGATCGGTGATTTTCTATCACAACGAATCTCAGCGGGAGACCGCTGAAACGTTGATCGAGTCGCTGGAGTCTAAGGGCGAGTGGAGGAATCCGATTGTGACGGAGGTGGAGGCGCTTGACGCGTTTTATCCCGCGGAGGATTACCACCAGGAATACTATCAAAACCACAAACGTCAGCCCTACTGCATGGCGGTCATCAGTCCCAAACTGAAGAAGTTCCGGAAGAAGTTCGAGCCGAGTTTGAAGGTCTTCTCCCCTGGATAGATAGAGGATATGTGTGGAACTGTCGTTGGTGATCGACGCATACCAAGGGCAGTTCCACGATCAACAGAAAAGGAGTTGCGAGATGAGAAAGAATATGGGTACTGCGGATCGGGTCATTCGGTTCTTGCTTGCTGCGACGGTTTTGGTACTTTATCTCCTCGATGCTATTTCCGGAGTCGCGGCAATCATTCTCGGTGTTTTCGCTGTGATCTTTGTGGTGACAAGTTTTGTCGGGTTCTGCCCGCTTTACGCACCCTTTAACTTTTCAACGAAGCGGGAGTCGTGATCGGTATTTCTAGACATGGCTGCTTTGCTGGATTCATAAGGAGAACGTGATGGCTAAACAAGAAGAGAGTAAAACAGAAAGGGCCGAGCGCACCGAGAAGGAATGGCGCGAGACCCTAACGCCGGAGGAGTACCGGGTGCTCCGGAAGAAAGGGACGGAGCGCGCATTTACCGGTGAGTACTACGATCTGGATGATGAGGGCGTTTACCGGTGTGCGGCTTGTGGACAACCTGTTTTCTCATCGGAGACCAAATATCATTCCGGGAGCGGTTGGCCCAGCTTCTATGCGCCCGTTGAAGACTCTAGTGTGGATACAGAAAGGGATCGCAGCCTTTTTATGGTCCGGACCGAGGTGAAATGTAGCCGATGTGGTTCGCACCTGGGTCACGTTTTCAAGGATGGACCGGAGCCCACGGGTCTGCGATACTGTATCAACTCGGTGGCCCTGGACTTTGACCCAGAGGATGACCCCGAACCCGGGGGGTAGTGCGTATTGTGAAGATGCCGGAGAAGGGCCTGTCTCCTCAATTGAGGGCAGTCAGGCTGCTCCGGCTCTTTTTTCTGCAGAAATGAAATAAAAGCATAACGAGGAGGATCGTTTATGGTTATGGGAGAGATGACCCAGGATGTGGAAATTGTTATCATCGGCGGTGGACCGGGGGGATATGCCTCGGCTTTTCGGGCGGCAGATCTGGGATATGAAGTGATGGTGGTAGATGAGGGAGCCCGGCTTGGCGGGGTTTGTCTACATCGGGGATGCATTCCCTCGAAGACACTGCTTTATCTCAGCGAGTTGCTCTATGATGCACGGCACTCGGACGATCTGGGGGTGAAATTTGGGGAGCCGGAGATCGACCTGGATCAGGTGCGGGGTTTTAAAAATCGCGTGGTGGATCGGTTGGCTAACGGACTGATGTCGTTGGCCGAACACCGGGATATCCAAGTGGTCCAGGGACGGGCCGAGTTTGAGGATTCACGGACGCTTCGTCTCCAAGGTACTGATCTCGCTCACGTGCATTTTGATCATGCGATCATCGCGACCGGTTCACATACGATCCCGCTTCCCGGTACGGAATTCAAGGACGGTGGGCGGATTATGGACTCCACCGGGGCGCTGCAACTTACGGAGGTACCTGAACGTCTGCTTGTGGTCGGTGGTGGCTACGTTGGGCTGGAACTCGGTTCTGTTTACGCTGCGTTGGGCAGCGAGGTCACAGTTGTGGAGATGCTCGATCGGGTCATTGCGAACTCGGATGAAGATCTCGCCCGCCCTCTCGTCAACCGAATCGATGAGATTTTCAAAGCAGTTCATACGAACACGAAGGTGGGCGAGATGGAGGAGCGGGAAGATGGCGTCAGAGTCACGTTAGACGGGGACGTTGAGGAAAAGGTTCAGACCTTTGACCGCGTTCTGGTCGCTATCGGACGCCGTCCCAACTCTAAAAACCTGGGTCTGGAAAACACCGACGTGGAAGTGGATGATCGCGGGTTCATTCAAGTGGACGACCGGCAACGGACAGCGGACGATTATATTTTTGCGATTGGCGATGTGGTAGGCGGTATGATGTTGGCACACAAGGCCATGTACGAGGGAAAAATCGCGGCTGAAGTGATCGCGGGTCTTCCGGCGGCATTTGACGCGGCAGCGATTCCAGCGGTGGTTTACACGGATCCCCAACTGGCGTGGGCCGGGCTGACCGAGCAGGAAGCGGAAAAAGAGGGACGTGACATTGAGATCGCGCGCTTCCCCTGGCGGGCTTCGGGCCGCGCTTTGACCATGGATGCCCCGGAGGGTCTGACTAAGGTGATTGTGGATCCCGAGAGTGGTCTGGTACTGGGATTCGGGATTGTCGGACGGGATGCCGGGGAGATGATCGCAGAGGGCGTATTGGCTATTGAGATGGGCGCTTTGGCAGAGGATATGGCTTTGACGATCCACGCACATCCCACCCTCTCTGAGACCGAGGGCGAGGTCGCGGAGCTCTTCCTGGGTAGCGCGACCCACGTCCTATCATCGAAAAAACGTCGATAGCAATCTCTCTCCCTCGTTCTGCGAAATTAAAAGAGCGCTGATGTCTCTCTCCGCATCCGCGCTCTTCTGATGAGAGGGGGATAACATCTGAGCACTTACTATTCTAACTTTAAACTAATTATAAAAGGTGGTATAATAGAGAAACAATACGTCTGCACAGATCTGGGTGGTCGCAATGAATACAAACGGAGCGCTCGCTAAGCACGATTTCGGACCCTCTTTGATTGGGGCTCACTATGGATTTGAGGGTTCCTCCGCACTGCAATTCCTCTTTGATGTAAACATGGATGGTCTCCTTATCCAGGATCCGCAGGGGCCTGTCCTGGCGCTCAATCGTGCAATGGTGGCACTCTCAGGCTATGATGCTGTTGAGGCGCGCGCTGACTACAATTTTGTCCACCGGCTGTTCCCCGATGCGGATGCATGCGAGGTGTATGAGAACTCGCTTTCGGAGCTTGTCCACTCTGGACGTTCTATGCCCGTCCAGACTGTCCTGCAGACCAAGGCCGGCGGGACGCGTCAGGTCTGGATGACCCTTGCCCAGCTCGATCTGTTCGAGCAGGAGATCATCCTAACGATCTTCAGGGAAAGGGGCTCTGACCCTGTTGAAGACTCGGATTCGAGTGAGATGGCTTGGGTGGATACACTCATCCAAACTGTTGGAGAGGGGATCACTCTGAGTAACTGGGAGGGTGATTTCCGTATTTTCAACAGGACGATGACGGAGATTACCGGATACACGCACGAGGAGGCTAATCAGGCGGAGGATTTTCTCTCTCTACTCTATCCTGGGTCTGAGGACTATCAACAAGTGACTCAAGTGCTCTATTGGGTTTCGGAGACCGGTCGAGCACGGGAACTTAAAACCACGATCACAACGAAGGGTGGCGAGTCGCGAGTCCTTCTGGTTTCAACCTCGGTGCTTCGCGATGCCGATCAACTCTGGTTTCTATCCGCTTATCGGGATATCACCGCCCATGAGCGGGTCTTGGAAGCGCTGCGTGTGAGTGAGCAGAAGTATAAGTCGATGACCGAGCAGATCCCATTGGGAATTTACCGCACGACGCCCGATGGTGATCTGATCTACGGTAACCCGGCACTGGCTCGGATCCTCGGTTATCCAAGTTTGACCGAGATGATCGATCGATGTTTTATCCCATCTATGTATGTCGCTGAGGACCAGCGTCAGGCCCAGCATCGGATGTTCAAGACGAAGCACGGGGTGGTGACCCAGGAGGTCCGGCTGCGGACTTACGACGATCGTGTTATCTGGGTTCGGGACACGGGGTGCGCGACGTTTAGTGATGAAGGGGCGATCGAGTATATCGATGGGACGCTGGAGGATATCACCGAGCGGAAGAAGACCCAGCAAGCCCTGCAGACCTTCGTGGAGGAAGTTCACGCTCGAAACCAGGAGTTGGATGCGTTCTCGCGAACAGTGGCTCACGATCTGAAAAACCCGCTCAATCTCATCACCGGCTATGCTGAACTTCTCCACGATGAATGGCACGGCTTATCCCAGGAGACGATCCGGAACGGCCTGCAATCAATGCTTCGGGCTGCGTACAAGATGTCGGGAATCATTGAGGAGCTGTTGTTGTTGGCCGGGGTGCGGCAGCAGGAAGTGATCGCCTGCCCGATCGATATGGAGCAGGTGATCCACGAGGTGCAAGAACGGATGTTGGATATGGTTGAGCGAAACCATGCCGTCCTCTCTGTGCCCGACAGTTGGCCCATCGCCTGGGGGCACGGTCCTTGGGTCGAGGAGGTTTGGGTCAACTACATAAGTAACGCGATCAAGTATGGGGGTGAGCCTCCCCGGATTGAGCTTGGCTACGGTGCAGAGCACCTGAGCTCGGTTCCATCCAGGCCCGATCGTATCTGTTTCTGGGTGCGAGACAACGGTAAAGGGCTCACCGACAAGGAACAGGCGCAGCTCTTCGCACCCTTCGAACGCCTCAATCGTAATCAGGTCTCCGGGCACGGACTGGGCCTGTCCATCGTGCGGCGGATCGTGGAGAAGCTGGGGGGGGACGTTGGCGTGGAGAGCCGGGTGGGGGAAGGCAGTTTCTTCTACTTCATACTGCCACAGCAGACGTTGGAGCCATAATGTGGTTTTGTGCCTCAATCCGATGCATGTCCGGCGATCTGGATCCAAATCTGCGCTGATTGTAGCTCTGTCATCAGATCGCGCTCCGGAACGAAGCGCAGCTCTGCATTGACGCTTCCCGCTAACCCGCTGATGTCCACAGGCAGTCGAATCTGTTGTTGTGCCTTGGGAGGGATGACGATCGATTGCTGACCCCGTAGTGTATCACCAACCCACAGCTGAAACTCTCCGAACCGGGGGCCGACGAAGTGGTTTTCCAGGATCACGTGCAGGTTCTCCGATTCTCCAGGCACCATCCGATTCAGGGTGTCGGCGGGGCGCCACCCTCCTAACTCCGCCACAACCGGATCCGACGTGAAAAGCAGATAGCGAGGCGATTGGCTTATCGGGACTGCAAGGCCCTTTCCCTCACTCTCTATGCGGCCCCGGTCCCCCGTCATCTCGACGACGTCTACCCCGTGCGTTGGGATAGGCAGCACGATCGTGTGTGCGTACCCGGTCGTCCACGCGACCAAGGCGACCTCGTGATCGTTCTGGAAGAGCATCAGATAGTCATCGGGGCGGGCGAGCGGGATGCGGCGCATAAACCGATAGCCGTTTAAGGTCCCTGTCAGGGTCTGTACAGCGCGATATGCGGATTTGGCTGTATAGTCGTGGCGGACGGTGCCGAAGTTGTGCTCGGGATTGTGGGGGTCGGGTCCATCATCGTGCCAGTCGTACCAGATGTTCACGTTCATGTCATGATAGAGGTTGACGAGCCATTGCCGGACGAGATATTGAGCCTGCTGGCCCTCACTATATCCTCCCTCTGTGGAGGGAAACCCCCATTCTCCGGAGAGAATCGGAATCCGCCATCGTGCACTATAGCTGTCGATCAGAGCCCGGAGGATAAGAAACGGCTGGGTCAGTTCCTCGGGAGACATGACGCCGTAAGCATGTAAGGTGATAGCGTCCAAATGCTGGAAAAGGCCCATCTCACCCAGAGTGCGCCAGTAGTCCCACTCGAACCCAGCCAGGGCCGGCGCCGCGATCACGGCTTCCGGGTCCACGCGGCGGATGGCGGTCGCCGTCTGCATCGCGAGGCGCCCATAATCGGTCGCATTGGCCTCGGGCGTCCAGAAGTGATCGAGGTTCGGCTCATTCCAAAGATCCCAGATGATCGTGATCGGCTCGTCGCGGTACCGGTAGGCTGCGGTCGCGGCGAAGCGGGCGAATGCCGCTTTCCCCTCGCGCGAGGTAGGCGGATATCCATGGTCGTAGAGAGAATTTCCATAGTCCAGGATGAAGATGATATTGATATCGCGGTCCCGCATCGATTTCACCAACACGTCGTAATCGGAGAAGTTATACCGACCCGACTCGGTCTCCACGAGATGCCAGAAGAGATCCATCCGGACCCACTTGAAACCACCGGCTGCGAGATAGTCAAGTTCCCGCTCGGTCGTGCGCCGGAAGTGAATTTCCACGCCGAAGGCATCCGGCACAATCCGGTCCGGCAGATAACCCCGCGAGTCTTCAATACGATGCGTGACCGTAGGGGTTGTCGTCAACATCGGGATCGAGATGGTGGGGATCGCTGTGGGGGTCGAGGTTGGGGTTGGTGACGCTGTAGGGGTAAGGGTCGGTGTATGGGTGGGTGTAGGCGTTACGGTTGGTGTGTGGGTTGAGGTCGCTGATGGTGGCACTTCAACCGCAAATGCCGAGATACAGCCTGAGAGGAGACAGAGCGCAATCAACGAGTTCACGATGTTGAGAATCTGGCGGACGAGCTTGCGGTTCCTTGTCCCTGTCGCTGTCATAGGCTCAAGTCTACTTGATTTGCCCTTGGGATCAACCGACGCTTATACTATTTTGCATTGGCTTGGAATCGATTTATCCTA
>CAYMAQ010000127.1:0-10905 GCA_964388385.1 uncultured Anaerolineales bacterium | reverse complement strand
TACGAGATCGTTTAACGTGACTGGAGTTCAGACGTGTGCTCTTCCGATCTGAGCGGCGACGGCCTCGGCGACCTCGGCGTGTTTGGCGTTTTCCGGGCAGAGGATGATGATGTCGAAGTCCTCCGCGTCCAGCATCTCGCGGTAGTCGTCGTACGTCTTCGGGATGCCGGTCTTCTCCTGCGCTTGCTTGAGATTGGCCGCCCGGGTCGTCGGTTTGGCCGAGAGCGGCGCGACCTCCGGCACCGTGTCGGCACAGGCGACCCATTCGACGTTGGGCAGGTCGTCAAAACGGTCGATCAATCCGCGGACGTGCCCGTGGGCAAATCCGATCACACCCAGACGATACGTGGTTGCCATATCCCTTCCTCCTTGCAAAAAGCTTATAAGCGTGTCAAAAGCGTGTCAATCGCGATAAAAAAAGGGGGTGCCGCGCGGTATCAACCGCGCGGCACCCCCCACGTGAGTGCGCAGAATCAGCCGATGCACCAGGTGGCGTTGTCAACCGTCTCCATCTTGCCGCTGGCGGCCGAGCGGATGCCGGCGTCCAGGATGGCCATGGCGTCCAGGTTGAACTGCGGATCCAGGGTCGTGTGCAGGGGCTCGCCCGTCTCGATGTGGTGGACGAACTCCTCGGCCAGGGTCGCGCGGCCCTCGGGCAGCGGCTCGCCCTCGACCACGCGGTCGGGGTTGCCCATCTCGTAGCTGCGGGTCGTGTAGACCTCGATCCCCTCGCGGGTGGCGACCAGGGTGCCCTGGGTGCCGTAGGCGATGGGGCCGGTGGGCACGCCGGCGTGATAGGTGGTCCAGGTGCCCTCGAGGATGGCGATGGTCTTGGGGAAGCGCACGGTGATGATGGCGTTGTCGTCGGCGTCCCCGAAGTGGCTGGTCATATTGGCCTTGATGGCTACCGCGGCCTGGGCCGGCTCGCCGACGTACCAGCGGGAGAGACAGGCGCCGTAGCAGCAGTAGTCGAGGAGGGCGCCGCCGCCGGGGGCGTCGTGGTGCCACCACTCCGAGCCCTTCTCCGCGTCGGTCAGGGCGTCCTCGCCCTTGCTGTAGGAGAGCGGGCCCATGGAGGGGCCGTTGCGCCATTTGACCTCCCAGAGGTCGCCGATGACGCCGTCGTCGATCAATTCCTTCATCGCGCGGATCGCCGGTCGCCACGTGGTGGGCCAGTTGACCATCAGCTTGACGTCGTTGGCCTTGGCGGCGCGGACCATGCGCAGGGCGCCGGAGAGCGACGCCGCCATGGGCTTCTCGGTGACCATGTGGATGCCGTGGTTGGCGATGGCCTCACCGACCTCGCCGTGCTTGGCGTTCTCGGGGCAGAAGATGATGATGTCGAACTCTTCGTTGTCCAGCATCTCGTTGTAGTCGTCGTAGACCTTGGGAATGCCGGTCTTTTCCTGTGCGCGGGTGACGTTGGCCTGCCGGGTGGCGGGCTTCGCCGAAAGCGGCTCGATGTCGGGCTCGGTGTCGGCGCAGGCGACCCACTCGACGTTCGGCAGGTCGTCAAACTCGTCGATCAGGTGGTTCACGTGCATATGGGCGAATCCGATGACGCCCAAACGATAGGTCTTACTCATTATCTTGGCTCCTTATCTTGTCGTTCTTACATTATAAAGGGTACAGGTACAGGACGGGGGGCCGTTCGGCCCCCCGTGCGAACACAATCAGCCGATGCACCAGGTCTCGTTGTCCACCAGCTCCAGCTTATCGGTGGAGGCCGAGCGGACCCCGGCGTCCAGGATGGCCATGGCCTCGAGGTTGAACATCATCTGCAGGGTCTGGTGGAGGGGGTCGCCGGTCTCGAAGTGGTGCACGAGCTCCTTGGCGATGTCCTCGCGGCCCTCGGGCAGCGGTTCGGCCTCGTGGATCTCGGTGTCGCCGTGGCCGCGCTCGATGCGGACGACCTGGTTGTCGCCGTAGCGGTCCACGACCATGGTGCCCTCGGTGCCGTAGACGATGGGGCCGGTGGGCACGCCGTGGTCCCAGGTCGTCCACGATCCCTCGAAGAGGGCGTAGGCGCCGGGGAAGCGGACCAGCATCGCGGCGTTGTCGTCCGCGGTGCCCCAGTGGCTGTCCAGGTTGGCCTTCATGCCCATGGCGGCGGTGGCCTGCTCGCCGATCATCCAGCGGGCGACCATAGCGCCGTAGCAGCAGTAGTCCAGCATCGCGCCGCCGCCGGTGTCGGCCTGGTGCCACCACGTCGCGGCGCGCGCCGGGCCGCTCATCGTCTCTGCGACCTCGCTCACGCCGGCGTGCATGGCCCCGGGTCCCAGCGGGCCCGTATGCCCCGCGCGCCATTTGAGCTGCAGGATGCGGCCGATGATGCCGTCGTCGAGCAGTTTCTTCGCCGTGTGCGTCACGGGCGACCACGTGATGGGCCAGTTGATCGCCAGCTCCGTGCCGGCGGCCCGGGTGGCGCGCACCATGCGCAGCGCGTCGGAGAGCGTGTGCGCCATGGGCTTCTCCACCTGGCACAGCTTCACGCCGTGGGCGGCGCAGGCTTCGACGACGTCGGCGTGCTGGGCGTTCTCAGACTGGACGACGATGATGTCGAAGCCTTCCTCTTCCAGCATTTCCTCGTAGCTGTCGTAGGACTTGGGCACGCCCAGATCCTCAAGAGCGTGATTCAGGTTCCACTGGCGGGTGTAGGGCGTATCCGGTGCCAACCCGGGCCGGAAGGGCTCGGTGTCCGCACACGCGACCCATTCGATGTCCGGGTGCTCGGTGTAGTGGAGTGCGACGTCGTTGACGTGCATATGCGCGAATCCGATAATCCCAGCGCGATATTTAGCCATGGTTGATTCTCCTTTATCGTGAGTCTTCGTAATTGACATTTCCTGACGTTCGAGGGCTTTCCGTCCCCGCATCCTGACGGACAGGTTGCGGGGACGGGTCCGATCAGACCCCTCTCTCAATCCATACGGTCCAACCGGATCTTCCGATCCTTAAAGGATATCCTCTTCAAACACAATCTCGCGATCCTGCTCGGAGGACTCGTAAAGGGCTTCCAGCGTGCGGATCACGTTGAGGGTCTCTTCCTTCTTGACGATCATCTCCTCCTCACCGCGCAGCACCTTGACGTAGTGCTCGGCGGCTTCCCAGTGCCCGGAGAACTGCACGTCCCGGCCTCCGGGGATCTTGGGGGTCACGTCGACCTGGTAGCTTCCCTGGTTGGTAACGTAGACGAACGGCGAGATCTGCAGGCCACCCTCGGTGCCGACCAGGAAGGTCTTGCCGACGCCCTCGGGGATGTTCGCGGCCCAGCTGGTCCGGAAGCCCATCGTGCAGCCGTTCTCCAGGCGGACGTAGCCGGAGGCGAAGTCCTCGACGTTGAACTCGCGGTAGTCGTAGGGGCGCGGTGTGAAGACGCCCAGCGGGGCGCCGCTGTCGGCCAGCGATTCCTTCAGGCCCTCATCCTTGTTGCCCAGCTTGAGATAGGTCTTGCCGCTGACGGACTTGACCTTGGGGTTGCCCATCAGCCAGAAGAGAAGGTCGACCATGTGCACGCCCAGGTCGTAGACCGGGCCGCCGGTGTTGTGCTCCTTCATATGGAACATGCCCCACTTGGGGATGCCCCGCCGGCGCATCGCCGAGGTCTCCACGTAGTAGATCTCACCCAGGTCGCCGTTGTCGACGAATTCCTTCGCCGCCCAGCTCGTGGGGCTGAATCGCGTCGTCTGCGTGATGAAGAGCTTCTGCCCGGTCTCCTCCGCGGCCTCGTACATCTCCACCGCGGCGTCGTAGCCGGGGGCCAGGGGCTTCTCGCAGAAGACGTTCACGCCGGCCTTGAGCGCGGCGATCGAGATCGGTGCGTGGTAATTATTGGGCGTGCAGACGGACACGATGTCCAGATCCAGCTCGTCCAGCATTGTCTCCCAGTCGCCGTACGCGTTGGGCACGTCGTACCGCTCGGCGGACTCCACCGCGCGCGCTTCGATGATATCGGCGGTGCCTACCACCTCGACGTTGCCTTCCCGCTCCTGGTTCTTCCACGCGGGCAGGTGCGCCGCGTTGCCGATCATACCCGTACCGATGACGCCGACCTTGAATTTCTTATCTGCCATATCCTTTATCCTCCATTAATTGTCGTGATACCTGATCCTACGAATGAGGAGTGACGACTCCCCAGTACTCCCATGCCATGAAATGAACATTTCTCGTGATAACCCGAACGCTCGGCGTCGCCCGCTCCGCGCGGACCTGTAACCCGCGACTTCAGTCCAGATAGACGACGTCCCCGGTCTGACCGCTCTCCAACATCGCTTCCATCATCCGCTGGACGATGAACCCGTGGCGGAGCGGGGCCTCGCACTCGACGCCGTTGCGGACGCAGTCGACGAAGTGCCCGAAGATGATGCGGCTCAGCGCGTGGGGATCGCGCTCGATCTCGACGCTGATGTCCTGCGGGCGCCCGTTCACCGTCCGGTAGAGGGTCAGCGGTTCGAGCTTCGCGCCGCCCTCCGTGCCGAAGAGCTCGATCTGTCGATCCGGCGCCTGGTGGCTGGCCCAGAAGCTCTCGACCTGCAGGCCGGTCCCGTTCTCGAACCGGATGATCCCGCCGGCGTAGTCATCGGCTGCGTATCGGTCGATGTAATCCTGCTTCGGCGTGCGGAAGTCCCAGTAGCCCAACCCACGCGGGCCGAACTTCGCGCCCGAGACGCCCATGACGGCGACCGGCTTGGGCTTGCCCAGCAGCCACCAGACCGCGTCCAGGACGTGAACGCCCATATCACGGAACGCGCCGCCGCCCTCCTCGATGAAGCCGACGTTCCAGTCGGGGATGCCACTGCGCCGAATGCTGCGGGCCCGGGCGTAGTAGAGCTCTCCGAAGGTGTCGCGCAGGGAGCCCAGATACTGCACCGGGTCGCCGAACCGCATCATCATCGACATCATGTTGACCACGCCGGTGGATTCGGCCACCTCGACCGCCTGCTCGGCCTCCTGCAGCGAGCTCGACAGCGGCTTGGTGCACAGGACGTGCTTGTCGTTCTTCATCACCTCGAGGGCCACGGGGACGTGGACCTGGTTCGGGGTGCCGACGAAGACGGCTTCGACCTCGGGATCCTGACAGAGGTCCCGGTAGTCCTCATAGAGATTGACGGGATGGTCCAGCTCCTCCGCGAAGGTCTCCATCCTCTCGGGGATGATGTCGCAGAGGGCGACGATCTCCACGTCGGGCGCGTGGATCATCGCGCGACCATGGGCCGTTCCGATGCCGCCGACCCCTACGATGCCAAACTTTACCTTTTCCATAAAAATCCTCCTTGACGTTACGTGCGAAATGCCTGTAAACAAACACTATTGTCTATCCGGCCTCTCGTTTCGGGCCGCTCGTTCGCGCTCGCAATTGGAACTTGAAGGGGGACCGAACGCGTGTGCCCGGTGTGTCTGCCGGAGCGTACACAGGGTGGGGGGGAAATGCGTCTATCGTAACCTATGTGTGTGTCACTGTGCGCATCATTCATGCCGATATTATGTTCGAACGAATCACCTTTACTATATACCCGGATCTCAATAGGGGCAAGTGACCTCGACGGGTTTCGGTGTCCTGCGTTCTATCCTGGCTGTGCTTGTCTATGTTAACCTTATACAGATTGCCATTGAATGTCAAGCGCTCCTCAGTCGGGGGGCAGGGCTCAAAGCCCCCCTCTGGCAAAGGCTGATATCGCTGAAGACGGGGCTTTGAGCCTTTGCCGTCAGTGGATTTGACTATTACGGCGTTCGATGTTATGATTTTATCAGTTTGATATGCCCTCGGAATCTACGCGGCTTTAGCGGTCGGCGCGATACATTGGCTTGGCAAAGGTCGTTTGGTAAACAAAAACCGCTTGACAAACATTGCACATGGTATATATTTATGTTAATCAGGTGCTTGAAAAATAGTGTGGGCTTTGACGGAGAGACGTCGTTGACTGGCATTTGGATCCCCATGATGGATCTATTCGTGAATCCCAAAGCGTTTCTGCGTTGCCATTGGCATTCTGAAAAAGTTTGGTGATTCGGGTCCGGATCTGCAAACGCGGGCTTTTCATCCATAGAGGACAAATGGGGGAGATAGCCCATAGGACGCCCGTCGGATGGGCGCAAATTCCTTTCTTTAGGTGGCAAAAGCGGGCCGGTTTCCGTCTGACGGAAGGCTTGCTTGTGTGAACGTAGTTTGGTGGTGGTTCGTTGCTTCAAATCACGTCATTTCAATGTTGTAAATCTCAAAGGAGGAAGTACAGATGGTAAAGAAGATAACCCGCAGGAACTTCTTGTTCACGGCGGCGGCGAGCGCTGCCAGCGTGGCTTTGGCCGCGTGTGGCGCGACGCCAACGGCTGAGCCTGAAGCGGAGGAGCCTACACCCGAGCCGGAGCCGACAAACACGACCGCTCCTGCTGTTGAGGAGACCCCGAAGCCCACCGGCACCCCTGTGCCGACGATGGCCCCCGAGACCCGCTACAACGAGGCGCCGATGCTGGCCCAGATGGTCGAGGCCGGGGATCTGCCGCCCGTGGACGAGCGGCTGCCCGCAACCCCCCTCGTGCTCAGCCCGCTTCACGGCATTGGGCAGTACGGCGGCAAGATCCGCTCCTTCGGCAGTGAGTGGGGCGGTCAGTGGGAAGAGTCCCAGTACGGGCACTCCCCGCTCCGCTGGATTGACGACGGTCTGGGGATTGTCCCCGGGATGATCGAATCCTATGAATCCAACGACGACGCCAGTGTGTGGACGCTCTATTTCCGCAAGGGCCTCAAATGGTCCGACGGCGAGCCGTGCACGGTGGACGACGTGTTGTACTGGTGGAACGACCTCGTCCTGAACGAGGAACACACCGACGCCCCGCCCGACTTCGGTTCCGCCGGCGGCGAACTGGCCGAGTTTAACAAGCTTGATGATTACACGCTGGAGATCGCGTACGTAGCCCCCTCACCGCTGACGGAAGCCCGCCTGGCGATGTGGGTCAACTCCGCGATCGGCCCGCGCTGGATCGCACCCGAGCACTATCTCAAGCAGTTCCACCCCGACTACAGCGATGCCACGGACTTCGAGGACCACGATGAGAAGATGCTGTGGCGTGAGAATTCCGACTGCCCCTCCCTCTCCTTCTGGCTGCCCGTCGAGTTTGAGCCCGGCATCCGCCGCGTCAACCGGCGCAACCCCTACTACTACGCGGTCGACACTGAGGGCAATCAGCTGCCGTACATCGACGAGCTCGAAGAGACCGTGGTTCCCGAGAAGGAAACCCAGGTCCTGACCATCACCAACGGCGAGATCGACTTCGCCGGTCACATCCACCACCAGGCACGGCTGGGCGATATGTCCGTGCTTCTGGAAAACGCCGACGCCGGCAACTACCACGTCGAGGAATGGGACTGCGGCGGCGGCACCGGCGTGTGCTGGTTCTTCAACAACGACAACCCCGACGACGCGACGCGGGAGCTGATCCGCACGCCGGAGTTCAAGCAGGCGATCTCGCACTGCGTCGACCGCGACACCATCCAGCAGCTCTTCTACTTCGGCCGCGGCGAGAAGAGCACGGGCACCCACAGCCCCAAATGCCGTGAGTTCACCTTCTCCGAGGAGGGGCAGGAGCTTTACCGCGAGCACCGCGACGCCTACGTCGAGTTTGACATCGAGCTGGCACAGTCGATCCTTGACGACATCGGCATGGTGGACGCGAACGGTGACGGCTGGCGTGATCGCCCCGATGGGGAGGAGTTCGTGCTCCGCGTCGACTACCCGTCCGACACCCAACAGCGCGACGTCGACATCCTGGAGCTGGTCGTCCCCTCGTGGGAGGAAGCCGGTCTGAGGGTGCAGCTGAACCCGATGGCCCCCGGCGACTTCGACTCGATGTGGCAGGCCGGTCAGGGCTTCTTCCGCTATCCGTGGGGCGTCGGCGACGGCCCCAACCACCTGGTCTACCCGAGCTGGTTGGTCCCGAACGAGCCCGCCCGCTGGGCGCCGCTCTCCGGACGCCGCCTGCAGTATCTGGGCACCGAGCGCGAGGACTCCGAGCTCGACGTCAATCCGTGGGACCGCGAGCCGCCGCGCTTCGCATCCTCCGAGCGCGATCTGATCGGCGATGCCGTCTGGCAGCTGCAGGAGATCTACCAGGAAGCGATCGTCACCGTTGACGAGATCGAGCGCCACAAGCTGGTGTGGGATATGCTCCGCATTCACATCGACATGGGCCCGTTCTTCATCGGCACGGTCGCCAACGAGACGTATCCTATCATCATCAGCAACGATCTGATCAACGTCCCGGCGCGTGAAGAGCTGGCGCTGAACGGGTTCATCTGCCCGTGGATCATCCCGAACCCGGCGCTCACGAACCCCGAGACCTACGCGTACAAGAACCCCGAGGATCACGTCTAGAGCCTGACAGGGTTAAGCAGCCCGGTTGTTTCGGGCTGAGATGAGTCAACGTCAATGACTACAGAGGGAGGGAGCGGCAAACGTCCCTCCCTCTGTAGCTTATTTTGTATCAGGAGGCGGGATGTTAAACTACATCATTCGCAGAGTTGGCTATGCAATCGTCACGCTGATTTTTGTGGCGATTGTCGGTTTCTTTCTTATCGAATTGCCCCCCGGATCGTATCTGGATTTCAGGCTGCGGGAGCTGCGCACGCAGGGTGGGGATATGTCGTTGGACCGCATCGCGTCTCTGGAGCGGCGGTACGGGGTCAACGATCCCACGTATCTGAGATTCTGGAAGTGGTTCTCCAACTTCGTCCAGGGTGACTTCGGCTACTCCTTCCGCTACGAGCGGGACGTCGGGGAGCTGCTGGGGGCGCGGTTGGGGTATACGATGATGATCACGATCACGACTTTGATTGTGAGCTGGCTCATCGCGATCGCGGTCGGGGTCTTTTCGGCCACGCACCGCAACACGCTGCCGGACTATGGGATTACGGTGCTCCAGTTTATCGGCCTGTCCGTGCCGAGCTTCCTGTTGGCCCTGTTGCTCATGGTCTTCGGGCAGCGGTCGCTTGGCATGGACGTGGGGGGGCTCTTCTCCTCCCAGTACCGGAGCGCGTCGTGGAGCTGGGGTAAATTTATCGATCTCTTGAAGCATCTCTGGATCCCCGTGGTCGTCATCGGCGCGTCGAGCACGGCCTGGCTCAGCCGGGTCATGCGCGGGAACCTGCTGGACGTTCTGAATATGCAGTACGTTCAGACGGCCCGGGCCAAGGGACTGGTGGAGAACCGGGTGATCTGGAAGCACGCGGTGCGCAACGCGCTGCACCCGCTCGTGATGGTCTTCGGGATGAGCTTCCCGCAGATTATCTCCGGGCAGACCGTGATCTCGATCGTGCTGAACCTTCCGACGGCGGGCCCGCTCTTTATCAACGCGCTGCTCCAGCAGGATATGTACCTCGCCGGCACGTTCCTGCTCTTCCAGGCGATGTTGCTGGTGGTGGGCAACCTGGTGGCCGACGTGCTGCTGGCGTGGCTGGACCCCCGCATTCAGTATCAGTAGATCAGTATCCATAGATCGGATAGAGGACTGAAACTATGACAGAGAATATTGAGCTCGAACAGGACGTGATCGACGAAGAGATGGAGATGGTCGGCGAGCCGGTCAGCGAGGTCGGCGAGCTTTCGCAGTGGCAGTTGATGTGGAAGACGTTCAAGGCGAATCACCTGGCCATGGGCGGCCTGGTTCTGTTGGCGATTATCTACATCGCCGTCGCCTTTGCGCCGTTTTTTGCCCCTAATCATTATATGACCCAGAACACCGATTATGTCTACGGCCCGCCGATGCCGATCACCTTCCGAAACACCGAGGGGAACCTGGGGCTGCGCCCGCATACCTTCGCGGTCGAGACGGTGTTGGACGAGGAGGCCTTTAAGTGGGTCTTTGAGATCGACCGGGACACGCGGGTCCCCATTGACTTTTTCGTTCGCCGGGGCGAACCCTATAAGCTGCTGGGGCTCTTCGAGACCAACCTCCGCCTTTACAGCGCTCAGGAGCCCCACCAGTTTTACCCCCTGGGGACGGACTCCCTGGGCCGCGATATGCTGGCGCGGACCCTGGTCGGCGGACAGGTTTCCACGACGGTGGGCTTGGTCGGCATTGCCATCACGATTGTGCTGGGGTCGGTGCTGGGGACGGTCTCCGGCTATTTCCGGGGGATCGTCGATGACGTGATGCAGCGGGTGATCGAGATCATCCAATCGTTCCCCACGATTCCGCTGTGGGCCGCTTTGGCCGCGGCGCTGCCCCCGATCTCGGAGGATTTCACGATGCTGGACCGGTACTTTTTGATCACCCTCATCCTGTCGCTGGTGAGCTGGACCGGACTGGCGCGCCAGCTGCGGGCGAAGGTGATGGCCTATGGCGAGGCCGATTTCACACAGGCTGCGCTGGCTGCCGGGGCTTCCAACGCCCGGGTCATCTTCGTGCACATGATCCCCAACGCGATGAGCCACATTATCGTCGTGGCGGCGCTCTCGATCCCGGGCATGATCCTGGGTGAGACCGCCCTGAGTTTCCTGGGGTTGGGTATCCTGCCCCCGATGGTGAGCTGGGGGGCGCTGTTGAGCAAGGCCCAGCAGGTCACCGTGATCGTGAATCACCCGTGGTTGATCGCGCCGGGAATTGGGGTGGTGGTGACCGTGTTGGCTTACAGTGTGCTGGGCGACGCTATGCGTGATGCCGTCGATCCGTACTCGATTTAGACCGGGAGCTAGCTAACGATGAACGAACATATGCAAATTGATCGATCAAACGCCCAGACGATTCTCCAGATCAGGGACCTCCACACCTATTTCTTCACCGTGCTGGGTGTCTCCCGTGCTCTGAACGGCGTCACGATGGACGTGCCGGCGGGAAAAGTGTTGGGGATCGTGGGGGAGAGCGGCTGTGGCAAGAGCGTCACCGCGCTGTCGGCGATGCGATTGGTGCCCA
>CAYMAQ010000126.1:0-10918 GCA_964388385.1 uncultured Anaerolineales bacterium | reverse complement strand
GTTAAGATCCCTGCGTGTCGGTCAGGCGAGCCCGTAAGGCCGGCGGCACATCGCCCCCCTGTTCGAGCAGGCTCAGCGTCTCCTCAGGGCTCAAGGGGGTGCCGGTAGGCTTGTCTCGCGGCTCGGCGGAGGGGAGCGGCCCGCCGGTCAGATCCTGCTCGGGGTCTTGAACCCAGAGCAGCACATCTGCGGCGTTGTCGGTGAACTGAAGGCGGGGGGACTCGGAAGCCGGCGGTGGCGTCGGGGTCAGGACCAGGGTAGGGCGCGGGGGGGTGCCCGCGTCATACGTGTCGGAGGCGGTCGAGAGGATGCGGCGTGACGCGGCGGCCGACGTAATCTGTTGGAGCAGCGGCTCCAGGACCGGATCGGCAGCCATCGTCGGCGGAAGGGGGGTTGCCAGCACCAGACGTCCGGCCTCGATGTACCGGGTTTCGACGGCGGAGATCTCGGTGTTGTCCAGGCCCGAGGTGGGGACGATCATAATCTCCCCGTCGCTGTAGGCCATCTCCTCGATGAGAAGCGCAGCTTGGACCGTGTCGGCCAACGCCGTAAGGAGCAGATTCTCGCCCATAAGCGCTCCGACCGCCTCTCGAAGCATCGCCAATTCGTCCTCGTTGGGCCTACCGGGGACAAACGTGATCATCGGTCGCGCCAATAGCTCGACATTCCCCCGGGTAAAGAGGAGGGCGGGCCTGCGCTTGAGCGAGAGATCCCGGAGGCCGTCCGGGTAATGCGGCGAATTCCAGCGTAGCGCTTGAACGCTGGCAGGTGACCGGGGCGGTTGGAGCTGACGGGCCTCCTCCCAGGTCAGGCCTACGTCTCTACATTGGTCGGGCAGCCTGTTGAGGACCTCGATCAGGGAGAGTCCCCGCTCCTGCCATCGATCGAGACAGCGTTTGGCCCGGAGTGTAGAGAGGGGGCCCTCAAAAACGAACCAGTGCCAGAGGGTTGTCTCTCTTTCGTCCGGTGCTTGCAAAGGGGTCGTCATGCCTTCATGCTCCTTCCCCACGGGCGTTGATCAGGATTCCTTCTCCAGGATGATCGTCACCGGTCCGTCGTTCTCCAGGCTGACGTTCATATAAGCACCGAAGACGCCGGTCTCGACCGGCACGTTCTCGGCCCAGACGGCCTCGGTGTAGACCTCGACCAGCGGCTCAGCAACCTCGGGCGCGGCGGCGCCTACGAATGAGGGGCGGAACCCCTTCCTCGTGTTGGCGTAGAGGGTGAATTGGGAGACGACCAGGACCTCGCCGTCGATGTCTTTGACCGAGAGGTTCATCCGGTCGTCCTCGTCGGCGAAGATGCGGAGATTGGCCGTTTTGTGGGCCAGCCAGCGGGCCGCCTCTTCGGTATCCCCCTCGCCAACGCCCACGAGGCAGAGCAGACCGGACCCGATAGCACCGGCGATCTCTCCGTCGATGGTGACCGAGGCCTGGGTGACGCGTTGAACGACAATGCGCATAGTTAAGTTCCTTCCGTTCGCTAATTGTGTTGATTGCTGTGCGGATTCGGTGCCTGTGATGGTCCCCACGCGACCACAAATGCGATCGCAAAGCCCCCGTCGTGGGTCAGGCTGATTGACCACTGGGACAGACCCTGATCCTCCGCCAGATATTCGGCCCGGGCGTGTAAGACCAGATAGGGCCTGCCGCTCGGTTCGTTGAGTGTCTCAACGTCGTGCCATGCGATGCCCAACGGTGAGAGGATCGACATCCCGACCCCCAGGGCCTTGGCGACCGCCTCCTTGGCCGCAAAACGGGCGGCGAGCTCGGATGGACGCTGTCGACACCGGGCGATCTCCGCCTCGCTGAATACGCGGGACAGGAATCGGGTGCCGAACCGGTCAACTGCGCGCTCGATGCGGTCGATTTCGACGATGTCGACGCCGTTGGTGAGGTTCATACCCATCACTCGGAGCCGGTGTCCGGCTCGGCAATGGAGACGGCGCAGTGCTCCGGATCCATCCAGCGCTGCGATACCCGTTGGACGTCCTCGGGTGTTACCGATTGGATCATCTGCTGGTACGTTCTCAGATAGTCCAATCCCAGGTCGTGTCGCTCGATGTTGACCAGCGAACGGGCGACCCCCTCGTTGGTCTCGAGGTGCAGGGGTAAAATGCCGGTTAGATAGGACTGGCTGTCGGCGAGATCCTCCTGCGGAACCTGGATACCCTGCATCCGGCGTATCTCATCCCCGATCAGGGAGAGACTTCGATCGACGTTCGCGGGATTGACCCCGGCCATGATCCGCCAGGGACCGGGGCCCGGTCCCCCGTCGACACGGCTGTAGATATAGTAGGCCAACCCGTTCTCTTCGCGGACGCTTATGCCCAGGCGCCCGTACATCCCAAAGGTCCCGAGGATCGTGTTGGCCACGTAGCATGGGATGAAATCGGGATTGCGGCGCGGCGGTCCCGGCCATCCCAGGACGAGGTTGCTCTGAGTTTTGTCCGCCAGGGTCATCCGGATCTCGCGGTGCTCGGTCAGCGGGGGTGCGGAAGGCATCGGGGGGCGGGCGGCTCGATCGGCCCTCCAATCGCCGAAGGCCTCTTCCACCATCGCAATCGCCTCTGACATTCGGATCCCCCCGACGATGACGATGACCGCACCCTCGGGGCCGACGTTGTCTCTGTGAAAGGCCACCAGATCTTCCCGGCTGATCGCGCGGATCGTGGGCTCATATCCCAGTTGGCTCCAATGGTAGGGATGATCCTCGGGGTAAGCCAGCTCGTAGAATTTCAAACTCGCCATCCGACGGGTGTCGTGCCGGCGCTCCTGGAGATCTGTCAGGATTTCAGCTCGGGCTTTCTCGACCTGCCGCTCCGGGAACGACGGGTGCCGCAGGATATCCGCTAATACGTCGAGGAGCAGGGGGAGGCTGTCGGCCAATCCCTTGGCTGCGAAGGAGCTCGTCGTTGTGGCCGTGCTCAGCCCGAACGTGGCGCCGATGGACTCGACGTCCGCGTAAAGCTGGCGGAAGGTGCGGTGGGTCGTGCCGCGCTGCATCACGTCGCCCGTAAACCCTGCCAGTCCGTACTGGTCGGCCGATTCGTCGAGGGCCCCGGCCATGACATACCCGCTGATGACGACCGCCGGACTGGCGAAGTTCTCTCGCACGAGGACGGTGAGCCCGTTGGGAAGTTGCTTTCTCAGGGTGTCGTCGGATCCGGGCAGGGAAGCGCGGGAGGTGCGATTTCTGCTGTCCGGTGGGGGGGATTGGATTTCCTTCATGCGGGCTCCTGTCTTCGCTGGGGTTGTGCCAGATACCAACCGGTGGTCCGGTTTGCGGAAACTAAGTAGGTCTGTGCGGCGCGTTGTACGTCCTCGGCACTGACCTCCTCTAGGGAGTCCAGATAGGAGGTCAGCCAGCCGGTGTCGGCGAAGATCGCGCTGAACCCCAGCCAGAAAGCCTGATGGCTGATGCTCTCACTGGAGAAGGCGAAGAGTGCCTTGGCCTGGCGTTTGGCCTGCTGAATCTCCGCTTCGGAGACCGGTTCCCGGTGAAGGCGGTCGATCTCCTCGATGAGACGTTCCTCGACGGCGGCGTGGGTTTGGTCGGGCCACACGGTGGCGACCATTGTGTAAAGCCCGGGATCGACGGTGGGGGCCAGGCTGCCGTGGACGCTGATGGCCAGCTCTTCCTCGACGAGCGCCCCGTAGAGCCGGCTGGTGTAGTTCGTGATATGTCCGCGTCCTACGATAAAGCCCGAGCCTCCGGAGAGGATCGCGTTGAGCACGGTCAGGGCGTGGAAATCCTTGTGTGCGGCCTGCGGGATGTGATACGCCAGTTGAACGTAGTCCGTCTGTCCGGCGCCGTTGACCCGCACGCGCCGCTCCCCGCGTTGGGGTGGCTCGACGAGGTGCACGGGGGGGATGGCGTTTCCCCTGGGGATGTCCTGAAAGGCCTCCGCCACCCGCTCGATCATAGCCTCCGGCGCAAGATCACCCGCGACCGCGATCACGGCGTTGTTGGGGGTGTAATAGGTGCGGTAGTGCCGTTGCAGATCGCGCTCGGTCATCGCTTGTAGATCGCAGAGGTGTCCGATCGTCTCGTGTCCGTAGGGATGGACCCGGTACGCCGCAGCGATCACCTCTTCGCCCAGGAGGAAGTGGGGTGAGTTCTCATGTCCCTGGCGCTCGCTGATGATGACCGTCCGCTCGGAGTCGACCTCTTCCTCACGGAACGTTGCGTTCTGCATGCGGTCGGATTCGATGTCCAGGGCCAGATCCAACCGATCGACCGGCAGCGTCTCGTAGTACGTGGTGAAGTCCTGCCACGTCATCCCGTTGTAGACGCCGCCCTCCCGGGAGATCACCTGATCGGCCCGCCCCGAGGGCCAACGGTCGGTGCCTTTGAAGAGCATATGCTCCACCCAATGAGAGACACCGGTGAGGCCGGGATGCTCGTTGCGGGTGCCGACCCGGTACCAGACCCAGAAACTGACGACGGGAGCGGTCGCGCTACGCTGCGCAAAAATTTCCAGCCCGTTGTCGAGAGTTGTGTGTTGGAAATCCGTAAAGGGTTGGTGGGGGTGGTTCACAGGACAACCCTCTGTTCTGCGGTCTGTTCGGGCATGCCCTTGCCGTCATAACCGCGCCCGATGCCCATATATTGGAACCCGAGATTGCGCACTTGGAGGGGGTCGTAAATGTTGCGCCCGTCCACCAGGATCGGTTGTCGCATCAGGTTCTTGATCCGCTCCAGGTCCAGATTCTTGAACTCGTTCCACTCGGTCACGAGGATCAGGGCGTCCGCGCCGTCGGCGACGGCATAGGCGCTTTCCATCATCTCGACGTTGTGGAGCGCCGACTCGGCGTTCTCCATCGCGACCGGATCGTAGGCGCGGACCGCGGCCCCCTTGCGCTGCAGGTTGCGGATGACGTCAATGGACGGCGCGTCGCGCATATCGTCGGTGTTGGGTTTGAAAGCCAGGCCGAGGATGCCGATCACCCGATCCCGGAGATCGCCCCCGAGGAGCTCGGAGACCTTTCGCATGGGGGCGAAGCGCTGGTCGCGGTTGATGTCCATCACGGCGTGCAGGAGATGGGGGTGCCGTCCCTCGATCTCGGCCATCGAAGCCAGGGCCTTGACGTCCTTCGGGAAGCAGGATCCGCCCCACCCGAGACCGGCGTCCAGGAAATAGGGGCCAATGCGCTTGTCCAGCCCCATCCCGTAGGCGACCTCCTTCACGTCGGCTCCAAGGGCCTCGCAGATGTTGGCGATCTCGTTGATAAAGGAGATCTTGGCGGCAAGGAACGCGTTGGACGCGTATTTGACCATCTCTGCGGTACGCAGGTCGGTGATCATAATCGTCGTGCGCAGGGGCAGGTGGAGCTGGGCTACGATCTCGGCGGCCTCTCGGTTCATCGAGCCCAGGATCACGCGGTCGGGATTCATAAAATCCGAGATCGCCGATCCCTCGCGGAGGAATTCGGGGCACGAGACCACGTCGAAGGATGGGACGTCCGGCTGCCGGTTCCGGATGATCTCGGCGACCCAGTCGCCGGTGCCCACCGGCACGGTCGATTTGTTCACAATGATGACCGAGTGATCGAGGACGTCGGCGATGGATTCCGCCGCCATACGGACGTAGCGCAGGTCGGCTTGTCCATCCACGTCCGAGGGGGTGCCGACGGCAATGAAGACGATCTCGGCGTCCGCCAGCGCGTCCTCGTACGACGTAGTGAAGTGGAGGCGATCCGCGCGCACATTCCGCCTGACCAGTTCCTCCAGCCCCGGTTCGTAGATGGGGAGGATGCCCTTCTTCAGGTTTGCGATGCGTGGTTCGTCGATGTCCAGGCAGACCACGCGGTTGCCCAGATCGGCGAAGCTCGCGCCGCTGACCAGGCCCACATATCCAACTCCAACGACTGTGATATTTTTCATAGGCGATAGGTTCTCCTTGACGATATCAGAGGTTACGTTCGGGTGTTGGGGTTTCCCGATTTCGGGGAAAACCTGTTGAACGTGACCGATGCCAATACTTCATACAAGATGTGTGTGCAATGGATGATACCACAGTCGCTAAGGTTTCCAATAACTGTGAGGGGAGGATACTGCATCTTTCTCTCGGGCTCCCGTATCGATTTGAAACGCATCAGGTTGATGCTATCATATGTAAGGGTATCGATCGGGTCATGACTAGCCGAAAGGGTTCTGCGTTTCCCTGGACGTCACGGACCGATCCCGTATTCGCTTGACCTTGATGGGAGCCAGTATGGAAAACACAAAGCACGAAATTGTCATCGGTACCATTCCCGAGGCCCTGGATGCTTTTGTCGCACTCCGGGACCGGGTTGCGAACACCCCGGAGGGTGGCGCTGCGGTCACGGTTGTGGCGATGCTGCTCTACGCCCGAGATCCGGAAGCCGAGTTGGGGCGTCAGGCGCTGACTCTGGCGCTCGATCGCAGTCGTATCAAGCCCTCCGACACCGCGATGCTGGGTTGGAAGTTGCGCCCCATCGACGTCCAGCGATTGGAGACGCGGATTGCCGGGCGCCCGTGGATGCTGAAATCCTATGTGAAGGGAACGTCCCCCGAGGAGGGGTACCGGCTCCCGCCGCCGCCGTGGGTCGTGACCGTCTTTCCCGACCGCCTGACTGCGGATGCGGAGAGCGAGCTCCGTAAGGTCTTCGTCGTGTGCAGCGGGGCGGATAGCCCGCGTCCCGTTACTCTGAAGCAGAACACCTCCGGGATTTGGAAGGCCTGGGAGTGGTCCAGCCTTACGGTCGGCGTCAAGCCGCCGGGATCGGCGAGCGAGGAT
This sequence comes from uncultured Anaerolineales bacterium, assembly GCA_964388385.1. Lineage (GTDB taxonomy): Bacteria > Chloroflexota > Anaerolineae > B4-G1 > SLSP01 > PWVB01. The sequence goes on along the minus strand of CAYMAQ010000126.1, from coordinate 4,155 downwards.
ACGCTGTGATGCCCGGATCGGGAATCTGTCGGTCAGGCGTTTGCCCCCTGTGAACGCCGCTGTCGATCGCATCCTCGCGGGGATGGGCCCCCAATTGATCGCCGACCGCCGCGATTTTCATCGGTATGCGGAGGCCGGTTGGACCGAGTTTCGAACGTCGTCGTTGATCGCGCGGCGGCTGACCGCTCTGGGTCTCGACGTTCGGGTGGGTCCGGAGGTCGTGGACGCTGATGCACGTATGGGACTCCCCGACGCGCCGACGTTGGCGGCCCACTGGGATCGGGCTGAGGCCCAGGGGGGCGATGCCTATTTTCTTGAGAAGGTTCGGGGTGGGTTCACCGGCGTTGTGGGCACCGTCGGAAGCGGCTGCGGACCGGTGATTGGACTTCGGTTCGACATCGATGCGCTCGATCTTCAGGAAAGTGACGCTTCCTCACACCGACCGGCAGCCGAAGGCTTTGCCTCGGTCAATGCGGGCGTGTCTCACGCGTGTGGGCACGATGGTCACGCTGCGATTGGCCTCGCCGTGGCCGAAGTTCTGTCCGGCCTCGAGACGGGGATCGGGGGAACGGTCAAGCTGGTTTTTCAGCCGGCAGAGGAGGGCGTCCGCGGTGCGGCCTCTATGGTCTCCGCCGGCGTGGTCGATGACGTGGATTTCATGCTGGCGCTGCACCTCTACAGCGGCTGGCCCGCCGGTGAATTGGCGCCGGGGCAGTCCGGTTTTCTGGCGACCCGGAAGTTCGATGCGTATCTGAAAGGACGGGCCGCGCACGCGGGTGGGGGCCCCCATCGGGGCAAAAACGCGCTGCTGGCTGCCGCGACGGCTGTCCTCAACCTGCACGCAATTCCAAGGCACCGGCAGGGCGCGAGCCGTGTCAACGTGGGACGCTTGACCGCCGGTATGGGGCGTAACGTCATCTGCCCCAACGCCCATCTGGTCATCGAGACGCGCGGTCAGACCGGAGAGATTAACGCGATGATGTATGAGCGCGCCGTCCGTATCCTGGAAGGCGCGGCGGCGATGTACGATTGCGAACTCACCCTTCGACAGATGGGGCGGGCCGAGAGTGGTTCTAGCGATCCCGTACTGGCCGACCGGGTGGCCGAGATCGCAACCGACCTCGACGGTTATTCGATTCGCGCGCCTGAGATGAGCGGCGGGAGTGAGGATTACACCGTGATGATGCGGCAGGTTCAAGCCTCGGGTGGGCTTGCCACGAACATCGGCTTTGGCGCCGACCTCGGCGGTTTTGGTCACCACACGCCTGAATTCGACTTTGACGAGGGGGCGCTGAGCATGGCCGCGGCGCTGTTGGCCCACGCGGCCCTCGACCTGATGTGGAATTCGGTGGGGTGACGTTCGTTCCGATTGAGTCGAGAACATTCGAACGGAAGCCCGGTGGGCCTGAAGCCCACCGGGCGATTTTTATGGGTGCGGGGGCGTATCGGCTAGCGGATGGCGAAGGTGTCGATCGTCAGTTCGACGTCGCCCAGCGGATAGAGGATGGGGCAGGTGGCTCCGCGGTCCACGTACTCCTGGACCTGGGATCGAACCTCATCCGGTGTACCCGTGGCTGTGATCCGTAGCACGAGGTCGTCGGGCACGTACACCATCGCCTTCTCGATCTGTGCCTTCGTCGCGGGCCAGCCGAGAATCGACTGGATCCTATCGACGACGTCCCTCTCGACGCCGCTGGCCTGGGCGATGTGGGGTTGCTGGGCCAGATACTGGGTCAGCAGCATCTTGGCGCCCCGGATGGCCTCATCGCGGTCCTCGTGCACCGAACAGACCACGAGCTGCGGGCGATCCAGGTCGTCCAGGCTCCGACCCGCGCGCTTTGCGCCCTTCTCGAGCTGCTCCATCGCCATATCGTTGTAACTGGGCGGGACGCAGTAATTGAGCACCACGCCGTCGGCGATCTCACCCGTGAGGGCCAGCATCTTGGGCCCCGTCGCGCCGATCATAATTGGCACGTTCCGAGGCTCGCGGCGCCCGTGCACGACGTCCAGTTCGATGCCGTGAACCTGGTGGAACTCGCCCTCGAAGGTGACCCGCTCCATGGTGAGCAGACGGCGGAGCACCTCGACCGTCTCACGCATCGCCGTGAGCGGCTTGCGGCGTTCGATGCCGACGTTGCGCGCTAACGGATCCCACCACGCGCCGATGCCGCAGATGATCCTGTCCGGGGCCAGATCGTCGAGCGTGAGATAGGTCGCCGCCAGCAGTCCGATATTGCGGGTCCAGTTGTTGATGACGCCGGATCCGACCTTGATCGTCTCGGTGACCGCCGCGTAGGCCGACATCGGGACGATGGCGTCCCGCACCAGACGGCTCTCCGCCTGCCAGACCGCCTCGAAGCCCCTTTCCTCCGCGTACTGCGCGTATGCCATCCCATCCCGGATGGGATGGGCGTCCTGCAGGTAAAGCGCAACTCGTTCGATCTCGGTCTGTACCATATAGGCCTCTTCCTTTCGCTGGGTAGCCTCTTTTCCGCCCACGATATCGTGTGAAGACCGGAGGCTATCGAAATAAATCCTTTTCGATGGGACGCTGCATATCGACGGCCCGTCCCTCGGACGGGGTGTAGTTCGCACCTCGGATCAGCACGACGGGAAGCCCTTCCCCGGCTTGACCGCTCAGCAGCCCCGCCGTCGCCGCCAGCTCGTCGGCGCGGGCGATCTGGGTCACCCGCATCGTATATCCAAAGCGGTCCTTCTGCCCCCGCACGTCGAGAATTGGGTCCATCCCGGTGACCCCGATGGCGAGGTTGACGGTGCCCAGGCGCCAGGCGCGTCCGTGAGTGTCGCTGATGATCACCGCCACGTCAACGCCCGTCGCATCCGTCAGCGCGGTCCGGATTTCGCGGGCGGAGCGGTCCGGGTTCTCGGGCAGCGTCAGGACGACGTCCCGTCCCGGCGCCGCGACGTTGGAGCGGTCGACGCCGGCATTGGCGCATATCCACCCGTGGTGGGTCTCGGTGATCAACACGCCCTTGCGCCACCGGACGATATCCCGGGATTGGCGCAGGATCACCTCGACCAGGCGGGGATCCTTGCCTGTGTCGGCAGCCACCTGGCGCGCCCGGGCCGACGGCTGAACCTCGGCGAGATCGACCAGGCACCCCTCGGCCTTGGAGACGATCTTCTGGGTGACGACGAGGACGTCACCCGCCCGGAGGTGCACATCGGCACCCTCCAGCGCACACAGAATGAGGTCCGCCGGGTTGTCACCGGGATGGACTTCCGGGATGTCGGGGATCGCGACGGCCTGGATGGCTGTGCGCGGGCGGGACCCGTAATCCAGTGGGCTCATGAGCCCGCTTCTGCTTCCTCCGGCAGGCCCGTGATGCGGATGCCGGATCCGTGGACCTTATGCTGGATGTTGAGCTTGATGAGGATGGCGGTCAGTCCCTCGACGGCCTTGGCGTTCGCGAGTGGGCCGGCATCGAGGCCTTGAGTGCCCATGTCCTCAGCCAGCGCGATCGCCAGCGCCTTGGCCTCTGCGTCGTCGCCGCAGACCAGCACGTCGCAGGTCACCGGTTGGTCCAGGGCGTCCAACACGTGGGCCGAGACGTTCTGGAAGGCACCCACCACGGGCGTCGCTTCCCCGAGGATGGTCTGGGCCTGTTCGCAGGCGGAGCCCTCCGGCGGGATGAAGACCCGGGTGACCTTCGGCGGCTTGAGCGCCACGTTGACGTTGATCAGCACCTTGCCCTCCAGGGCGTCGGCCAGGCTGACCAGCAGGGCGTTTTGCGCGCCGTAGGGCACCGTCAGGACAGCCGCGTCGCACGCCTCGGCGGCCTGCGGATTGGCCATACCCGTGACCGGATGTGTAACCTCCGCGTCCTCCAACCGAGCGTTGATCTCAGCGGCGACCCTCTCGGCCTTCTCCTGCTTGCGGGATCCGATGATGATGCGATGTCCGGCGAGGGCCCAGCGCAGGGCCAACCCGGGTCCCTGATTGCCGGTCCCGCCCAGAATGGCGAGAGTCCGGGGGTGCTTGGTTTGGGTCATATCATGGCTCCTTCCAGGGTATAAACAACACGCAAGCAGGTGCGCTTGAGTTTGGATGTCGAATGATGATGCGGTGTCAGGCGAGAGCCCAGCGCAGGGCCAACCCGGGTCCCTGATTGCCGGTCCCGCCCAGAATGGCGA
>CAYMAQ010000125.1:0-10919 GCA_964388385.1 uncultured Anaerolineales bacterium | reverse complement strand
GGCGACCGGCACCGGCTCCGGCAAGTCCTTCGCCTTCGGCATCCCCATCGTCTCCGAGGCGCTGCGCATGCGCGACCGGGGGATCCCCGGCATCAAGGCCGTCATCGTCTATCCGATGAACGCCCTGGCGAACTCCCAGTACGATGACTTCGCCCAGCGTCTCCACGGCAGCGGTCTGACCCTGGCGCGCTACACCGGCGATACCGCGCACAGCCCCGAGGAGGCCCTGGACCGGTATCAGCGGGCCACCGGGCGCCAGCAACCCTACGACTGCGAAGTCCTCTCCCGCCAGGAGATCCAGGATCACCCGCCGGACATCCTGATGACCAACTACGTGATGCTGGAGCTGCTCCTCACCCGCTTCCGGGATCGCACGCTCTTTGCCCGGCCCGACGTGCTCCACTTCCTGGTGCTGGACGAGGTCCACACTTACACCGGTAAGCGCGGGGCCGACGTCGCCGGGTTGATCCGCCGGCTCAAGCAGCACACCCACACCGTGGGCACGCTGCGCTGTATCGCCACCAGCGCCACGGTGGAAAGCGCGGGGGACGTCACCGCCGCCGAGGCCGTGGCCGACTTCGCCCAGCGCCTCTTCGGCGAGCCCTTCGACCCGGCGCACGTGGTCACCGAATCCTATGCCCCCCTGGCGGAGAGCTTTCCCTCCCACACGCGCAATATCGCCGAGGCTCTCGCCGACGGCCCGTTGACCACGCACCAACTCGCCGACCGCCTCGACACCACCCCCGCCGCCATTCAAGATGCTCTCCAACATCGAGCAACGAGCATCCAGTCTCAAGCATCCAGCAACGAGCATCCCGCTTCAAGTATCCAGCAACCAGGTTCCAGCATCAAACTCCATGCCTTCTTCTCCCAGGGGCGGGGCATCGCCGCCTGCCTGGACGCCGACGCGCCGCACCTGAACGACCGGGGCGAGCGCCTCTGCCCCGTCTGCGCCCAGGAGGAACGCGAGCGAGCCACCTACCCGGTGGTCTTCTGCCGCGCCTGCGGGCAGGAGTACTGGAGCGTGGCGGTCGACCGCACGGGCCGGCTGCATCCCGCCGACCTCGACGCCGTGGACGTCCAGGGACAGCCCGGTTATCTGCTGGCGGGCCATCTGGCAATCGAGCTGCCCGAACGCTGGCTGACCAAGACGGGCAAGGTGCGCGGCGGCAAGCACGGATACCAGGACGTGGTACCGGAGCGCGGGCGCGTCTGTCCAGATTGCGGCAAGTTTATCGCCAGCGATTCACGACGCTTTCACGGCGGTCACGGTGCTGAAGCGCCTACAACAAACGGGTGTAACCACCCCAGTGCCTTCGACGTCACCTTCCTGCCAAGGCCCTTCCTGCTCTGTCCCTCCTGCGGGATCGTCCACGACCGGCGTGCGCGCGAGTACAACAAGCTCTTCACCTTCGGCTCCGTGGGCCGCGCCACCGCCACCGACGTGCTGGTCAACGCCCAGGTGCAGGCCCTGCCCCGCCGGGCCAACAAGGTCATTGCCTTCTCGGACAACCGGCAGGACACGGCCCTCCAGGCGGCACATATGAACAGCCTCCACCACCGCTTCACCTTCCGCCAGATGCTCTATACGGCGCTCCAGGAAGGCGGATACGTGCGCGGCGGCGAGCGGTGGGCGAACGTGCAGGACGTGGGCAGCCTGCTCTACGAGACCCAACAGGCGCTGGGAATGGTGCCGGACTTTCACACCAGCCGGGCCATCTTCGGGCGTGACGTGGAGGCGGAACAGCGCTATCTGGATTATCTGACGTTCGTCACCCTCTGGGAGCTGGGCGGGACCCACCGCCGGACGCACCAGAACCTGGAGGACGTCGGGCTCCTGGCGGTGGGGTATTGGGGCCTGGACGAGATGGCCGCAGCGGACTTCTATTGGGAGGACGTATCGTTCATGGCGGATTTGGAGGCCGACGTCCGCTACGATCTCCTCCTGGGTCTGCTCGATCTGATGCGCAAGCGACTGGCCCTCTCGCACGAGGCGATTACGGATGCCTACAAATTCAATCGCGAGGTGGTCAATAAGATCAATGAGGAAGCGTACGTCCACGATGACGTCTTCTACGGACCGATCGGCTACAGTGATACCGCGCCTGGTGGGCGCTACTACACTTATTACCGGCTGACGGGCACGAATACCCAGCCAGTGGTCTGGGTCAAGCGGGTCTTCGATGCACTGGCCGAACCCCTGGAGCACGAGGAAGCGGTGGCTCTCGTGACCCAACTGGCGGCGAAACTGGCCGATCCCCGGGCCGAGTTCCTGCAGCAGCAGACGGTGACGGGCTATGGCAAGCGCAAGTACGATCTGTGGGTGCTCAATGCCGGGCGGGTCACCCTGCAGGCCGACCCGGAGGCGTCCCATTGGCGCTGCCCCAAGTGCGGCACCGTGCACCGCTTCCGCGCGCTGCGTGTCTGCACCGGCTCGACCTGCCGCACCACGCTGGAGACGCAGGACCTGACCGACAACTACTTCCGCCGGGTCTACGCCACCCCGCTGGGCGAGGCCGTGCCGGTCCGGGCCGAGGAGCACTCCGGGCAGGTGCAGGGCCGCGAGCGCCGTGAGATCGAGCTGCGCTTTGGCGATGACGAGGATCCGCTCAACGTCCTGGTCTGCACGCCGACCATGGAGCTGGGCATCGACATCGGGCACCTCAACGCGGTGACCCTGCGCAACGTTCCGCCCAGCCCCTCAAACTACGCGCAGCGCTCCGGGCGCGCGGGACGCAGCGGGCAGGCCGCGCTGGTCACGGTCTTCGCCGGGGTGGGCTCGGCGCGCGGCCCGCACGACCAGTACTTCTACCGCTTCCCGGAGAAGATGATCGCCGGGGCCATCGCGGCGCCGCGCTTCCGGCTCGACAATGAGGCCCTGATCCGGGCGCACGTCCACGCCCTGGTGCTGGAGACCATGGGCCTGAAGGGCGCGGAGCGCCTGCCCAGCCGGGCGAACGAGCTGCTGGATCTGGGCGCCGAGGGTTTCCCCCTCGACGCGAGCTGGCGCGAGGTCTACCAGCGGGGCATCGAGCAGTATTGTGACGACGTCGTGGCAGCGGTGGAGGAGGCCTTTGCGGCGGAGCTCGACGCCGAGGACGGGTTCGCCTGGTTCGACCGCGACTTCATCGTGGCCCAGGTGCGCGGCTTTGTACAGATGCTGGACGACGCGATGGACCGGTGGCGGACAGAGTACCGCCGCCTGCGTGACGAGCGCGCGGCGATCAATCGCACGCTGGGGGACGAACACGTCGACCGCAGCCTCGACCGGCGCCGCATCGTCATCGAGTCCAAGCTGGAGGCCATGCGCGAGGGCAAACGGGACTGGTACCTCTACCGCTATCTGGGCGGCGAGGGCTTCCTGCCGGGCTACGCGTTCCCGCCTCAGGCCACCGCCCTGGCCCTGGACGATCAGGAGGACGAGATGGCCCGCGATCCCGACATCGCCCTGACCGAATACGCGCCCGGCAACTTCGTCTACTACCGCGGCGAGCGTTACGAGATCACCCACGCGCGCCCGCGCCGCCGCCGGGTAGGCGGGAGCACCGGTCCGGCGGAGACCGAACTCGACCTGGAGCCGGTGCGGATCTGCCCCGCCTGCCAGCGCGCCTACGTGGGCGAGGCGGAGATCAACCGTGCGGCCTGCGACTGCGGACAGAACCTCACCCTGATTCACACGCGGGAGACGATGCAGCTGACGGATATGTACGCCCAGCAGCGGGCCCGCATCACGGCGGACGAGGAGGAGCGGCTGCGCCTGGGCTACGAGCTGACCTCCCACTACCGCGCAGGCGGCAGGCAACGCACCTACCAGGTCACCTCAGAGGCGGGGGCAGCGTTCACCCTGACCCTGGAGCAGAGCGGCGAGGTGCTGCGCATCAACCGGGGCCCGCGCCAGCAGGACGACGAGGCACCGCCCGGCTTCACCCTCTGCCAGAAGTGCCACCGCTGGCTGGTGGGCGAGGCAGCACCGGAGACGCACATCTACACCACCGAGGACAAGGGCGAGTGCCCGCGCAATGCCCACCGGGACGATCTCGCGGAGGCGCTCTGGCTGACCACCACGATTCAGAGCGACCTGGCCCTCGTCGACGTCCCGCTGCCCGAGGCGGTGCCCGACGACCAGACCGACGCGTTCTACATCACCCTGGCGAACACGCTGCTGCGGGCCCTGTTGGTCGCCTTCAACCTCGACCAGTCGGAGATGAACGTCTTCCTGGCGCCCTCCCCGGACGCCGATGCGGACGTCCCCGCCCGCGTGGTGCTCTACGAGACGACCGTGGGCGGCAGCGGCGTGCTGGCCTCCCTGGCGGAGCCGGGCCGGTTGGACACCCTGATCGCCCGTGCGCGGGAGATGCTTCACGAGGGCGATCCCGAGGGCGGCTGCGAGAAGGCCTGCTACGCGTGCCTGCTCTCCTTCTACAACCAGCGGGACCACGACCTGCTCGACCGCTCCCTGGTCCTCCCCTGGCTGCAGACGCTGGCGGACGTGACCGTCGCGCCGGTCGTCGCCGAGGACCGCTTCGCGGCGCTCCGGGCGCAATGCGAGTCGGACCTGGAGCGCGAGGTTCTGGATGCCATTCGAGACCGGGGCCTTCCGCTGCCCGACGCCGCGCAGGAGACGATCTATGACGACGGCGCCCCGCTGGTCATCGCGGACTTTGTTTACGAACCGCGAATCGTCGTCTTCGTCGACGGCTCCCCGCACTACCGGGCCTACGTCCAGGACGCCGACCGCCGCAAGCGTATGCGCCTCAAGGGACAAGGGTATCGTCTTGTCGTCGTGAAAGCCGACGATCCCGAGGGGGGCCTGGATGAATTGGCGAGGAAGCTGGGATAAGTGAGCGTGGCAGCGCTGTAAACCAAGTTTGGAGAAAGAGGGTGATATAGCGTTTGCGCATCCAGTCGCGACCGAACTGCTCTGCTGACAATCACCCGCGGTGGATAGCCTTGCGGATGTAGCCCATCGAGTATCCGGTCAACTCGGCAGCTTTGCGGGTAGTTATCCACTCTTGCTTGAGGAGTAAATCGCCTGCGTGACTACCATAGGCGGAGAGGGTGGGATTCGAACCCACGGTAGCCCGAAGACTACAACGGTTTTCGAGACCGCCCCATTCGGCCGCTCTGGCACCTCTCCGCGGTGGGTGTGCCGGTCACCAGCACACCTGCTATTATATCAGAAACGGCGCGACCTTCAACCGCTCAGTCCGGCTCTCAAAGGGCTCAAAGCCCCTTGTTTTCAGGGGTGGGTCGGGTATGAAGCACCCTTTGCAAACGCTGATATCTGCAAAAGAGGGGCTTTGAGCCCTCGCCCGGCAAAAGGTATTGACCCCCACCCCGGTCCGTGGCACCATGATGACACTATGTTCTTACCCACAACCCGCCAAGAGATGGAAGCCCTGGAATGGGACCGGCTGGACGTGATCCTGGTGACGGGCGACGCGTACATCGACAGCCCCTACATCGGGGTGTCGGTGATCGGGCACGTGCTGGCGGATCTGGGCTATCGGGTCGGGATCATCGCGCAGCCGGACCTCCGGAGCTCGGACGATATCACGCGTCTGGGCGAGCCGACGCTCTTCTGGGGGGTCAGCGGGGGGAGCATCGATTCGATGGTCGCCAACTACACCGCCCTGAAGAAGCCGAGGCGCACCGACGACTACACGCCGGGCGGTGAGAACACCCGCCGACCCGACCGTGCGGTGATCGTCTACACGAACCTGATCAAGCGCTTTTTCAAGGACACGGTGCCCATCGTCCTGGGCGGCGTCGAGGCCAGTCTGCGGCGCATCGCGCACTACGACTACTGGGACGACCGCATCCGGCGGTCGGTGCTCTTCGACGCCAAGGCCGACTATCTGATCTACGGGATGGCGGAGCGGTCCGTCGCCGAGTTCGCCGATGCCCTGCGGTTTCGCGGCGACGCGCGGCACGTCCGAGGCGTCTGCTATATCGACACGGATCCGCAGCCCGGGTATCTCACCCTCCCGGCCTACGAGACGGTCATTGAGGATGACGAGGCGTTCATCGCGATGTTCCATACCTTCTACCGGAACAACGATCCGCGCAGCGCGAAGGGCCTCGTCCAACAGCACGGCAACCGCTTCCTGATCCACAATCCGCCGCCTGTCTATCTATCGCAGAAGGAACTCGACGACGTCTACACGCTGGACTTCGAGCGCGACGCGCACCCCTACTACAAGCGCCAGGGGGAGATACGCGCGCTTAACACGATCACCTTCGCGGTCAACACCCACCGGGGTTGTTACGGGGAGTGCAACTTCTGCGCCATCGCCGTCCACGAGGGCCGCACCGTGCGCTGGCGGAGCCCCGAATCCATCGAGGCGGAGGCGCGGGATCTCACCCGGCATCCGGGGTTCAAGGGCAACATTCGGGACGTCAGCGCGCCGACGGCGAATATGTACGGGTTCGAATGCCCGAAGAAGCTCAACGAGGGCGCCTGCCCCGACCGCCGCTGCCTCTATCCGGAGGTCTGTCCGGCGCTGCCCGTCGATCAGAGCAAGCATCTGGACCTGCTGCGGCGGCTGCGCAGCCTGCCCGGGGTCAAGAAGGTCTTCGTCGCCTCCGGGATCCGGTACGACCTGATCTTCGACGACGAGGAGCACGGCGACGCATATCTTCAGGAGCTGGTCGCCCACCACGTCTCGGGGCAGATGAAGGTCGCGCCGGAGCACACGGAGCCGCGCGTGCTGCAGGCGATGGGGAAACCGGGCCCGAAGTCGCTGCTCAAATTCCGCGAGCGCTTCTACGAGGCCACAGAACGGGCCGGCAAGCCACAGTTCCTGACGTACTATCTGATCGCGGCCCATCCCGGCTGCACGGAGCGCGATATGCGGGAGCTGCGGCAGTTTGCCGTCGAGAAGCTCAAGATCCACCCCGAGCAGGTCCAGATTTTCACGCCAACCCCGTCGACGTATTCGAGCCTGATGTACTACACGGAGCGGGATCCGTTCACGGGCAAGCGGCTGTTCGTGGAAAAGGATCAGGGGCGCAAACAGCGTCAGAAGCGGACCGTGACTCACAAGGGGCCGCGTCGCTCCCGACGGTAGCAGGTCAGTTTAGACAAGCCGACCGACTTTATCCCTCCGCGAGTTCCAGCTGGCGGCGGTAGAGGTGGCTGTAGAGCCCGTCCTTCGCCAACAGCTCGTCGTGATCGCCCACCTCCCGGATGCGCCCGTCCTCCAGCGCAATGATCTTGTCAGCGCTGCGGATCGTGCTCAGCCGGTGCGCGATCACCAGTGAGGTACGGCCCCTCATGACCTCCTCCAACGCCTTCTGGATAAGATACTCGGCCTCGGCGTCGACCGAGGACGTCGCCTCATCGAGGATCAGGATTCGGGGATCGGTCACGATCGCCCGGGCCAAGGCCAACCGCTGTTTCTGCCCACCGCTGAGCTTCACGCCCCGCTCGCCGATTGCCGTGTCGTACCCAGCCGGCAGCTCCTCGATGAACTCGTGAGCGTACGCGGCCTTCGCCGCCGCCTCGAGCGCCTCCTGGCTTGCGTCCGGGTTGCCATAGCGCAAATTGGCCCTGATCGTGCTGTTGAAGAGGAAGGTGTCCTGCAACACCACCGCGATGTGCCGGCGCAACGATCGGAGGTCGAGGTCCCGGATATCATGACCGTCCACCCGCACGCGACCATCATTCGGATCGTAGTATCGGCAGAGCAGGCGTGCGATGCTGGTCTTTCCCGCGCCGCTGGGCCCCACCAGGGCCACGACCTCGCCGGGCTCTATATCGAAGGTCACGTCCCGCAAGACGTGGCCCTTTTCCTCCTCGTCCGCCTCGTCCGCGTAACGGAAGTTAATATGCTCGAAAGCGACCCGCCCCTCGATCTCGTCCAGGACCGTCGCATCCGGCTTGCTCTGAATGTTCGGCCTCTGATCCAGCAGCTCGAAGATCCGCTCGCCCGCGGCGATGGCCTGCTGGAAGATGTTATCGACCTCGGTCAGGCGGCGCAGCGGCTCGTAGAAGGACGTGCTGTACGAGAGAAAGGCGACCAGCGTGCCCACGGTCAGATCGCCCAGCACCGTCATCCGCGCGCCAAAGCCGAGGACAAGGGCGCTACCCAGCAGGGCCAGGAAGCGCAACACCGGGAAGACGGTGGACCACATCTGGATGCTCCGGACCCGCTCCTGCCGATAACGGTCGCTCGCTTCGCGAAACTCGTCCAGCTCCGAGGCCTCCTGCACAAAGGCCTTGATGACGCGGATGCCGGTCAGATTATCCTGCAGCCCGGCGTTGATGTCTCCCAGGCGATCGCGGGCCTGACGGTAGATGGGGCGGACCTTCTGGTTGAAGATCCGCAGACCCACGACAATAAAGGGGATCGGCGCTAACATCCACAGCGCCAGCCGCCTGTTGAGCGCGATCAGGATCGCACACGCGCCCAACAACCGCAGGAGATCGACAGTGGTCAGTGCCACGCCGTGCGTGATAAAGCTCTCCAGCGCCTCCACGTCGTTCGTCACGCGCGACATCAGCTCCCCGGTCGAGGTCTGTTCGTAGAAGGAGAGGGAGAGGCGCTGCAGATGCCGGTAAATCCTGACGCGCAGGTCGAAGATGAACCGCGCGCCGAGGACGTGGCGGAGGTACGACTCCCCAAATGAGGCCACCTGCTGCAGCGCATAGACCCCGATGAGGATGAGCACGAGGCGGAGTAATCGATCGAGCGCCCCCAGCTCGATCACCCGGTCAATAATCTCCCGCTGCACGAGGGGGGGCAGCAGCTGAAGCCCGGTGCTTAGAAGCATCACGAGTCCGATGACGATCAGCATTTTCCAATACGGACGCACAAAATGAAAGAGACGGCGGAGAATACTCATCTTGGTTTTTAGCTCCCAACGTTGTTGAGATACGGAACCCGTTCGGTCGTCCGCGCCGGATCCATCGACATGACCATCAGGTCTCCAAGTATACCGCAAATCGCCACCTTCTCCACGCCGTCTGGATGCAGATGAGGAAGTGAGGAATGCTGCATTCGCAATTCCCTGTTATAATACACGCGTTGAACATTGATGGGCGACCCTCATCGAATAGAAGTGCCAGGTCGGGCCTGACCGCCCGGCCTTTCTGTTGAATCGAGTCTTGAGCCATCGGCTATCCAGTTAGGGAGGACGCGCACGTATGACAGCCAAGGTCAAATTGTGGATCATCGATAACCGCGTGGAGGTCGAGCGGTTCTTCAAATTCGCCGTCGTCGGCACCATTGGGGCCATCGTCGACTTTGGCACCCTCTACCTGCTGCACGTCGTCCTGAACTGGCCCCTGGCGTTGGCCAATACCCTCTCCTTCACCTGCGCCGTGTTCAGCAACTTCACGTGGAACCGGCTCTGGACCTATCCGGACTCCCGATCGAAGCCCATCGGCGCCCAGCTCTTCCAGTTCTTCGTAGTGAACATCGCCGGGTGGGCGATCAACACCGGGATTTTGCTGGCGCTGAACCCACCCTTCACGCAGTTAGCCGGGACGCTGCCCCCGGTGGGGACCGCCGAACTGGCCCACAAGCTGGGCTACAACGCCGCCAAGGTAATAGCGACAGGCGTCGTGATGTTCTGGAACTTCTTCATCAACCGCTTCTGGACCTATAACGACGTCTGAGGGCAGAGGGGACCGACCCGATGCGCATCGCGATCGACTACACAGCGGCAGCCCGCCAGGGCGCGGGTATCGGCCGCTACACCCGCGAGTTGATCACCGCCGTACTCGCGGTGGGTGCGCCGCACCACTATGTGGTGATGGCCGCGGCTGCGGGGCTCGGGGAGCGGTGGGAGCGGGAGGCGGCCCGGCTCCGCGCCGCCGGGGGCGACCGGCTGACCCTGCGTCCGCTGCCCCTCACCGATGACTGGATGGCCCGGATCTGGCAGCGCCTCCGCGTGCCAATCCCCGCGGATTGGATCAGCGGTCGGGTCGATCTCTTCTATTCGCCGGACTTCGTGCTGCCACCGCTGCAGCGGGGCACGCCCGCGCTGCTCACGGTGCACGATCTCTCCTTTCTCCGCCATCCGGAGACCTTCCCGGAAGCCCTGCGGGCGTATCTGGAGCGCGCCGTCCCGCGCAGCGTTGCGCGGGCCGACCACATCCTCGCCGACTCTCACGCGACCCGCCGAGATCTGATCGAACTGCTGGGCGCTGCGCCCGACAAGGTCACCACCCTCCATCTCGGCGTCTCCGCGAGCTTCTCACCGAAACCGGGGCCGAACGAGCGCGCGCGCCTCAGCGCGCGCTATGACCTGGGAGCGAAACCCTACGTCCTCGCCGTGGGCACGGTCCAGCCGAGGAAGAACATCCGCAGATTGATCGATGCGATGGACGCGCTTGCAGACTCCCACGACGTCACCCTGGCACTGGCAGGTCAGCCGGCGTGGCTCTCCGATCCCATCCTGGAAGCGGCGGCGGCGCGGGACTACGTGCGCGTCCTGGGATTTGTGGCGGACGAGGACCTGCCGGCCCTCTACCGCCAGGCTGAGGTTTTCGCGTTCCCCAGCCTCTACGAGGGTTTCGGGCTGCCGCCGCTCGAAGCGATGGCGTGCGGCACCCCGGTCGTAGCCTCGAACGCTTCGAGTGTGCCGGAGGCCGTGGGTAACGCCGGGCTCCTCATCAATCCGCGTGACGTTCCGGCATTGGCTCACGCGTTGGAGCGCGCACTGACGGACGGGACGCTGAGAGGGAAGCTTCGCGAGCGCGGACTCGATCGCGCTGCGGAATTTACGTGGGACCGCGCTGCACGGCGCTGGTTGGCGCTCATCCAGGAGATCGAACGCTAAAGACAGAAGGGGCGAGACGCGCCTACCCGAACCTTTTAAGTCAACGTATAATACGTTCATCATTCGACATCCAAACTCAAGCGCAACTGCTTGCGTGCTGTTTATACCCTGGAAGGAGCCATGATATGACC
>CAYMAQ010000124.1:0-11034 GCA_964388385.1 uncultured Anaerolineales bacterium | reverse complement strand
CCGATCATGATCGGGACGGCGAGATAAAAGCTGAAGCGGGCCGCATCCTCACGGTTGAAGCCGAGCATCATCCCCGCGGCAATCGTCGATCCGGACCGACTGATGCCCGGCGCAATCGCCAGGGCCTGGGCGAGCCCCACCAGGATGGCATCGTACCAGGAGACCGTGGTGACCGGACGTTCCCGACGCCCGGTATACTCGGCGACCAGCAGCAGGGCCGCGGTGACGAGCAGAAAACCGGCTGCCGCCTGGGGCATTCCGAAAAGCCGCTCGAAGACGCTCTCCAGGAAGAAGCCCAGCAGCGCCCCCGGCACCGTGGCGATGACAATCGCCCAGGCGATGCGAGCATCTGGATTGGCCAACGACCGGCGCGTCAGACTCTCCACAGCCGCTTCTGCCAGACCCCAGAGATCTTGGAAAAAGAACCCCAGAATCGCGATCAAGGTCCCCACGTGGAGCATCGCGTCCAAAGCCAGTCCGGGATCGGGCCACCCCAGGAGATGCGGCACGATGACCAGATGTCCGGAGCTGCTGATGGGCAGAAATTCCGTGATCCCCTGCAGAATACCGAGTAGAATCGCTTGCCACGCTGTCACAACGCCTCCTCTAGCACGATGGTCAATCCCGATGACGGCTTCAGTGGTCTATACCACGATAGGTGCGCACGAATCTCCGCTATCATACCATCCTCTCACCAGGGTTCAACCCTGCACCCACCCGTTCGTTTGCTTACCCATCGTCTTCAATCGCTCAAAGGGAGTTTACCTTTGGGACGTAGGGCACCTGGGCGGAGCAGGTGTTGCCGGGCTGAAGGTTCTCCGAGAGGCAAAAACCCACGGCGGCGCGGCGCTTGCCAAAACAGAGAACTTCGGTATAATGCTTGACAGATACGGGGCATAGCGCAGCTTGGTAGCGCGCACGGTTCGGGTCCGTGAGGTCTGCGGTTCAAATCCGCATGCCCCGACTAGCGGGCTTCGCCTATAGGCGAAGCCCGTTTTGTGTTATGGAAACATACCGCACATTACCCACCCTCCACGCTTCCCCGAATCGACAGCCAACGCGTAGTTGACAAGCCATCTGCTTCCGCCTATAATTAAGATAAATATGATATTAATCGCCCAAACGAGATCCCATAACATGTTACAGGGGAAAGCGAGATAGCGTGAGATGATGAGACGAACGAAATCGACGGGTGTTTACATTGTTGGGGTTGTACTTGTTGGCTTGCTGACCCTGAGCAGCGGCTTGGTGCTGGGTCAGAGAGAGGGCGACACTACCGACGCCGGTGCAAGCGCGGCGGCCGCCGCGCAGGTCAGCACCGGTTTCTCCTTTCAGGGTGTTTTAGAAGAGGGGAAGACACCCTTGAATGGCTTCTGCGATATGCAGTTCAGCCTCTGGGACGCGGAGAGCGATGGCTCCCAGATTGGAACGACCCAGGTGATCAACGACGTGCCGGTGATCGACGGATTGTTCAACGTCGAGATCAACGGTGCGGGGCAATTCGGATCGAGCGCCTTTACAGGCGATGCCCGTTGGCTTCAAGTGGGCGTCCAATGTGCCGAGGAGACGGAATTCACAATCCTGATCCCCCGTCAGCCGCTGACAGCGGTCCCGTACGCACACAGCCTCCGGCCCGGCGCATCCATCGACGCGGCGACCGGCACCGCATTGACGGTGGAGTCCACCTCAACCAGCGCATCGAGTTTAATTGTCGACGGTCGCGCGCCCAACAGTGCCTTTCCCGCCCTGAGGGTCAACAACAGTGGATCCGGCGGCTACGGCGTCTATGTCAACAAGATCAACGGAGCCGGGGTTGCCGCCTTCGGGACCAACAACGGCACAACCGGATCGGGCACGGCGGGCTACTCCGCCAACTGGTACGGACTCTACGGATACACAGGACGCAGCGATCACAACTACGGGATCTATTCCCCGGACAACCTCTTCACGCGGAACGTCAATATGACCGGAGCGATGATGATGGTCGCGCAGAACGGCGGACCAGAAGTCCTGGAAACCGGGGACGTGGCCTCCTTTGCGGGCATTAGCACCGAATCGAACACAGTAAGCCAACCCATAATTCAGGTAGTGCTGACCACGCTGGAAAACCGGACTGCAGTCGCCGGTGTGGTGCACGGTCAGTTTCCCAGCGAGCTACTCAACGCACCGCCAGAGGGTCTCGCCGACCCGACCCTGACCAACTTTGACCGGTATGCACCGATACGGTCCGGGGATATGATGCTTCTTGTCGTGTACGGCCCGGCTCAGGTCAAGGCTGATGCTACGACGGCTACAATCCGGCCCGGTGATAGACTGGCGATCGGTGGTACAGGGAACCCAACCCTCACCACGGTCGATGGCACGACCGAGACCGGTGCAGTTTTCGGTAAAGCGTTGGAAGCGGCTGGCAGCGACAAGCAACTGCTCCACGTCTTTGTCATCCTGCAGTGAGGAGAGACCGCGGATGATACGCAGACGGATCGGAATGGTTCTTTTGTTGACAGTCAGCCTGAGGGTGCTCCTGGGGGGGCTGCCACTGGCGGCTTCGCCTCCAGCCACAGGAGGCATCTATACGCTCGGATGGACAGCGGTCGCCGGGGGCAGCTCGGAGGCGTCTGGCGGACGTTACAGCCTCGCCGCGACGAGCGCACAGCCCAGCGCTGCCATCAGTGTGGGCGGATCCTATCGGATGACCACCGGCTTCTGGGCTGGCGCTGCGACGCGCGATTACGTGGTCTATCTCCCGGTGGTGCTGTCCGGATAATCCGCCTTCAGAGCCGCCATATGGGCCGGGATCGGATGATGGGTCGAAGTTACTGAATATCAGTCCAACCTGGGCCGGTAGCCTGACTACAGCCGACCCAGAAACGCCCATCGTAGGATCTGGCAGATAGACAGCCCTTCGACGACATTAACGCCTGTGCTAGAGCATGCGGGCAGGATGCCCGCGATCCAAAAACTGAAGCCCTTGACTTCTCCACCACAGACGCCAAAATATCCTCAATGTCCCCATCCAACCACGACCTGCGCAGCATCGCGCTCTTCCGCAGCCTTCCGCCGGCGGCCCTCAACCGCCTGGTGGAGACGGCGATCCCACGCGCCTACGAGCCAGACGAGACCATCTTCCTGGCAGAGGAGCCCTGCAGAGCGGTCTATTTCATCGTGCGGGGGCAGGTACGAGTCTACCGGCTCTCACCGGAGGGGCAGAAACAGGTACTGGCGATCCTTGGGCCCGGACAGGCGTTCAACACAGTCCCGCCGTTCCTGGAGGACGCGGTCACGCACGCAAGTGCCGAGGCCCTCACCAGGGTCACGATCTACGCGCTCCCGAAGGAGGACTACCTGCGGCTGATGCGCCGGTGCCCGGACCTGGCGATGGGGGTCCTGCGGGAGTTCGCGCAGCGCCTCGATCACCTCACCGGACTGGTGGAGGACCTGGCGCTGCACAGCGTGACCGGGCGGCTGGCCCGGTTCCTGCTGCAGCAGGCCGAGGGAGAAGCGGTAGCCCGCCGGTGGACCCAGGCGGAGATGGCAGAGCAGCTCGGGACGGTGCGCGACGTCGTCGGGCGGTCACTGCGGGGGTTCGAGGATCGAGGGTTGATCCGAATGGAGCGGGGGCGGATCGTGCTGCTCAATCGGCCGGGACTGGAGGAGGAGGCACAGCACTGAAGATCGGTGTGTCCTGGAATACCCGCGTTCCGGGGGAGCCCGGTGTGCCTCGCACCGATTCAACATCGGGAAGCGGGTGTCAGGTCACACCCGCCTCCCATCCCCAAGGAAGGCGCTCACAATGTCACCGGCGTCAGGCGATGGACAGCGGTTCGGGCACAGATTGAAACTGGCATTCCGGCAGAGCAGGATCGATTCCCAGCCAGATACACGCCGTCGTCGGCTCGTTGAAGACAATCATGGACACCCGATCGCTCCGCTGGCTGTAAAGAGAGCCCAGTCGGAACCACGTCGAGCTTATGGCCACGACCGCGTAATGAGACCAGGTCAGCTTATGCCGGTGCCGGCGATGAAGCAGGAGCAGCGGCTCGACCACCTGTTCGGTGATCCGATCCTCGCGCACCCAGCGGAAGTCCATGAACTGCCGGAATCCCCGCTTGACGCGGGAATCCTCAAGCAGGGCCTCCTCGTGCGCTAAGATGTCGCCGTCCCGCACGATCCCGGTCGCACGGGCGTAGACGATTCCCTGCGTTTCATCGATGATTTCATACATTATAGACATAGCCACCTGCGTTCTACAGCGCCAAAATTCGCCTTCGTCAATGTCACGCCTGTGGACCCGCGCCTATGCACAAGCCTACACGCATACGGACACCCGATCACTCCAGTTCCTCGTACTCAACCGTAGGCCGGTCATCACGCATCCGATGGTCAAGCTGGGCCGCAAACCCCTGCAGGGTCTCCGCCCGGATCGAACGTAACATCGCGCGCTCGCCCTCTGAGAGCTCGAAACGGGCCAGAACCCGCTCGCGCTCGCCATTCAATAATTGAAAACAAAGTCGTGTATCCACCACCGCGTGGGCCACTAACGATCGCAATGATAACTCTGACATCTCCCACCCCTCTCTTCTATAGACCTTACGTGCCCCCGTCGCAGCCGCCACCGCCGGCGCCGCTCGGACACGCGAAGACCGGTTCGGCACCCGGGAACGTCTGCATCAGAAGCGACAAGACCAGCATCAGGATAACCACGAACAACCGGACAAGACGGGGATCGCTCAACTGCAACATCGTCAACCGCAACCGTGCGTTCATCGGGTAACCTCCTCGGATATCGTTCGTTCAACTGTGCTTTTACGATATCCGGGAGGGGTAACGAAACGGTATACGCAGCGGTAACGGGCGGCATGGAGAGGGCAAAAACCTGGGAATTTGTGTAAATTTGAGGGTCTAGAATAAAAAAATGCGGGTCGTGGATGGTTTCACGATCCGCACAACCCACCCGGCGAGCTGTTCAATCGGGTCAGGGGTGGAGAGAGAAGCCGTTCAGTTGAGGGGAGCTTCGTCCAGGATCTGCTGGTGGAGTCGGCGGGTGCGCCGCGAAGGTTCGACGCCGAACTCGGACCGCAGCAACCGCGCGCAGCTCTCGTACTGCTGGAGTGCTTGAATGCGCTCCCCGCCCAGGGCGTAGGCCCGCATCAACTGACGGTGCAGGCTCTCCCGAATCGGATCCAGTGTCACGGCCCGCTGAAGGACCTCGATCGCCCGGCGGTACTGGCGCCGCGCGAGCAGGCGGCGGCTCAACATCTCCAACGCATTCAAACAGCGCTCGCGAAGATGCTCCCGGGCCTCGATACACCAATCATCGTAGCAGTCCGGGAGAAAGTCGCCAGTGTAGAGTCGAACAGCCTCGATCATCTCGTCGACGTCAACATCCGGCTGAGCAGGGCCCAAGACGGCGTTGAAGCGGGCCACGTCGAACCACACGTCCAGGGTTGGATCGATACGGTAAACTCGACCGTCGTAATCGACTGCATCCACCCCCAGCGCCCGCTTCAGGCGGAATTTAGTGGTATGAAAGGCGGCCTTCGCCTTCTGAGAAGAGAGCGTCGGCCAAAAATCGGCGAAGATCTGCTCCCGCGAGCGCCGCTCGTTGAGGAGTATATAGAAAAGCAGGTTTCGGGCCGCAGCCGATCCCCAATCCGTGGGAAGAATGCGATCCCCGCCCACCTCGACCTGCCCCACGCCGAACCCGTAGGCGCGGATACCGGGCATCTCCGAAGGTTCCGGTGCCTGGGGCTCGGGAAAGAGCGATCCGGCCTCTTCGACCAGGGCCTCGATACGGGATAGCGCGTTGCCCAGCCAGGCACCGGCCTCCAATCGACCCGCTGCAGTCCACCGCGTCTTGACCGCCTCCAGCATCGGCACCGTCCACCGGCCCTCAGCGACCAAGACCATCGACTCAAAGGCCTCGTCGGCTTCATCCCGCAGGATCGACAGCGTCTCGGCCGCACGGTCGCCGTCGCCGCCCTGAAAATAGGCCCACGCCCTGAGAAACCGGGCCCGCTGGTAATCCAGGGAGGCACCGAGGGGCGCCAGAATCGTCACAGCCCTGTCCAGATAAGTGATCCCCTCGACGTACGCCCCGGCTTCTACATAGACCGATCCCAACGAAGCCAGACACCGTCCATGCTGTTGGTCCGCGTCCTGGTCGTCCGCCTGCGCCAGGGCCTCTTCAATCAGGACCTCGGCTTCCTCCAACTGCCCGGCTGCGCGGTGGACGAGGCCCAGGGCCTCCCGACCGTACGGGGAGAGAAAGCCATCGCCCAGCGCCTCCGCCAGCGCCAGGCCCTGCTTACAGTAGTGCTGCGCGTGGTCCAACAGATCGAGGTCGCGCGTCAACTCACCCAAACTGACGAGCGCAAAAGCCTCAACGCGTCGCTGTCCGGTCTGCCGGGCCAGGTTCAGCGCCTCCTCAAACCACCGCAGAGCCTCACCGTACGCGCCCGATGCGTAGGACAGAAATCCGAGATCGTTAAGCTCACCGGCTAGCACCCCGTCGTTATCCAGCGCCTTCCACGTGCGGACGGCCTCGCGCCGGGCGCGCAGTGCTTCCTGCAGGCGCCCTCCCACCCGCAGGCACTCCGCCAGGTGACTCTGAATGGAGGCGCACGTGTACGGCGTCCCTTGCGTGGCACAGTAGTCCCGCGCCTCTATCATATAAGTCGTCGCTTCATCCCATCGCCCCTGGGCGGCGGCGCTCTTGCCTAGGATCCGGTAGGCCTCGTAAGCCACCGGAAGCTCCTGGGCCTCGATCAGCAGCAGTGCCTCGTGAGCGAGGGACTCGGCCCTAGCGGCCTGACCTTGCCGGAGCCACACCTGGCAGCGGTGGAGCATCGCATAGGCCAATCCCTCGTCGTTCCCGGTCCGTCGATAGCCCGCCTCCACCAGATCCACCAGCGCCAGCGCCTGCGTCCAACGCCCCAATCGTTCAGCCGCCCGGGACTGGAAGAGGGTCAGCATCGGATGACGGATCAGGACGTCCTCGCCGAGCGCGTGACGCCAATCCATCAACGTGGCCCACCGTCCGTCCACGAAGAGCTGATGGGCCTGATCGAGCATCAGCCGGGCCGCTTCATCCTGATCGTCGATCTCCAGATAGTGATCCACCGCCCGTTCCGGATGCGCCCGAGTCTCAAACCACGAAGCCGCCCGCAGATGGAGCGAGTTCCATCGCTCGGGCTGCGTCTCACGCAGACGTTTCTGCAGGTACTCGGCAAAGAGCCGATGATAGCGATACCAGCCTGACTCCAGCTTGGAGACGAAAAGATTGTGAATCTCCGCGTGTTCAAGCATCTCCGCACTGCCATCCATCCCCAGGATCTCCGTCAACAGATCCGGATTCATCTCGTGCAGCGTCGAAGAATCGAGGAGAAATTTCTGCATGGCCTCGTCCTGTTGCAAGAAAACCTCTTGCGCCAGGTACTCGTGGATCGGCTGCCGGTCGTCATCCCGCGCCTGCATCAGCCGGGTGACCACCCCCTGCCAACGGGTGGTCGCGGTGAGCAACAGCCCGGTGATCCACCCCTCAGACTGAGCGACGAGTTCGGCGGCTTCGTCGTCACTCAGGGTCACGCCGTAATTCTGCGCGAAGAGTGCCTGGACCTCGGCAGGTCGGAAGCTGAGCTCCGCCTGACCAATGCCGCCGACCCCGCCGCGGGCCACCAGGCGGATGATCAACGGGAGATCGGGCACCACGCGAGAGGTGATGAACGTCAGGCACTGATCCGCCTGATACGCCAGGAAGTTTGAGAGAATCGCGTTCACCTCCGGAGCATCCCCCAACGCGTGATAGTCGTCGAGTACGACGACAAACCAGCGGGGAATCGTCTCCACGATCTCATTGATCATCACTTTTACGACTCCCGAGGCCCCCTCGTGCAGATTCGAGGTTGCATCGAGCGCCCGCAGGGTCTGCTCGCCGAACTGGGGGAAGCGGTGCTGCAGACTGAGCACCAGATGCTCCAGGAAGACGCGGGGGTCGCGGTCGCCGGGATCGAGCGCATACCAGCAGACCGGATGCTCCAGGTCGCCGGCAAAATCGACGAGTAAGGTCGTCTTGCCGTATCCGGCAGGCGCGGAGATCATCACGACCTTGTAGTCGATCATGTCGTAGAGCTGATCGAGCAGCCGCTGGCGGGTGAGCAGATCCTCCCGCCGCCTGGGCAGCAGGAACTTCGTCATCAACGTCGTACGAACCACCGTAAACGCCACCTCCTCAAGGGTTCACAGGTTGTCGGTGCCAATGCCCGGCGTCATCCAACCGATAGAAGGTCCGTCGATGAGGAGTCGACGCGAGGACAAGATGATCCACAAAATCGGGATAGAAGCGGAGCAAGACAAACGTATCCGGGAGAGCGCGCCCAGGCGACACGTCCACCTTGGGGGACTCATCGACGGGTCGTGTGCCCGGCGCGGGCCAATAAAACTGCTGCCGGGTCCGGTCGGAGAGGGTTGCCCAGGCCGATCGCCGCGCATCCTGGCTTGAGGGATGCGCGACATCCACAAGCGTGACCGCACCTCGGAAGCGAAACTGTTGTCGTGCTGAGGTCAGGTACCAGCAGAGAGCCGCACGCGGATCAGCACGGAGATGGGCAACCTTCTGGCTGCGCGCATCCGTCACGATCCGCAGCTCTCCGGTGTCAGCGTCGAACGCGCGCACGACCACCGTGCGGTTGTAGGACGCCCCATCGGAACTGACAGTCGCCAGCTGCGCAAATCGTACCGTCGGGTCTTCGTCTGCGGTCGCCAGCGCAACCGAAACAAGCATCTGCCAGTGATGCCCCGACACATTCGAAGCTCTATCCTCCATCGGTTCCCCTCCTGTTGTCAATCCAGCCCACCCAGTGATCGTCCAGCTTGAAAGGGCGCGCGCACCAGGGACGCAAACTTTCATCCATCATTGCGCACACTCTCCACAACGAGATGACGATCTACCCTATCATAGAGCCACCAAGCACTCCTGTCAAGAGAGAGCCCCGCCCTCATAGCCCCGTTGCCCCCCATCCCAATCTGACTATAATAAAACCCTATCGAACCAAGTAGGAGGCACTTATGCTCAAGAAACTCTACAAGAAGGCCGTGCCCTATCTACCGAGTCCCGGTCCGTTGATTCTCTATCTGTTTGCGTGGGGCCTCATCATCATCGGGCTGATCGGCGCCATCGCCTACGGCTACGGCGCCTACGAAGGCACCGAACGATTTGAGAACTTCGGGTTCGTCTTCGGCTTCCTCGTCCTGCCGGCGGCGGTCGTGCTTACCGAGGTCGCCACGCTGATCGAGCGCACGATCCCGGCAAAGGCAGCACTCGGCCTCTCGGGGACACTGTTCCTCCTGCTGGCAGCCCTCATTGGGGGCATTGCATTTTCCCGCGATCCCGAGATGAACCGTCCTTTTCTGGAAGGCATGGGGATGGCGCTGATCTGCTTCGGCCCCTTCGTCCTTATGAGTTCGATCCTGCCGATCTACGCGCTGGTCCGCCTTCCGAAAGCCGTCCGGGAGATCCGCCAGACCCAGCGAAAAGCTGAGGCGGAGGCGATCCTCCAAGCCCAGGAAGGCCAGATCACCTATGAAGCGCTGGCCCAGGCGCTCAACAGCTCGATTGATCAGGTCGATGATCTCCTCCGCCAGATGCTGCAGTCCGGGCAGATCACCGGCGTGCGGCGACCTCAGTACCGAGTTTTCTTCACCGATCCCGCCCTCGCCGAGCGGCACCGCCATATCCTGGGCATGATCCACGCGCAGGGCGCGGTCTCTCTCGACGAGATGGCGCGCGAGATGAACCTGCCCAAGGGGCTGATCCGGGAGTGGATCTACCAGCTGGTCCAGGCGGGCAAGTTCACAGGGTATCTCAACTGGGACGAGGAGATGATCTACTCACGGGAGGCCCAAAGTCTGCGCGCCGGCGGGACGTGCCCCAACTGCGGGGGCGCGATGGGCCTGGCAGGCAAGGGCGTCATCCGCTGCGACCACTGCGGCACCGAGGTCTTCCTCGCCAACAAGGAGACGCCCCCTTGACCGCGGCTTAGGGCACCCCGGCGCCCCACCCGGCTTCCAGCAGCCGGTCAGCGGGCCCCACGCCTGAAGCGTGATGTCCTGCATCCGGCAGTATTTGATCGTCCCCTCACTGCGCAAGGTCGACCCCAGCGCCGAGCACCTATGCGCTCCCAACGCAAACCTAACGGAACCCAACGGAGTTCCGAGACAATCCGAACCGACCCCAACGGCTGAACAGCGTCTCGTATCCTATAATGAGCACAGGCCAATTGCCCATAAGGAGGATTTCTTGAACACACTCTCCGTCTTCGCATCGCAATTGAAGCAACGCCACATTTTTAAAAGAAGTCGTGTGGTGATCGCGCTCGGACTGGGGTGCCTGCTCCTCACCGGTTATCTCGTCGGTCTCGGGACGCACCCGGCCTCGGCCGATACCGGCCCGGCGGACGGAGTCCAGAGCCAAAACGTTGGCATCAACGGCGCAGCTTGCGGGTACAACGACATCACCAACGCCAAACTCAACGCAACTGACGGCGACACGATCTACGTCGACGTGAGTCAGCCCCACACCGGCAGCGTGATCGGCCTCCTCGACAAGAACGTCACCCTCGCGGCGGCCGAGAACAACTGCCAATCCCCGACCAATACCCTGGCTATCGTGGACGGCGGTGGGCAGCAATGGAACACCTCCGGCGGGATGGGTGAGATCGACAGCGATACTACGGTCACCTTCGCGAACATGCAGGTACAGAACACTTACGCGGACCGCGGAGGCATCCTCTTCGTGCGCACGAACGGTCGGCTGGTGCTCGATAACACACGGTTGATCTCCGGGACAGCGCAGGCCGAGGGAGGGGCGGTCCACGTGAGTCAGGGCGGATCACTGCGAATGACCAACGTCAGCGCAATCTACGGCAACGAGGTGACCGATGCCGCAGGTACCGGAGCCGGGGTCTCCGTAGAATCGGGCTCCATGACCATGGTCGACAGCTTTGTAGGCGGCGATCCCTTCAACGTCTCGGCCAACAC
>CAYMAQ010000123.1:0-11077 GCA_964388385.1 uncultured Anaerolineales bacterium | reverse complement strand
CGGTATCCGCGCCCCTGTCCCAGGCACAAGAGAGAATTCTAACACCTCTCTCCCCCTTGTCAAGGGGAGGGTGAGGCATTTTCCCTCAGGTTCCAAATCTCGGATTGGAGACCGGAGAGAGGAAAGCAATCGGCATCTCACCGATCGTACTCAAGAGTCTCAGCAATACGTTCAACTTGTCGCTTGAGACGCGAGCGATCCTCCGCTAAATAAGCGCGATAGTGACTTGTCTCCTCTACAGAAGTCTTCAGCCGCGCAGTAAGTTTACGCTGCCGTTCATAATCCGGTCTATCTCCGGCTGATAGTTGAATGCCGTCCCAGACCTCCTCCCACGTTACGTTTCCTTTAGCCTCCAACCAGTTCAGCGCAAGCCGTATTGTGACTTCGCGATGTGCCATCGCGGCAGCTAACGTCTCGATGCGGACTTCGCCATTTCGTTTTGAAAGGGCGTACTTGACCAGCCCCGCAAACCGCTTCACGAACTGCTGAGGATCATCAGTGCCTGGATCCTCTCCGATAATCACGACCGTGTTCGGTTGCACTTGCTTCAGGACATACGTGAGTTCATCGACACTCGATGGCAGCGTCCATATCACCAACGTCTCTGCAGGTTCCAGCGAGTACCTATCGGAGCCTTCGGAGATCTTATCCATAGGCCCCTCGCGCCAGACCGCGACGTCCTCTCTGCCTGTGACCCAATCGACAGCACTCGACGTATCCACAACTCTGACCTCGAGGGGTTTTGATATCATCGTCGGCTTTGAGGAAATCTGAATCCGAGCGTCGACCCACTCAACCTGCAACGTAACGTTCCCATTGAAGACGTTGCGACCAATTCGATAGGCCAGGTCGAAAGTGCCCTCGGGCAACTTGGCTCCCCGCCACCCCCACCAGAAGACCGAGGTAGCATACCCATCCTGACTTTCAACCTGCAGCTTGAGATGAGCACCGTTCCGCCCCAGTTTGCGGTGGCTCGTAATCTTGACCCCCCGCGTCATTAACACAGGTTGCGGATTCCCCGGCCCAAAGGGCGCCAGTCGCTCAAGATCGGAGACTAATGCCAGTGATAATTCATGGAAAGGAATCTCACCTGAGATTTCGACGGCAGCCTCAATGTCAGCTTCAGCCAATTGCCCCCTCACAGACCGCGACAGACCGCGCGCAAAAGAGGAGATATTCTCCGGCTTGATTGCTAATCCAGCCGCCATAGCGTGTCCCCCAAATCCCTCCAGAAGATCGGACTGAGTGGCAATCGCCTCGGTGACGTGACATCCGGTGATAGAGCGGGCCGATCCCCGGGCGATCTCCCCAGGCGGCGCCGAGATCATAACCGCGGGGCGCTGATAGAGTTCCGCTATTCGATTCGCCACAATGCCGATGACACCTGGATGCCAATTGGGGTCCGAGAGAACCACAGCAGACCGATCGAGAAGCGACGGGTCCTCGTGTACGTGTTTTTTAGCCTCCTCAAAGTGCCGATCGCATAGCGATCGGCGGCGACGGTTCAAAGATTCCAGCTGAGAGGCCAAAATCTTGGCTTGGGTGAGGTTATCGGTCGTTAAAAACTCCACGACGACCCCGGCATCTGCCAATCGCCCCACAGCATTCAATCTCGGAGCGATCCCAAATCCGATGTCAGTCTCATCGAGGTAATCCGGTTCGATGTTCGCCAGCTTCATCATCTCTTGGAGCCCCAAACGCGAGGTTCGCCGAAGAGCCTTGAGCCCCTGCTGTAACAGATATCGCGTATCCCCTTGCAATCGGGCGACATCGGCCACAATCCCCAAGGCAACCAGATCCAGCAGATCAACCACACGTTCGGGCATCTTCGACTGGGTATAGAGCGCTTCGGCTAACTTGAATGCGACCCCAGCGCCCGGTAATGTCGCCAAAGGATGATCCGGCGGACCTAGATGGGGATTGATGATCACCGTTGCATCGGGAAGCGTCTCCGGAAGCTCATGATGATCCGTGATGATGACATCCACCTCCCGCGTACGGGCGTAGTCGACCGCTTCAAGCGCATCGATCCCGGTATCACAGGAGAGAATAAGGCGCGCCCCACGATCTAACTCCTCCTCAAGCCAGGGAATCTGAATCCCATGGGACTCAGTATCCCGGATCGGAATATGATGCCATACCTCCGCGCCAAGATTTTGAAGGGTCGATACGAGTATAGTCGTCGCCGTCTGTCCATCAACATCGAAATCGCCCCATACGCAGATGGGCTCTTGCTCCCTGATCGCAGACTGGATCCGCTCGACCGCCTGATCAACGCCGTGCAGAGAGGAAGCAGGTGTCGGGCTATAAGCGTCCGCCTCTAGAAAGGGCTTAGCCGCCTCGACAGAATGGATACCCCTTCGCACGAGAATCTGCCCGACCAGGGGATGTCCACCTACATAGTGGCGTAGTCGTTCTGGGACTGTGACCGGTTCAGACTTAACCCATTGCAAACCGGATAATGATTGCGTGCTCAAGGTGCTCCCTCCCTAGCATCATAAAGTGCAGAACCGCCGGCAGATGCACCTGCTGGCGGTTCATAGAATCTCAACTTCAATATGGCGAAGCGGCGTATACTATGCTCCGAACTTCGCGAAGCGTCCAGCGTTCGCCATCATAAGTGGCACCAGGTCGAAGTGAAGCACGTGGCCCAACCCGCCCGCCATCACGGCCCGCTCACCAAAGGATTTAACGCTGTCCGGACGAATGTGATGCGCCCATAGTATAACCGGTATCTCGTGCCAGGAATGCGACTTCAACGCACACGGGGTGCTGTGATCGCCTGTGACAACGAGTACATCCGGCTCTAAGGCCAAGATGTCTGTGAGCGCCTCATCAGCTTCCTCAATCACGTGAACCTTACTAGCGAAGTTACCGTCCTCCCCGTAACTGTCCGTCTTTTTCACGTGGAAGAAGAAGAAGTCGTAATCATCCCAGAAACGTCCGAGCGTTTCGACCTCGCTCGCGATCGTATCGCCCGTCTCTAGAACCTCCATACCTACCAGCCGGCCAATCCCTCGATACATAGGATACGTGGCAATTGCCCCCAGCTTCATTTGGTAGATCTCGCTCATCTTTGGGATTGGCGGTACTTTTGCAATGCCACGGAGGTTCATACTGTTGGCTCGTGGTTCGTCGGCTAACATCTCACGGGCCTTTCTCAGCCACTCATTGATCAAGGCGGCCGAGCGTTCAGCCTCGGACCGTAACGCCTCTACCGGCATAGGTGGAACGCCGGTCCGCTGAGGATCGGTCTCGGTAAGGCCATCGGCCAATCCCTCACCGCGGAGAACCAGGACAAACCGGTACTCCTTGACGACCTCGACGAAAACCTCGACACCCGGAAGCTTGATCCGTCTGAGCTTCTTGACCAGCCGCTCCCCCTCCTCCGTCGGAATGCGTCCGGCTCGGCGGTCAACGATGTTTCCCGCTTCGTCGACGGTGGCAAAATTACCCCGTGCCGCAAGATCGTTAGGCCCCAGATCGAAGTCAATCCCTAAGGCCTCAAGCACACCCCGCCCGATCTCCCAATCCACCGGGTCGTACCCAAAAAGACCCACGTGTCCGGGACCGCTGCCAGGTGTGATCCCCGGGCGAACCGGGGTCGTCAAGCCGGTGATCGAACGTTCGGCGAGTGCGTCAAAGTTCGGGGTCTTCGCGGTTTCCAGCTCGGTAAGTCCTTCCGAACCAGGCAGTCCCCCAACCCCATCCAGCACCATCAATATGATTTTAGTCTTACCCGGAATACTGACCTTACGCATCAGGTCCAATCGATCCATAGTTTAGGTCTCCTTACTTCATTTTTTCAGTCAACTTGGTACGTTAAATTGTACTCACAGAGCTTAGATAAACAAGCAGCTTGGTGTTCTGGAGAATGTTAAAACTCCACCTCGGCAATTTGATCGAAATCAAAGTCAAAATTCGAGGGCCGCTCGGTCTCTTCTAATTCCAGCACCATATCCTGTTCATCAATATCCCCAGCCTCAGAGCCACGACCGCAGTAAGACCGATACGGACAATAACGACACAAAAATGTATTCTCGGTCTTCGGAAAGGCGTCGGTCTGTGTATCCGGTCCGGTATCAACCTCCGTTGCAGTTTCGATCTGGGCCACCAAATCGCGGAGATAATCAAGGTCGCGCTCATAGGCTAATCGGCTGTAAGGCAAGCGAATCGGTGCGTTTGGATGGGGCGCAAACCAGTAAATCATCGTCACCTCGTCCGGAGACACAACGTCGCTATCAACGAGTCGAGCCCCAGATCGAACAATCACAGAGCGGTAAACGCGGGTCTGCAATCTCTTTTCGGCTCGATCCGATTCATACCGATGCTTTGATGTTTTCCAGTCGAAGATTAGAATTCTCCCCCTTTCGGGAACGACGATGACATCGTATTTGGCCATCAGCCGATATCCGCGCAAAGCGGTCATCAGCGTAACCTCTGGATAGACTTCGTAGGCTCGGGAAGCTCCGGCCTGCTCGATCGGACGGAATGCCAGGTAGTGCTCCCACCACTGTCTCAACGGTGGATCGCTAATCGACGCAGAGAGCTTATCCTCTGGAATCCCCAGAAGATGCTGCTGCACAAGCCGATGGAAATCGCCCCCCCGCTGCATCCGTCGCTCCTGCTCCTCAATGGGTTCGGACTCCGCAGCGGGCCACTGCACGTGCATCAGATAGCGAAGCTCGAATCTCCGCCTGCAGTCGACAAAATCTTGCAGACTGACCTGGCTGAAAGTAAATCCGTCAGGCAGCATCTCGTTTTTCCTCCTCTAACCTACCTTCCCGACGGGATTCCCACCAGGTCTGCAAAGCGATCAAGGGAACAGCAGGCTGCGCATTCCCCCGACGTCCCGTATTCCACGTAATCGATAACGCACGCCGCGCCCGGGTAATGCCGACGTATAGAAGCCGTAGACGCTCGGCTGCGTAATCATAGCGGGCCTCTATCGTCGGGGAACCTTCATCGTAGAGAAATAGCGTCGGATCCTCGTGCAACACCTGTAACTGAGCTAGAACCTCCGCTTCGAAATTCAACCGATCCCGTACGTACCAGGGTTCTGATATGAATTGATCCTGAGGCTGCGCCGAGGGAAAATTGTAATCATTGACCGACATAAGGTAAACACGGTCCCACTCCAAACCCTTGGCCCGGTGGATAGTCGTCACCACAACCTGACCCCGATAGGATTCGGGGTCGAACCCGCTGTCATCGTCGGCAAATCCCAGAAACCGCCGCTGATTGCGAGCGATGATCGCCAACTCCTCCGTCAGTTCAGGGAGCTGCCATTGGGGATGGAGATTGGCGGCTTGACGTAACACAACCGCTAGTTTGTGCGAGATGGCAAGATCCGCCGGTGCCTGGAAGAGATCCTGGGCTAAGGTCAGGGTCAGTTGATCAATGGGCAGTACCGTAGTAGCTTGCCATTTCCTCACCAAGTCGCGAAATCTTATGAGGTGTCCTAATGCCCATTCAGAGAGTTTGTGGACTACCTCCTCGCCCTTGATCCAATTTCGCCCCGCCCTGGGCCATAGGTAATCCTCCACGTGATCGCACCGGCGTATGAGCTTGGCGACATCACGGACCTTGCGGTCCATCTCTTCATCCTCCCGCGCGTCCCGGAGCCAAACTCGAAAAACACGGGCCAATTTCGTTGCAGAGGTGGGGTCCGCAAGGTAACGCAGAACATTACCGAGAACACCCGCGGCCTCGCGTGTCTGCCGGCTGCTTCTGAGCAGTTCGTGATAAGCGAGCCCTCTCTCCTGAAGTGCGTTGACCACCTCACTACCACGATGGTTCCGCGGGACCAGAACAGCGACGGTCTCATCCTGATGATCCGGCAGCCAACGCGCCAGGGAAGTAACCACAGCCTCCAATTCCGCTTGCGGTGAGTATGCACGCGAGCTCAGGTACACATTCAAGGGCTTGTTTGGAGGGTTAGGTTGCGGGTCGCCGGGGGGAGTCGGTTCGATAAACGGACGGTCAAGCGCCTCTTGAATGGAGGATACCGGATGCTCAGACATTGTCCACCGGATCAACTCGTTGGCCAGGTCGATGATACTCTGCATCGAGCGCCCGGAGTTGGGCAACGTTTGTTCTTTTACGTCCGGACGATGTAGAAAATCGCGCAAGTAGCGTGGGCTGGCCGTTGTGAACGTCTCGTAGATCGCCTGGTTTGCGTCTCCGACTCGCACCCAGTTGCCATCCTCACCCACTAATTCTTTCAAAATAGCTTCCTGGAGCCGGCTACTATCCTGGGCTTCGTCCTCCAGAATGAATGGCCACCGCCGCTGCAGTCGTCCTAGAAACGCAGGATCCAATCGCAGAGCCTGCAGCGCGAGTCGAATCAAGTCATCGAAGTCGACGGCCCCACGATAAGCCAGAGCTCGCTGATAATCCGCGTAGACTTCCGTGCCCATTTCCAGCAGAGGAAGGGTCTTAGGAAAGCCCTCAAGTTGATAACGAAGTTCAGCCGGCGTCAACTGCAGGTCCTTTGCAAGCTTGATGAAGGCTGAGGAAATTCTCACAACGAGATCGGGCCATCGTTCTTGCTGCACCCATTCCATCTTACGCTGATCCAGGTCCGCAGCCAGAAAAGAAGGAGCCACATCGGGATGCTCCCGCACCCACGCGAGGGCAGCGTCACGGAGCACGTCTTGCGAGGCCAGTTCATCCAGAATGCTGAAATCGTCTGACAACCCCACCAATCCCGGTCGCTCCCGCACGATATCGTGAGCCAAGCCATGCAGCGTGCGCACACGATAGCCCACGCCCGGCAGCAAGCCCCGCGCCTGCACGAAGCTTCCTACGCGACTGGCGAAATTATCCACCGCCGAATTGACCAGCGTGACCACGAGAATTTCCTGATCGTCCTCCAAATCAATCTCGGCGACTAACTTGGCGGCTAAAAGGGAAAGCGTCCAAGTCTTACCACTCCCCGGCACGGCGGAGACGCCCATTTGCCCGCCGCGATAAGCGAGGACCGCTTGCTGATTGGGCCTGGGCTTAAACGTCGTCACCATCGGCTCCATAAAATAGATGGCTTAAGAGAAGACATTTACAATATAACCTCAGCACGAACAACCCCCGCTCGCTCGTGCCGTGCAGTTAATGTCACACACCCTCCCTCCGGTGCATAAACGACCCACTCGACCTTAAGCCTATCCTGGGTTTCGTCTTCGTAATCCGGGAACGCACCTTTGTATGCACGGCCCTCGAGATGGTCGAACTCATCGCGTGCTTTCCCGGTTTCCAAAACCGCGCCTTCGGGAAGGTCAATCTCACAGACGACACCGCGAATAAGTTTTCTTTCCAACGCCTTTTTGGTTCCGTAAGAGGGAAGCCAACCGGCATTTTGGACGACGAGCCGCACCCGATAAGTACCCTCTCCTAGCGATTTGGCGCTCGCCTCAAGCAGCTCGAGCCTCGGAGAGATTAGGGTGCACCATACCAGCCACTCTGGAAATCGTGCCACCTCGTCTTCCAGATAATTCGATGGCGGATTGCGGAATGCATAGATTTGATCCCAACCACCGAGTTCGATCGGTCCCAATTGAGGATGCTCGAAGGGGTACCAGGATATATACCCT
Source organism: uncultured Anaerolineales bacterium (assembly GCA_964388385.1). Taxonomy (GTDB): domain Bacteria; phylum Chloroflexota; class Anaerolineae; order B4-G1; family SLSP01; genus PWVB01. Next base: position 3,488 of record CAYMAQ010000123.1, on the reverse strand, counting down.
TTACCGTCGAGTTTCTCATCACTCCAGTGAAGCATTTTCAGATCATCTTCGATCGGGTGCTTTCGGCGCCAATCGATGAACTTATAATCCTCAATGCCCGCTTGCCGCTGTGGGCTCCAAATCTCGACGGTCCAAGCAAACGCCCCCATCTGCTCATATAACCAGGTGTCGAATCCGCCGGTGATGATCTGCTTGGGATGGTATCGGAAATCGTGATAGACCGAGACATTCGGGTAGCCCGTGATCTCTGTGCCCTTCTCACCGATAGCCTCATAAGTCCAGAGATCCTCTGTCGGAAATTCTTCATCGTCGCGGTCGTCGTACGGACGCAGCAGCACGCCGCTATAAGTGTGAAATGCAACCCCGCCGGTGATATTCGGATGCTTGGTGATGAAGTCTACGAGAGCACGGACCTCGACTTCTGAGGTCGGATAGGGTCCGGCGCCCTTCTGTTCAAATTCTTGCCGCCAGTGCTCTGGGAAGTTCCGATTGAGATCAAGGCGCTCTTTATTGGGCTGAATGGTAATGCTCACCCCATCCCAAGCCTCGTCCTCCAGGGTTCCCTCCGGCAGCAACCGGTAATAGGTACCCCCACTCTCGGTCGGCTCACGGCGAACCATAAGCCGGGGATCTTCCTCACTGACCTTCCACGCCCCGTTAGGATCGGGGACCCGCATTGCCAGCATCCGCCCATCTCCATCAATGTCCTCCCGAACAAGCCCCCCTAGTGGCTCTTCGTCGTAGGGGTAGGGCCGTGTGCTCGATCGAAGGTACTTGGGCTTATCCGCCAGGGCCAATTCTGCACCATCCGGATTGACCCGCGGCACGACATAATAAGCCCGCGTATCAAGAAGCCGGGTGATACGCGGATCCTTGCCGTAGCGAGTAACGAGAAAATCGATAAAATATAGACATGCTGTCGACGCTGAGAGCTCGGTCGCGTGGATGTTCCCATCAATCCAGAAGGCCGGCTTCTCGTTGTCAGGACCGGTGTCAACGCTCGTGACGGTAAGCAACCAGATATCCCGTCCTTCAAAACTTTGCCCCAGACTCTCGACCTGCACAAGTTGTGGATATACCTCCGCGTATCGACGCACAATCCGGCTGAAATCATCATACCGGTAGAAAGTGTCAAACTTTACCTCACGGCCTGCTAAATTCGACATTGCGAATGATCTCCTTTATGAACCCGGAACCCGACGTTTAAACGCTCATCACGCTCGCCGCAACACCCGCTGAATCGCTTGAAGTAGCGCCCCTTCCTGTTCGAATCCCTGTTCCCCAAGTTCACTGAGCCCTAGATAAACCGCCTTTCGACAGCGACGGATCAGGCCAAGCACAAGCCGTCCCATCGTATGCTGGCGTAGCGCGTACTCCTCGGCATCCGTCCAGAGCTGTCCTTCCGACCAACGTCGGCTCAAAACCACAGGGTGTGTGAGGGGCTGATAAAGCCGTTCCCACCACCCGCTCCCCCCCACATTGAGCCAAAACTGAACCTCGACCGGTCGGTTGCTGAGAAGAAATGTGTAAGCCGGGGCCAGAAGCACAGCATCCTCATCCAGATCCTGCCAGGGAGCCAGATACTGGGCTGCGATTACGCCATCCCGCACCATGCTTAAGTACTCCTGACCTAGAGGCCGATCCTCAGGCAGATCCCGGGATATCCACCGGAATTTCCGAACGGATTCAACCAACGTCGCGGCAATCCGACCGGCATCGAGATCATCGTGAAATCCAAACCCCGGTTGGGAGAGTGCCTCTCCAAAGAGACGGGCCAGGAAGTAGTCCAAGGCGCTGGCTTCGTGAGATATATAGTCCGCCAGCCAATGACGAAGCGTCTCAAACCGCTCGCCCAATGCATAAGTGATGCGCTGCTGCATCTCTGGACCCAGCCCCTCGAAGGAGAGTAATCGGGGTTCCTCGTCTTGGGGCCGGTAGACGGTCTCAGCCAGCAGTCTGGCTCGAATCAGATCGAGGTCCGCGATCGCGTGCTGGAAAGCGTAGGACACGTCATAGCGCGAAGGAACAATATGCCAGTCTGGGTGACCCAAAGCGGCGAAAGTCAGCAGTGTTCGCGTCGCGGGCTCTTCCCGCAGAGCGCGAGAGGGGCGGTGGGAGCGAACCGGTATACCCCGATCCTCGAGCTCCCGGGCCAGGGTAAAGCGCAGCGCGTCGGTCAGAAAGGGCGCGAGAATTACTATCTGGCCCGGATCGAGGCCTCGGTCGTGAACGAGAGTGTCCACCTGAGTCGCAACCCACGCCAGCATCTGGGGATGATAGCGCTGATTTTCAAAACGGAGCGCAGATGCGATATCATCTGAAGCATTGCGCGCTCTTCCCCCCCACTGAAAAACAGCCTCGGACATCTCAAGCTTGCTGCCGGTGGCACGGGGTTTCAGCGATTCGGCAAGACTCCGTCCCAGGGTCTTCATCTCCGGGGACATAACGAGTGACTTTTCAAAGACCCGCACTTCATCACACAACGACTGCAGCTTCCGTGCGCCCTCCGGGTCGGCTCCCAGGAAACTCCGATAACCGGCGCCTTCATCGTAAATGACGAGCGTCGATTGTGCCTCAGAGACCCACGTCGCAATAATATCGTGGGCAACCGGAGTGTCCTCTTCGACGTTATCCACGATTAAGTGAGGATAGGTCTTAAGAAGATGGTCACGACACAACGACTCCTTCCACAGATGATTAACAAAAACCGACATCTGCAGTGAAAAATCGAGAAGATTATGCTTCAGACAATAGGCGCGGAAATGCTGTGCGCAGACCTGAGCGTGATTGTAGACTCGCGCTTGGGCTTGTTCCCCTACCCAGGCTCCCTTAAGACGGGATGCGATGTCAGAAGGGGGAAAGCCCACCACCGCGGACTTGTTCAGGTTGTCCAGAATCTGGCTGTATAGCCGGTTTCGCTCGATACGGACCGACTCAAAATAGCCCCGCTCCTCAATAAGAGGATCGGCTACTCGGGCCATATAATACTGGGCCGTCTCTAACGTGAGAAAAAGAGGCCGATGATCCGGATCCCCAAAGCCGGCGCCCTCAGCGACCAGGGGCCAGAAGAGGTCAATCATCCTCCGGGCCAATCCGGCTAAGGTAGCGATATGGATAGGGGCATCGAGGGTCGCAGCCAGATGGCGCATCGCCTCATGATAGGGTGCAGCCAGCGTGCGCTGGGGCACAAGCACGAGGAGTGCACTGGGTGGGAGCCCTTTTTCAAGGAGGTGAGCCATTCGCCCAAGCCCTGCGGTCGTCTTTCCAGCGCCTGCCGGCCCTTCCAAGAAAATCCGTTGATCGGGAGCCGCCGCGATGAGGGATCGCTGACCGTCAGTCCAGTCGATGTTATAAGCGTTCATCAGTTGGTCAATCATAGAGAGATTGTAGCAGGATAAAGTAAGGAAACAAAGGCTGCAGCCTCACACATCTTGATCACCCGTTCCGGGGTCATCGACCCTGACAAGATCAGGGCGATCGGTGGTTAC
>CAYMAQ010000122.1:0-11162 GCA_964388385.1 uncultured Anaerolineales bacterium | reverse complement strand
GGAGATCAACTTAGCAAAGATCGGTGTTTGCGGTATAATGGCCCCCTAGATATGATGTGGATCAAAGACGATACGCGACACCTACAAACACGCGGCAGAACCGGCGTGACCATCGGGGCATTTGACGGTGTGCACCGGGGTCACAAGGCCCTCATCCGCACCCTGGTCAATCAGGCGCGCGATCGCGGGTTTCAACCTCTTATCCTCACGTTTGATCCACCCCCTCGCCAGGTCTTCCAACCTGAAGCATACGGGTTGTTGTCCACCCTGGACGAAAGGCTGGCGCTCTTCGAGCCGCTCGGGGTCGATGGCGTCGTCATTCTTCCCTTCAACGAGACGCTGATCCATACGCCCGCGGAGATCTTTATCCGGCGGTTGGTCGACGACCTTCAATTGAGCGGGCTCTGGATTGGCACCGACTTCAGTCTGGGCAGAGGAGGAGAGGGCGACGCACGCCGCCTGCAGGAACTGGGAGAGCGCTATCACTTCGACGTCCACGTGCTCAAAGAGGCAGTGACCTGGGAAGGAGAGCCCGTCAGCAGCAGTCGTATCCGCGAGGCCGTCAGACAGGGCAACCTCAAGGAGGCCAACGGATGCCTCGGACATCCCTATCACATCACCAACCTCGTTCAGCATGGGGATCACCGAGGTCGAAAACTCGGGTTTCCAACGGCCAATCTATACGTCAGTTCCGACCGTCTTCTGCCTCCCAACGGCGTCTATGTATGCGAAGCACACGTCGGTCAAGGGCATTACTCCGCCGTGACCAACGTCGGCGTGCGTCCCACCTTCCAAAAGAGCGTGCCAACGGTTGAAGCCCATCTGCTCGATTTCGACGCCGACATCTATCACGCGGAGATAAAACTGGATTTTCTCTCATACCTGCGTCCGGAAATCCGCTTCTCAGATGCGGACGCGCTAATCGAGCAGATGCATCAGGACAAGGAGAATGCGCGTGCCTGGTGGGCGAAACACCGGTCGGCACGCGATTATGAGAATCCATCCCGTAGACCGCTAAACCGAAGATCGTCTCTCGAACGATAAAGAGGATATCCCCGCTACGCGTCATCCTGCTTCATCTCGATCTGCAGTGCATAGACGTCGCGGCGCGGCCATCCCGAAAGCGTGGACACCTCTCGTGCCGCCCTGGAAGGCGAAAGGCCCTGAGCAAGATGCTGGGCCAGAGCCATCCGCACCTGCTCCGCACTCCAGCGTGCCTCTTCCTCGGCCGCGCCGGCAATCACAAGGGTGTATTCACCGCGGGGAGGTTTGGACGCGGCCCAGGAGAGCGCCTCCGAAAGGGTCCCCCGCCAGATCTCCTCGTGCAGTTTGGTAAGCTCGCGACATATCGCGATCTGACGCATGCCCCACGCTGCGTGCATCGATTGGAGGATGGCCCGCAGACGGTGAGGCGCGGCATAGACCAAGAGCGTCGATGGCAGAGGTGTCAGTGACTCGATCACCCGATCCCGTTCCCGGTTCTTGCGGGGAAGAAATCCCACGAAGGTAAACCGGTCCGTCGGCAGACCGGAAGCGACCAAGGCGGCCGTATGCGCGGACGGGCCGGGGATGGGAACGACCGGTACGCCCTGCTCAATGGCGGCCCGGATCAGCGGATAACCCGGATCGGAGATTCCCGGCATTCCGGCCTCCGAAATCACCGCCACGTCCCCACCTGCCAGAGCCTCAAGAATCTGATCGATCTTGCGGCGCTCGTTAGCCTCGAACATGGAGGTCAGTGGCGTTTGGATTTCGTAATGCTTCAGCAGCCCATGGGCCTTACGGGTATCCTCGGCCGCGATCAAACTGACCGACTTCAGGATGCGCAAGGCCCGTAGCGTGATGTCCTCCAAATTACCAATAGGCGTGCCCACGACATAGAGTCGATTCATAGATGTCTTGCCTGCGTCCCACCTGAATCCCGTGCGATCATAAGACAGGATCCACGCACGGGTCAATCCTTGCTGGCCTCAGTGATTCTCGACAAAGTTGATAAGCGCCAGCGACTTGGAACAGAAACCCTCGAAGTTAAGCACGATCTCTTCCGATACCGGGGGATGATCGGGATTATCCCTGGCGTGAATCTGCACGCGGAAGATACCGCTGGCGTCCATCGGAGCATTGTTAAAGAATTGCTCCCATCCCGAATCCCCGTACATCTGTTTGTCCCCGGACGTAACCACCGTGTCGATACCACCCCCCCAGATGTGAATGGGATATCCCTCAAGTGGATTACCGTCGATGTCCTGAACGGTCCCGGCGACACCCATCCAGGCACATCCGTAGAAGGGCGTCTCATAGGAAATCTCATAGGTAAATGGATAGGGAGAGCGCGTCACGCGGGGTGTCGGCGTTGACGTGGGCGCGAGCGTGGGCGGCGGCGTTGTCGGTTCGGGCGTCGGCGTGATCGTCGGCGTAAAGCTCGGGGGGGGCGTGGGAGTTATCGTCGGCGTCCGGGTCGGCGTCCACGTCGCAACAGGCGATTCCGTCGGCTCCGGTGTGGGCGTCCCCGTGGCGACAATGAAACTGGCCTCCGCAGCATCCGGCGGAAAGGGATTCAGGCCTGTCATCGGGTTAACAGCAATCACGATGTAATAAACGATCACAAGCAGCGTCAATCCCAACATCACCAGGCTGAGCAGACTGAAAAGACGATCCTGCTGACTCATCGGGGCCTCCCTAGAAGTCCTCCACAAAGATCTGGATATCCGCCGACCCACGAAGCCCGTCTATCCATCCCCTGACGGCTTTGGCGCGCAGGAGACGCAGATCTTCCGGGCTTACGTCCTGATCGGGCGTGCGCTCCACCACCTGCACCACGTGGAAACCCAATTCGCTCTCCACGACGTCACTGGTCTGACCCGGCTGCAGCGCGAAGGCGACCGTTTCAACAGAATCGGAGGTTAATATACCCGGGGGGAAGAACCCAAGATCGCCGCCCACATCCCGCGTACTGATGTCATTAGAATACTCGCGGGCCAACGTCGCAAAATCCCCGCCGGCCTCAAGCTGATTGAGGATACGCTCGGCCTCCTCTCGAGTCGCCAACAGGATATGCCGAGCGTGAACGTGATCGGCGGTCTCAGGGACCGACTCGGCGATACGGTTGGCCATTTTTGTCGCAATCATATCACTGCGCAGGCGCTCGCGCATCTGCTCCAGCGAAATCCCTTCTTTCTCCAACCACGCGTTGAAATCCTCATCACCGATTTCCTCGCGGAGCGAATCAATCGTCGCTTGCAGCTCCTCATCGGTGACGGTGACACCTTCTTCAGCAGCGGCTTGTTCAATGAGCACCTGCTCGATCATCAGGTTGAGCACCCATTGACGCCCCTGGGCAGCCGCCTCCTTCCCTTCGGGTTGATCCAAATCCTCACCTGCGGCTACCATCGAGGCTTCATAGCGTGAGACCTGATGTTTGTAAACCTCCAGTGAGATGGGTGTGCCGTTGACGAGGGCTGCAACCGGTTCCGTCGTCGGCGTTGCAGTGGGCTCAGGCACGGGCGTCGCCGTTTCCTCTTCAGACGTCGCCGCATCATCCCCAGATCCCTCAGCCCCAGATGACTGTGACCCCGGCACCGGTGTCGAGTCGACCGGCGTCTGCACCGTTCGGTCACACGCAGTGATAACCATCAATACCAAAAGCATCCCCAGCACGATCAAAAACCACTGTTTCGCATAGTTCATTCCTGTCCTCCGTATAAGGCGCACGTTGAGTTAACATTATAAACGGGGAAACGCGTTCCGGCAATTGCCTGCCCCGCCCGAGATCCGCACCCAACCGACGTTTGTGTCGGCCGATCTTGACCCGCCCCAGTTTATCATTACAATCACAAAGACGTGTTCGGCTTACGAATCATCGTCAAGTTCTTTCTCCCTAGAAGAAACAAAGACACAAGGTTATGGCAAAAAAAACAAGCCGGAGAGACGATTCCATCCGTCCGATTCGACCTCGTGACGACATGGCCGCAATTCTAGACCTTATCGAATTGGGTTTCAAGGACGAACTCGATCCTCAAGGCTGGGCGATGCTGAAGGAGATGCGCCAGCTTATCTATCAGCAGGGAGTCTTCGGCCTGTTGAGCGGTCGCTCCTTAGAAACGCATGGCTTCGTCTGGATCGAAGATGAAACCATCGTCGGTAATTTATCGATTCGCCGTGCCGCCCCCTATCATACCCATGGTCGCTTAATCGGCAACGTCGTCGTCCATCCCGATTATCAAGGACAGGGCATCGGTCGTGCACTGATGGAGCGCGCCATTGCCGCGTCCAAAGACCGATCAGTTCGCTGGATCGGCCTGGAGGTGCGTGCCACCAACGCGGTCGCCTGCGGCCTCTACAAACGATTGGGCTTCCAGACCGTCGGGCAGACCCAACACCTTTTACGCCCCGAGGATACATCCTGGCCCAGGCTCCAGCGGGCGGCGGCCTGGCGGCGCTCACGTCCGAAAGACAGCCGGGATTGGCTTTCACTGGCGCAATTAGCCTACGCGCCCTTACAGCGCCGTGTTCTGGAGATTCGAGAGAGCCTCTACAAATTCGGCGGCCTACAACGACGGCTGGAACTCTGGCTAAACCGTCAGCGGGAACGGGCGTGGATCTGCGGCCCCCCCGATATGCCGCGCATGGCAGTTCGCACCAAGACCCATCGTGGTAACCATTTCCACGTGTGGGACCTCCTGATGGATCCCAGAGAGGATCGAGCGAGCGCGGAGGCTATCATCTCGCAGGCCAGCGCGCACATACCCAATCATTATCATTGGCCAATCGTCGCGATCATCCCCGACCAGCCCTCCCTCTATCACGCGATGAGAGCCACCGGATTTGAGAGCCATCGCACCCTTTGCCAGATGGTGATGACGATCTGAGCGCACGGAGCGTTCCGGAGAGGACGAGCATAAGGCTTGTAGAGGTGAAGCCTTATCGTCAAGTCAAAGCTGGACAAACGATCCTCGTATCCATGCCAAACGACGGGACGTTCTCACGCCCCGCCGCAATACAGAAAGACGTGGACCTCTAATAAACCGTGCGCTGGCGTAATACCTCGTAGAGCGCAATAGAGCCGGCAACCGCCGCGTTGAGCGATTCGATCTCCCCCCGCATTGGGATAGAAATCATCCAGTCACACCGCTCCCTGACCAGACGTCGAATCCCATCGCTCTCACTGCCCACCACCAACCCCAAGGATACCGTGAGATCTGCCTCGGTGTAGGGCTGGGCACCGTAGACATCTTCCAGACCCACAATCCACATATCCTCATCCTTGAGACGCTCCAGTGTCCGGGCCAGGTTGGTGACCTGTGCGACAAGGAGATGCTCGACGGCTCCTGAAGACGTGTTGACCACGGAGGAGGTCACCCCGGCAGCCCTGCGTTCCTGGAGCACCACGCCATGGGCTCCGACCGCGTCCGCAGTACGGATGAGGCTCCCCAAATTGGAAACGTCTTGAATCAAGTCCAACATAAGCAGCAGCAGCAGCTCCTCCCGAGTCGCAGCGAGGTCGAGCATTTCATCGACGCCGACGTAGGGATACTCCGACGCTTCCACCGCAACGCCCTGATGATTCTCGTCTCCAAACATCCGCTCCATCTCATAACGGGAGACCGATTGAACGGAAACTCCGCGTTCCTCGGCCAAGGCCACAATCTCATCGACGATAGGCGCACGAATCATCCCCTCGGCTAGAAACAGACGGTACACCTTACGCCGTCCGGCTCGAAGCACCTCTCGAATAGCCTGTCGCCCGTAGAGTGTCTCTCTCATTCCTGACGAACTTTCGAAACGAGAGGTCGGAATGTCCGCGGGCTCAGCAGCTTACCTGATCGATCGGATACCTTCATGATTTCAGGCTCCACATCGTCTCGTCTTGACCATCCTCGATAGCGATGCCCAGCTCGCTCAACCGGTCCCGGATCGCGTCCGCCTTGTCCCAGGCCCTCTCTTCGCGGTATTCGTCGCGGATATCCAGAAGCGTATTGACCAGCCCCTCGACCATATCCCCACCAACACGGGCATCGAGGTTCTCAGGTAAAATACCGAGGACGTCCCCCGCGAGATCTCGGAAGATCTTATCCATCGCCGACAGGGTGCCCAGGCTGGCGTCCTGCTTCTGCTCGAGAGTACGATTGACCTCTTTGACCAGCTCAAAGATAACGCTTAAGGCTTGCGGCGTGTTGAAATCGTCGTCCATCGCGGCCCTGAAATCATCACGATAGCCCTCTAATGACATCACACTCGAAAGCGCAGCCGTCCCCGCCCCCGAAGTCGGCGCCAGATCCTTCATCCGACGCCTTAACTTGCGGACCGTATTGTGGAATCGACGAATGCCGCGTTGAGCGGACTGCAGAGCCTCCCGACTGTAGTCCACAGAGCCCCGGTAGTGGCTGGTCAGGACGAAGTACCGGATCGCCTCGGCTGAATACAGCTTAAGCGCGTCTTTGATCGTCAGGAAATTCCCCAGGCTTTTGCTCATCTGGACACCGTTGACCGTCAGAGAACCAACAAGAAGCCAATAGTTAGCAAACTGACTGTCGTTATGAGCCTCGGACTGGGCGATCTCACAATCGTTGTGCGGGAACATATTCTCCAGCCCGCCCCCGTGGATATCAAAGGTCTCACCCAGATACTTGTTGGACATTACCGAGCACTCGATATGCCAACCGGGATATCCTTCTCCCCACGGACTGGGCCACCGCATAATGTGCTCCGGCTCCGCCCGCTTCCACAGGGCAAAGTCCGCCGGGTTCTTCTTCTCCTCCCGGACGGCAACCCGGGCCCCGGCCTGCAGGTCCTCGACCTCTCGGTGGGATAGCCTGCCGTACTCCGGGAACGATTCGATTGAGAAATAGACGTTGCCATTGGCCTCATAGGCGTGACCCTGATCGATGAGATCCCGGACCCACTCGATCATCTCGGGCACGTGACACGTTGCCCGGGGGGATATATTAGGCCGGACGACGCCGATCGCGTCCATATCGTCGTGGAAACTGCGGATGTAGGTGTCGACCACCTCCATCGGCTGCAACCCTTCTCGACGGGCGCCGCGCATGATCCGATCCTCACCGGTACGAAGCAGATGCCCCACATCCGTCAAGTTCCGGACGTACGTCACGTGATAGCCGGTGTACCGAAGATAACGCACGACGATATCCATCGAGACGTAGGTCTTTGCGTGGCCCAAATGGGAATGGTCGTAGACCGTGGGGCCACAGACGTACATATTCACGCGATCCCGGTTAATCGGACGGAATCGTTCAAGCTCACGGGTCAGATAGTTGTAAACTTTGAGTGCCATAATCCGCTTCCTCTTAGTTCCCTTCCTCTTCCTTGGGGCGAGCGAAGATCATCCGGCCCGCCGCGGTCTGCAGCACCTTGCTCACCGTCACATCAACAGTGGCACCGATGTAATCTGCACCATCCTCAACGACCACCATTGTACCATCATCGAGATAACCTACACCCTGATTATACTCTTTACCCTCTTGCATAATGTGAATGGTGAAGTCCTCGCCGGGTAACAGAACGGTCTTCACGGCATTCGCCAGTTCGTTCACGTTGAGCACGTTGACAGATTGAAGTTCGGCGACGCGGTTGAGATTGTAATCGTTGGTTAGAATCGAGCTATTCATCTCCTTGGCGAGCGCGATGAGCTTATCGTCGACCTCACGAACCATCGGAACGTCAGCCTCTGTCAGGCGGACCGGTACCGGCGATTCCTCCTGCAGCTGCCGCAGGATCTCCAAGCCGCGACGTCCTCGATTACGACGGAGCGTATCGGCGGAATCCGCCACGTGTTGGAGCTCATTAAGCACAAACAGGGGAACGATCAACTCACCCTGAATAAAGCCGGTCCGGCAGATGTCGGCGATGCGCCCGTCGATGATGACGCTCGTATCCAAGAGGATCGTCGGAAGACGGGGGGGCTCCTCCGTGGGCGGAACGTCCTGGACGACCTCAAGCGGCTCGTCCTTGGGAAAGAGACGCGCCCGCATGCCCTGTAGCAGATCCGGTCGGGCGATGACGATGGCCAGACCCGCATATCCGAAGGCAGCCGCGACAATGAAGGGCAAGAATTGACCCAACGGGTTTGGCAAGAGCGAGAGCGGATAGGCGGAAATCGCACCAAAAGCCAATCCCACAAAAAGCCCCAACGTGGCCGCAAAAATATCCGACGCCGGCACCTGTTGAATCAATCTGCGTAGGCGGTTGACGGGACGGAGAATCAATTTCGGTGTCACAATATAACCGGCGACACCGCCTAAAACCCCCAACAGAATCAGAGCATAGATGCGAAAGGAGATCGGAAATGCAGGAACTTGAATAATGAGTTCGCCAAGTGCAATAGCTGCGGATCCAAATATCAGAAGTCCAATAAGACGGAAAATAAGCTTGACTTGCTTTGTCTTCATAAGATAACTCCAGGTTATTAGAGGGCAGTTTAACGTATCGCCGCGATCTAACGTATCGCCCTTATCTAAAGGTTCATCGATGATGGTATGGGAAAGGGTCTTTTTGACAAATCGTCCTTGGCAACTCTTCCCATCCAGCGGTAAGCTATAAATTCATCATTATTGTAGGGGGTAAGCAAAGTGTATAAACACTCAAAGCCCACCACTCAAAATCTTATCATAGCCATGCGAAAAGTCAAAGGTCAAAGTGACAGAGAATATGTCGAGCGCCCAACTTTGATCAGCTTATTTTCATCCTGCGCGTTGACTTTCTCGAATAGTTTTCATATAGTGTAGGCAAATCTCTTATCCTCAGAATCGGAGTGAGACGATGGCAAAATGCCCTGAGTGTGGAACGAAACTCAATGTCGCGACGGACGTCAAACGCGGGGATCAGATAGTGTGCAACTCGTGTGGAACGCCCCTTGGCGTACTGAACGTGCGCCCTCTTGAACTGGAAGCGATTTCAGAGATCGAGAGACCGGATCAATTCGATGACTTGGATTGGGACGATGATGACGAGACAGAGGAGGAGGATCCGGACATCGAGGATCTTGCCCTCGACGATGAGAACTGGGACTGAGGTCGACACCGATCCTCGCACGAAGAAAGGGCCACCGGATTCTTCCGGTGGCCCTTTGAGGTCCGGCACGTTGAAATCGCGTGTGTCTGGGGACAGAGCCCCGGAAAGTGCTAAGCCGATCGGCGAGACAGGATAAACAGCACCAGGACGGCAACAGCCAGGGCCAACACGATAAATCCGCTGACCCTCAAGATCACATTGAGCACATTTGTCACGCCGGAACCCTCGCCGTTGTCCGCCGGTTCGTCGGCTGGACCAGTCTCCGGCGCTTCCGTCGCGGGATTATCCTCCGGCGCATCCGGATTGGCAGCCGCACCCTCGTCGTCCCGGACGTACGCCAGCTCCAGATCCCAGACCTGACCGGCGCTCAGATTAAAGTTGACCTGCCCCCCATCCGTAAGCGTATAACCGGGCGGCGGTGAGTGTCGCAGGATATAGTTGCCGGGCTCCAGGTCGGTGAAACACCAGGGCTCGCTGATGCCATCGGTGGTTCGACTATCGACCGGGCCACTCCGAGCCAACAGGTTGATCTCCGCATTGGGCAGCAACATCTCACCCTCATCTGCCTCGCGGAACATATTGCCGTTGGTATCATAGAACGCCAGCACGCAGACCGAGGCTTTACCCTCAGAGGGAGCCGCCGCCGGTCCACCGCTCCCCCCCGTTTCAGGGGAAGTGGCTTCTTCCGTAACCTCAGGCTCGGTTGTCTCGGGCTGAGGCGTAGGCGTCGGGATCGATGGCGCGGCGTCACCGCTCACAGCGATGATGACTTCCTGCCCGATGGAAAGCAGATCGTTAGGCCCCATATCGTTCAGGTCGTAAATCTGCTGAACGTCGACACCATATTCAATGGCCAGACCAAAAAGCGTATCCCCGGCCTCAATTTCGTGAACAATCGCCCCATCGGGGCGCGGCGTCGGCGTATACTGGGGTCCCTCCGGCGTGGGTTGCACCTCCGGCGTATCGGGAGGGGGTGGGGCCGTGGGTGTAGGCGTCTGTCCCGGTGAAAGGATTTGCAAACTGGGGTTATCCATATACGCATCATTGTGCTTATTGGGCCACTTGCCGTACGACTCCAAAAAGATCGTGGCTGCCCCCGACTCGCCGACCGTCGTCTGCAAGGGGCCAACCAGCGCATATTCGTCGTAGTTGTAGTAAGGTGAGCTCCAGACGATGCTTGAGCTGAAGGGATCGGTGCCACCATTGGGATCAACCCCTACGCGGAAGTAGAATGCATACGGATCGCCTTCAGGGTCGGTGATTGAAGGGGTATCTTTGTTACTGGTCCAAGCGTGAGCATAGAATGAGGCTGCCACCTGAGAGCCAGGGGGTATATCTCTCACAACCTGGTAATACCCGGCATGTTGCTTACCAAAGAAGGCAAAACACATCGCCGAATAGTATCCCTCATAGATTCGGGTCGGGTCGGCGTTGAACGGGTGCTGATTGGGAATCACTTTGCATTCGGGGCGTTTGAAATCACCCTCTTCCCACCACGTCACCCAACCGCTGGGGGTATAAATCTCCCCATATTGAGCGCCGGAAAATGTATCCCGGGTCCAGTTATCCGGATTCGGGGAGGAGTTGGTGACGGGGAGACCAATGCCCTCAAAGCCTGGATTGGTCACCAGGTTCGTGCCAGTCTGCCGGACAGGGACCGCGAGCTCACTGGCCTGAATCTGCAAGACCGGGAGCCCGGCTAAAACCGTAAACGCCAACAGACAAAGGGTCATCAGCGTTTTGGTATGCTTGCCGATCATAAGTCTCTACCTCCTTGAGCCTGCCGACAAAGCCGACAGGGTCGGAAAATCAATCCATCATCCATCGAGCCATCCTCAAGTCTGGAAGTCTCCACAACTCTACCATAGATCAATAAAAGGATAAGTCTCGAACGTACCATCGCCCTGCTAACACGATACGGCCTCAAATTTCAAACGAGTCTCACTAATTGTTCCGGTGGTAAAGATCACCTGGACCTGATCCAAGACACAGACCCAAGTCCACAACCCCTTAGGATTGGCTATCCAATAACCTCCGCGAAATCAAGCTGAAAGCGGTGTCGAGAGCGCCCCAGCCATGGAAGTTATTGAGCTTTCAGCCCTTAACAGAATACAGCCGCCAGCGTCACGTAC
>CAYMAQ010000121.1:0-11203 GCA_964388385.1 uncultured Anaerolineales bacterium | reverse complement strand
ATAATCATCTTTGCAATCGGCGCCCTTCTGGGCATTGCGCTTATCGCCATCACGGTCTGGGCGGACTTCGAGGCGATTCTTTTTGATCCCAGCATCCAGCAGGACACACGCCTGAGAAGCCTGCGGTGCCCCGTGATGATAACCTCACAAGAGACCGGCATCATCAGTGCCCGCGTCAAGAACTCACGCGACCGCCCTACCGACCTTTTCATCCGAGCTCACATCAGTCACGGCTACGTGACGCTGATGCGGGAGGTGAATTCACAGCTCTCCCTCGAAGCTGGCGAATCAGAACGCGTGACCTGGGAGATCAATCAGGACGACGCCGCATTTGGCAGCCTGGTGCTCTTCAAGGTGACCGTCAAGGGAGGATACCCGCTCCCCACCCGCCAGGGAACCTGTGGTGTCCTGGTCGTCGATGCCCCGTTCTTGAGCGGCGGGCAGATCTACGGACTCGGGCTCGCGCTTAGTCTGATCGGCCTGATAGCCGGGATCGCGCTGTGGATTGCCCATCACCCACATATGTCCGATCTACAAGTCCAAATCATCCGGGCTATGGGCTTTCTCGCCGTCAGCATCGTCGCGGGCATCGGCGTAAGCTTCATCGGATGGTGGGTTCTCGGCGCGCTCTTCCTTGTAATGATTCTGCTGGCAGTCGGGGTCATAATCGGTTACTTCATGAACGCGACGAGTCGAACGTAACGCGCCCGCGTCGCAGTCACGCACAGCCGCGTCACAGTACGCGCCGACCCTCTATCCGTTTCTCACCACCCTCCACCAACTAAAGGATGATGAGCGATGACCTTTAAAAACAAGATATCAAGAACGGGATTCCGGGGTGCTCTGTCCAGAATTGCTAAGTACGGGATCGTACGGGCCCATCCTGCTGCTCATCACAGTCACCATCGAGGAATGCCTATCGCGCTAGCCGTTGGGCTGTGGGCCGCCTGTGGAAGGTCCACAAGCTCCACCATGATCGCGGCGGTAGGGGCTTGGCTTGGTGGATGGGTGGATGCCCTCATCCAAAGGATCACCGAAGTGAATATGCCCCTTCCGCTCTTGCCCTTCGGACTAGTGGAAGAACCCCGTCATGTAGGTTGACCTCTACTGCAAGTCGAGTACCATTTGCGCTATGCGGTTAGGAAACTCTGACGAAACGAAACCCCCTTATGTATCTTTTCTTTGGAGGAGAAGGACAATGAGAAAAACATCGAGCATCACGCTTGGGGCCCTGATGGCACTGAGCCTTTTGATAAGCGCCTGCGCGACGCCTACCGCGGAGCGAGTGGTTGAGACGGTCGTGCATACCGTGGAAGTCGTCAAGACAGTCGAGGTCGTCGAGGAGAGCACCCCTGTGCCCACTCCGGAGGAACCGGAATCCGTTGAACCGGATACAATGGTCGTCTGCATCGGTGAGGAGCCGGACACGCTCTACTGGTTTGGAGGGAGCATCCAGCCAACCGCATCCCACATCCACGAGGCGATCTACGATGGCCCCATTGATAACCGGACCTACACCCACCAACCTGTGATCCTCAGAAAATTACCCAGCTTCGAGGATGGGGATGCTGTCATCAACACCGTGACCGTGCAGGAGGGCGATATCGTTATCAACGATCGGGATGAGTTCGTCGAGTTGGTGCCTGGGGAAGTCGTCCGGCCGGCCGGGTGTCGCAGTACGGCATGCGCCATTGAATTCGATGGCACCCCTATTGAGATGGATCAAATGGCCGTGACCTTCAAGTTGCTTGAGGGCATCACCTGGTCCGACGGCGAACCGCTGACTGCCGACGATTCAGTCTATGGCTTCGAGCTCCAAGCCGATCCGGATACCTTAGCCAGCCGCTATCTCATCGGACGCACCGCATCCTACGAAGCGATCGACGAGACCACCACCGTCTGGGCCGGGCTCCCCGGCTTCATTGACGAACTTTACTACATCAACTTCTGGCAGCCGTTCCCCCGCCATCTCTGGCAGGGACAGCTCGGATACACAGCGGCTGATCTGGTCGAAGCCGAGGAATCCGCTCGAAAGCCTATGGGATGGGGTCCGTATATGATCACCGAATGGGCCGAAGGGGACCACATCACCGTGGAAAGGAACCCCCATTACTTCCGTGCCGATGAGGGTCTCCCCTATCTCGACACCCTTATCTTCCGTTTTGTTCCCGATCCCAACGCAGCCGTCGCTCAATTGATCTCCGGTGAGTGCGATATCGCGACCAGGGACACCGAGTTGAGCGATCATGCAGAGCTGCTCGTCAAACTGGAGCAAGAGGGGATCATCGAATTGAGTTTCGAAAACAACCGCGTGTGGGAACACATTGATTTTGGCATCAACTCGGCCGACGACTACGATCGCCCGGACTTCTTCCAGGACGTCCGCACCCGTACCGCAATCGCTTATTGCCTCGACCGCCAACGTGCGGTGAACACGATCCTGTACGGACAGTCTCCCATCTTGAACACCTATATCCCCCCCGGTCATCCCCTCTACGCCGGGAACATCCTGTCGACCTACGAATACGATCCGGATCAGGGCATGGCATTACTCGAGGAGGTGGGATGGGTAGACGAGGATGAAGACGGTGTTCGCCAGGCTGCCGGTGTCGAGGGTATCGTGGACGGAACGGAGTTCGAGGTCACACTGACGTCCAATACCGATCCCGTCCGTGAAGAGTATATGAAACTGTTCCAACAGGACCTTGCCGAATGCGGCATTGACGTGACCTTAGAGAATCTGCCGACACCCGAATTCTATGCCGAAGGGCCGGAGGGGCCCCTCTTCGGACGGCGCTTCGACCTGGCTGCCCTGGCCTTGATTGCGTATACGATCCCGTCCTGCGAGAACTATCTCGGCACGGAAGCTCATATCCCATCCGAGGCCAATCAATGGAACGGGTACAACACCCCGGGCTTCCAAAACGAGGCCTATGACGACGCGTGTCTGCAAGCCCTGGGAGCCCGACCCAGCAGCGAGGATTGGATCGAGGGACACATAGAAGCGCAGCGCATCTTCTCAGAACAGATGCCCGTTCTGCCCCTCTTCCTGCGCATCAAACTCGCCGCTGTCCGTCCAGGCGTGCAGGGCTTCACAATGAACCCGACGGAAGATTCGGCGATGTGGAACATCGAGGAATTCAATCTGGAGAAATAGGCCTGAACTTCAAACAAGCACCGCTCAATCCACTCAGGTCCCCGGCACTGGACGCAGTGCCGGGGACCTGATTACTTTCCAAGATTTCAGAGTCGCGCTATAATATCTGTGAAGGGATCATGATGAGGCAAAAACGCTTCGGTGCATTCAGTGTGGCCTTGATGCTCGTTCTGGTTGGTGGCGCCCTCGTCTGGTGGGCAAACTCGCGGACCAATGAGGATCCCCTGTGGTTCCTGCGCACATTCAAACCTGAGGCTGCCTGGATTGTCATCCATTGGGAGGGAAAGACCCATATGCTCTTTCCCGGCGATGCGGGCTATGAGCCGATTATGAAAGCCTTTGCAGAAGGCATAAGTCACCGGAAGGGTTACCAGGGGGGCGTCAAGCTCTTGGAGGAAGATCTCAACGTATACCGGGATCACGGCTGTTTCTTAGAGCTACATTATGATCGAGGCGTCCAGGTTCATACACGTTATCCCTACCCGAAAGCCAAAACATTCTTTGTCCCGCTGACAGGAGACCACGCCGTATCTTGCCGGATTTTCGCCGGGATAAATGACAGACCGCGAGCCGGGGTACTCACCATAGAGGAGGCGCGGTTCAAAAACCTGACCGAGACCATCGAAACGTCCTTGGCTGTTCATCTCACCAACGAACCGTGATATGATGACGATATGACAACGATCGATCACAATATCTCAATGCACCCCATAGACGCAGATTCTATGACGGTCCGCACCTTTTCCCCGGGCGATTACCTGTTTCCACGGAAACACCGACAATCCAGAGACATAGAATCACCTGAGGCTCGCATCTTAATCGTCGATGACGATCCCGAGATGATCCGGCTCGTCAAAGAGGTGCTTCAGCTGATGCCCTGTGACGTCCTCGTCGAAAAGAACGGAAAGGCTGCCATGGCCTTGCTCCTCCGTGAAGTTGAAAAGGACACGGTCGACGCCGTTCTCCTGGATATTATGATGCCGGGTGAGGACGGCTTTCGTATTCTGGATCGCATGAAGTCCGCGCCTCAACTGCGGCAGATCCCCGTGATCCTCATCACCGGTCTCAACTCGATCGAGGCTAAAACCCGGGGGCTCCAGATGGGGGCGGACGATTACATCATCAAGCCGTTCGATCCCCAGGAACTTCTGGCCCGACTCGATGTCGTTCTCCGAATTCGCAGGACCGAGAAGATGCTCCGGCAGCGCAATCGAGAGCTGGCGGCGTTGGATGAGATCAACCGGGCTATCACCTCGAGCCTGGATCTCGACAAAGTCCTGGCCTCGGCCCTTGACGGTTTGAACAGCTTGATCCGAGCGGATGCCTTGGCGATCGTTCTGGATGACGAGGATACAGATAGCCTGATCATTAAGGCCGGTTGCGGCCCCGACGGTATCGAGCTGGAGGGACGTATGATCCCGGAGGACGATCTTGTTCTCCAGACTGCGATGGATGGGAATCAGTCGATCCTCAAACCCTCCATCACGGGTGGGGCGTGGAATGAGATTCTTCAGCGCTCACCCCTCGATCTATTGTGCGTCCCGCTCCTTCACGAGGACCGGGCGATTGGCGCTGTGCTGGCTGCGGCACGCCCGGGTCTCCTTAACCGCCAGCATACGCACTTGATCGAGCATATCGCCGCCACCGTGGTGATCGCAGTCGAGAAAGCACGGATGTTTCAGGATCTGGAGGCTTTTGCCGAAGAGATTGAACACTCACAGAACCGCCTGATTCAAGCCGAGAAGATGGCTGCGGTCGGGCGGCTGACTGCATCCCTGGCCCACGAGATCAACAATCCGTTGCAGGCGGTGCAGAACAGCCTCCACCTGGCAATGCATCAGGATTTGAATGAGACAAAACGTCGAAGTTTCCTGGATATGGCCCAGAACGAGGTCAATCGGCTGGTTCAGATCGTGCGCCGAATGTTGGATTTCTACCGCCCCTCCTCGGCAACCCAATCCCTCAATCTGAACCGTCCGGTTGAAGACGCGTTGGCCATTGCCCGCAAACGCATTGAACAGTCTCACGTCCAGGTAGAGGCGCATTTAGCCCCCAACCTGCCGCCCATCAGGGGAACGTCCAACCAACTCACCCAGGTCTTTCTCAATATCGTCATCAATGCAATCGAAGCGATGCCGGACGGAGGGCAATTATGGGTGGGCACAACGCATCACGAAGAACAACGTCAGGTGATCGCAGCGTTCCGCGACAGCGGACCGGGCATCAAGCCGGAGATCCGCCGTCACCTTTTCGAGCCCTTTCACACATCCAAGGCCACGGGCACAGGCCTCGGCCTTGCCATCAGCTACAGCATCATCGAGCGACACAGCGGCACCATCGCGGTTGAGAACGCCCCCGATGGCGGCACCACATTCATCGTCCATCTGCCCGAGTATCGAGAGGACTCCTGACCCATGAGTGATGAGACCAAGATTCTAATCGTTGACGACGAAGCAGCAGAGCGCATCACACTGGGCGAGGTGCTCCGCCTGGAGGGCTACAAGGTCACCCTGGCAGCTTCCGGTGAGGAAGCGTTATCCATAGCCAGGCAAAATCCCCCTTTCAACATCGCCATCCTTGATCTCCGGCTACCCGGCATCGATGGGATGCAGGTGCTCGATGGAATTCATCAGATTTCCTCGGATACCATCGTGATGCTCATCACCGGATACGGGACGTTGGAGACCGCGATTAGCGCACTGCGCAAGGGAGCCTACGATTTCCTCCTCAAGCCCTGTCCGGTCGACGAGGTGTTGAGTGCGGTTAAACGCGCCGTTTCGGAGCTGAAAGCCGATCGACACCGTAAAGCATTGGTCGGCCAACTTCAGCAGACCCTGCATGAGTTGATCAGGACCGATAACTTGAGCGGTCTTGAGCTCCCTGAAACGCTTGAAGAGGAAGAGACCGACGATGACATCATCACCGTCAAAGACATCGTCATCGACAAGGCCAAACATCTTGTGACCCACAAGGGGAAGCCCATCGATCTGACCCCCACCGAATTTCGACTGCTCGAATGTCTCGTCAGCAACGTCGATGAGGTGCAATCCCCCCAGGAACTCGTCCAATGCGCACAGGGCTACGAGACCGATGCGTGGGGCGCACGATCCATCGTCCGTGTCCACATCCGAAGGTTGCGCCGAAAACTGGAGCCAACGCCCAGTGAACCCCGCTATATCCTCAACGTGCGAGGTGTGGGATACGTCTTCTCATCCGATCCCGATGAACGACCCGGATGATCCTTCCTACCCAAGGAGACCGGCAGCTAGACCACGGAGCCAATGAACCGACGCACATCAAACCTAAAGGAAAAGTATTATATGGACAAGCCATCCGAAAACGCAGCAAAAATGCACAAGTTACGCAATGCAGTCGAACGCCTGCGCAAATTCCGCAACTCCAAACCCGCGCCCCAGCAGAAGCAGACGCTGTTCGAACGGATTAAAGCGCGTCTCGGCCTGGGAAACAACGACGAAGACGACACGAGCGCTTGAATCCGCTTGCCTCCTCAGTTGAACCTCTCCCTATCCTATAAACGAAAAAGCACGCCCCCGAAGGTCCGTGCTGTGTCTCGCCGGTAGGTTAAAAACCCAACCCGTTCAATA
Source organism: uncultured Anaerolineales bacterium (assembly GCA_964388385.1). Classification (GTDB taxonomy): domain Bacteria; phylum Chloroflexota; class Anaerolineae; order B4-G1; family SLSP01; genus PWVB01. Next base: position 4,441 of record CAYMAQ010000121.1, on the reverse strand, counting down.
CCACACGAGGAACAATCCTTCTGTGCTCGCCTCGCTCGCCTGATAGCTGACCACCCCATAAACCGTCACGTGAGTCCCCGGATCTACCCCCTCCAAGGGGACAATAACTTCCACGCGACCATCTTGGCCCGTGGCAAGCGTGCGTGTGGACCCGTCCAACACCTCTCCATCTTCCTTGACAAAAGATAGACTGACCAGAGCATCGGCGACCGCGGCCCCATCGGTGCGGTCCAGGACCAATACGGACACCACTTGCTCCTCACCAGCCGCAATCACAGTATCCCGGACATCGACAACCACTTGAAGGTCGCGGATGATGGGCTCATCATCGTAAGCCGTTAACGAGGTCGTGTAGGGTTCCAGCGCATGAGGCGGAATTCGATCTTGATGTTTCTCGACGTACAGTTCGCCGAGATCGCCCACCGTCATTCTTGGCCCCTGAGCACCGACATTCCAGATGAGCTTAAGGCGCTGGAAATACTGGACCACCCGACGATCCTCGAGATACATATCCGTGATGGGATAACCGAAGATATCAATCCCACCATGATCCCGGAAATAATCCAAGAACATATAGGCAACTGCGTGATCGGTTTCCTTGAAGTACACTCGCCGCAAGGATATGGAGCGCACGGGCCCAGATTTGGGTTTGCGATATCCCAATTCTTCTCCTAGTAAGCCTAATTGGACTTTATAAGGCTCAGGATTGTCGGGGTGCCACTCCATGCGCGCTTTCTGGAAATACTGCACCAGAATCCCGTCTCGGTTTATGAACGGTCGGGAGATCGGATAGCCAAAGATCTCCAGGCTTCCATAGCTCTCAAAATACGTCAAGAAGCGCCCACTCACACGAAAACCGGTTTCGGGGAAATATCTACTGCCCGGGCCCTCATCTGCCAAGACCCAACCAGGCTGGATCACAGAACTCACCAGGAGTCCAATAATCAACAGCCACAAACTGAGGGAGCGACGTCGTAGTTTTCGTATCATTCCTCTTCCGATCACGCTCAGGGTGGAATCGAAAAACGTGCAGCTTACAGGTCCGGACACGAATCACTAAACTTTTGCGTGATGCCCATGGCAACGCAGAAGCGTTTTAGTTATTCAGGATCAGATCCATAATTCAAGTATACGCATATTCACCAACTTTGCAAGTCGAATTTCTATCCCGGTGACACGTTGAATGGATTAAAGACAGAGCCTCAGATCCTACCAGGTCAGGCATCCCGGGGTAGTCTATCCTCCCATGTGTCGCGATCCGTCTGCCGTTCCCCGGACTCATCGTCGGAAGCGACGTCGTGTATCAATTCCATTCTCCGTTCACCCTGCTGGGCAAAGGCGATCCACCGACCGGGCTCAAATTCAATCCATATATCCGGACCCGCAATTGAGAGAATCTCGACCTGGGCCTCTGCAGTTAGAGCCCCTAGACGTTCGTAGGCCTCACCGGGACCGCGCCGTACGTCGAGCTTCGGGGCGATGACCCGAGCTCGAATCCGGGAGGCCGGCTCGGAGGGCTCCTCATGCTCTCGGTCGTCAGGAATGACGACCTCTCGACCGGCATAACGTTGAAGGTCTGCCGGCGAACCGGCAAACCAATTGAGATCCGTCGCCGGGGAGCCCACACCGGGCACTGTGCCGCGGTCGGAGTATTGCCAGAACACCCAGGTGTCCCAGTCACGGGGGAGCAGAGGTTCTGAGGTATAGCTGGCCACCCACAGATCGTAGCCCTGCCACTGCGGTGCAGGCAAAACAAGCCGATTCCAGCACCAACGCGCCGTGTAAACGATGGGTTTCCTGCCATCGTGGGCCTCCATCGCCTCCAAGGCCCCGATCACACACGCCGAGATCGTTTCACGATCCATACCGTCATGCCGCTCGACGTCGAGGACAGGCGGCAGATCCCCACGGCGATCCCCAAGCGTTTGAAAGAAAAAAGAGATCTGATCGTCCGGAGGCACGTTGGGCTTTAGGACGTGATAAGGCGAGATCAGCAACCCCGCCGCCCGCGCGCTATCCCAGTTGATGTGGAATTTTGGATCCGTGTAATCGTCGCCAATCGTTGCGCGGATAAAGGCGAACCGGTAATCGGCTGTGGCGACGGATATCCAATCAATCTGACGCTGCCAGCGTGACACGTCAATTCCCGGCACACGCTCCATGGGCATCCTCCTTGTCTAATTCTAACTGCTATTATACCCAAGATAAAACAAGTGCAATATAAAGAAAAGGGGACTTCAGAGAGAAAATTGCAAGAAAAAAACTACTCCGCATGCGAGCTCGCATTGAAGCGATTTTATGTGGACGCGAGACCGGGCGGACACAACGTTACGTTTTAAATTTGTTAGACAAATCGTGCGTTCGCTCCTATACTAGGGAAGAATCACGGAACCATCCTATCCACAGAAACCGATTCGAGTATTGAGATCCATAATACCGTCCGAGAGACCGCAGAGGCCCTTATGTATAAGCACCTGATCCGGTTGTTGATCGCTGTGTCCATCTCGCTGACTGCATGTATGTCTGGACGATCCGGGGAACCCTCCGAGCCGACCCTCACGCCGCCCCCCGAAACGGCTCCCCCCCTCGTTGACGAGAATATCCTGGATCCAACGCCCACCCCTGACCCCGCATCCGGCAAATCAGCGGTCGATCTGGAAACACCGGCGGCGTGGGAAAACTGCAAACCAAACGCGGCCTTTGTAGCCGATATTACCATACCCGACAACAGCCAGATCCATCCCGGTGCTTTATTCAAAAAGACGTGGCGTATTGAAAACAACGGCGCTTGCCCATGGCCCGAAGGCACCCGCCTGGTTTTTCAGAAAGGGGATGCCCTCAACGCGCCTCACCAGATCCCACTCACGGGCGTTGCGCCGAACCGGAAGGTCGACGTGGGACTCGATATGCAGGCACCTCTCAACCCCGGCACGTACCGGGGATACTGGCGTTTGCAATCGCCCGATGGGGAGATCTTCGGCGCCGTGCTCTACATCCAGATCGTCGTCACCGAAACCCCCGTCCCGTTGACCCCGACGGCGGCCCCCTCCTCTCAGCCGACGGCGACACCGCCACCTCCCACACCCACCGGGCAGGTTTCGACCTCGACGCCAGCAACGCCGACCACACTGCCCCCGACCGAAACCCTGACAGTATCGCCGACCCCGTCGCCGACACCTGAGCCAGATGCATCTGGGGCGGAACCTACTGAACCGATCCAGACCCCCCCCACGTGTTTGGCTCCGGATCCTATGTTCACATCGGTGCTTCATCAGGCGGAAATTCTCGGCATCGGCTTGAGATGCGCCACCGGCCCTACATCCCAACATTCCGGACGTCTGCAGTTCTTCAGGGCGAATCTGGATCAAGCCAGCGCTCACGACCATAACCGCAGCGTTATGCTTTACGACGCGGACACGGAGTTAGTCTACGCGTTTAAGGGAAGGGATCCCAACATCTATGAAGCCACCGTGGAAATCTACGCAAACCGATGGGATGAGAGTCAGCCCGAAGTCGCGCCTATCTGTGAGGCGCTGGCACCCTCGACCGGCTACCGAATGCCGATGCGTGAAATCGGCAAAGCCTGGTGCGAGAACAGCCTGTGGCTTGAGATCGGCTGGCCCCGCGAGCCGGCGATGGCTGGTACCTTTACAGTTCAGGAGATGACCCAGGGGCTCTTGATGAGAGTGGAGCCTAAACCGGGCCAACCCGCAGCTCAGGCCCTCCTTATCGCCGTGGATATGGAGACGCAACAAAGCACGACCATTCCGGTTCCCTGATAGGGCAACCCGGACACAAATCACTAAACTTTTCCGGGATGCCCATGGCAACGCAGAAGCGCTTTAGTTATTCACGATCAGATCCATAAGAAGCGGGGGGTCGGTAAGATTCCCAATGGAGGACGTCATCCAACGGACGCTTATCGCGGGTCGGCCAATCGGTCGGCACACCTATCGGGACCAACGTCGTCAGCCGTTTTTCGTCCGGCACGTTAAGCTGTGCCTTGAACGCCGCCTCGTGACGTTGTGTATTGCCCTCCAACCAGCACGATCCGTATCCTAGCGCCGTGGCAGCGATGAGCATAGATTCCACCGCGGCGGAGCTGTCCTGCAGCCAGAACCGCGTTGAGGGATCCACGACCACCGCAATCACGGCGCCCGCTTGCTCCATCCAACTCGCCGCAGCGCTCAACGTGGTGATCGTATCGCGATCGGTGACCACGATGAAATCCCACGGTTGCCGATTGTGTCCGGTGGGAGCCAGACGCCCTGCGTCTATAATCGTCTCGAGATCCTCTCTGGGTATGGATTCACCCGTATAGGATCGCACACTCCTACGTCGGCGTATAGCCTCTAATGCCTCCATGCTTCGCTCCTTTCGCGAGGGTCATTCACAGCATTCCACCCCTCGTATCATTGCCCCTAGACTATTGTCCATAGAC
>CAYMAQ010000120.1:9039-11348 GCA_964388385.1 uncultured Anaerolineales bacterium | reverse complement strand
CGGTATCCGCGCCCCTGTCCCAGGCACAAGAGAGAATTCTAACACCTCTCTCCCCTTTGTCAAGGGGAGGTTGAGGAAAATGGAACGAATTCGATCTCACCGACGTCATAGAGGTGAGAGAGACCTATCACAAGGAGGCGTTCGCTATGAAAACCCGATATCTGTTGAGAATTGCCGCACTCCTGATCGTCGCCGTTGCTGCCTTAAGCACAACGACCCCCGTCGCAGCCGACGGCTTCATCATCATTGACCCTCCAATTCCGGGGCCATCCCCAGACCCCGAACCCTGGCTGGCGATCCGCTATCATCACGTCTACGTGACAATTGAGGATCAGATCGCTATGACGGAGATCGATCAAGCGTTCCAGAATGACAAAGGCGTGCCCGTCGAAGGCACGTACATCTTCCCGCTTCCTCAGGGTGCGGTCATCGACGATTTCACGATGTGGGTCGACGATGAGATAATCGAGAGCAAGATTCTTCCGGCTGATGAAGCTCGCGAGATCTACGAGGGGTATGTCCGCCGTCAACAGGATCCTGCTCTCCTTGAATACATAGGACGAGACGCCGTTCGGGCTCGGATCTTCCCAATTCCAGCCGGTGGTGAACGTCGAATCCGCATCAAGTACACCCAGGTGCTACCTCTAGAGGATCAGCTCCGGTATTATCGCTATCCGCTCGACACGGAACGCTTCTCCGCCACGCCAGTGGAGCAGGTCAGCATCCAGGTCAGCGTCAAAACCCAGGACGATCTGCGCGCAATCTACTCACCCAGTCACCAGAATGATCTCGTCATCACACGTCAGGGCGACCGTCAGGCCACTGCCAGTTACGAAGCTCGGGACGTCAAACCCGACCGCGATTTCGAGCTCTATATCGGCACTGCGGAATCAGGCATTGGCCTCAGTCTTCTCACGTACGAGCCAGACGGCGAAGACGGCACGTTTATGGTCCTGCTTTCACCCAATCTCGACAATGACAACGGACGTATCCCCCGCGATGTGATCCTAGTGCTTGACACCTCCGGCTCAATGGAGGGAGAGAAGCTTGTCCAAGCCCGTGCTGGGCTCACCTATATCCTGAAGCACCTCAATCCTGAGGATCGCTTCAACGTGATCGCATTTAGCAGTCAAACTCGCGCTTTCGCGTCCCACCCGGTAGAAATCGGTCGAACCGAGGAGGCAATCCGCTGGATGCAGACACAGGACGCACTTGGCGGCACTAACATTTACCTGGCACTCTCCGAAGCGATGACCCAGACGGATCCGGAGCGATCCACCTCGGTCGTCTTCCTCACGGATGGTTTGCCTACCGAAGGCTTGGTTGAGGACGATCAGATTCTCAACGGTCTAGCGACGATAGCCCCCGGGTCCATTCGAATCTTCCCTTTTGGTCTGGGATATGACGTGAACGTCGTCCTCCTGGACCAATTGGCCCAGCAGTATCGGGGGCGCTCTACCTACGTTGAACCCGAAGAGCGCGTTGACGAGAAAATCTCCACGCTCTACACCCGCATGCAGAGTCCGGTATTGACCGACATCACGTTGGATTTCGCTGATGTCCCGGTCTACGATCTCTATCCCAACCCGCTGCCAGATCTCTTCGCTGAGACCCAGCTTGTGGTCGTCGGGCGTTACCGGCAGGACCCGTTGACAAGGTCGACCTCGACTGAGCTGACGCTATCGGGAGACGTCCGCGGGGAGAGAGTGATCTTGCGGTATCCTGTCACATTCTCCACGAAGACAGACCCCGAATTTCTACCTCGGCTCTGGGCAGCGCGCAAGATCGGATATTTGCTCACCCAGATCCGTCTACACGGCGAACAACCTGAATGGGTGGATGCGGTCACCCAACTGAGCCTTCAGCACGGGATCATCACACCCTACACATCGTTTCTTATTGAGGAACCCCAAAAAACGCTCTCATCCGAGGGAAGAGCCCAGGCCGCGGACATTTTCAAGGAGGAACTGTCAGCTATGCCCCAAGCACCGTCCGGGGAGCAAGCAGTCGAGGATGCTAAACTCCGTCAAGGACTGAGGGGAGCCGAGGCGCCGGTAAGCGGCAACGGAACGGGCTCAAACGTTAGCTCCGGCACAACCGGATCGTCCACGGACCCGACGATAAAACACGCCGGCGCACGCACGTTCATCTGCGAGCTCGATCGCTGCACCGACACGCAGTATGTCCCCGATACGATGCGACTCGAGGTCATCGTGTTTTCCTCGCCCAAGTACGAACAGATCCTCAGCGAGCATCCTTCGTGGGCCATCTACTTCTCTTTGGCGAAGGAGACAATCCTGGTTGCGGAC
>CAYMAQ010000120.1:0-8939 GCA_964388385.1 uncultured Anaerolineales bacterium | reverse complement strand
GGCTAGAGCTAGATAGGGAGTGGGGTTCGGTTGCCTTCTCACAAAGCCATATTATAATCAATCCACAAGGAAATAGATAATTCCTTCGGGGCAGGGTGAGGAGAGTTGCAAGAACTCCAAATCCCGACCGGCGGTAAGCGTGCACAGAGTGCGCGCAAGCCCGCGAGCGAGTTGGTTTAGCGCCACTCGTAGACCCGGTGAGAGACCGGGGCCGACGGTAGAGTCCGGATGAAAGAAGGAGAAGCAACCGCGAATGCCAGATATCGCCCCGAAGCTAAGCTTCGGGGCGATATTTTTGTGCAACCAGCAGGATCGGAGCCGACTTAAGTGCCACCAGCCTACGAGTCCACAACAGAAACAAATCAGGGAAAGCATGTACCCTCAAAGAAAATCGCGAGGGAGGGAGAGCCCCGAAGCTTGCCCTATTATCTTCTTTCGATGCTGCTAATCTTTGTGGCTTGGCAGATCCTGGTCTGGTTGACCGGGGAGAGCGCAAGGCGGTTTCTCGTCCCCACGCCGGCCGCGGTGGTCGCGCGCTTCGGCAAACTTCTCAGCGATGGTCGCATCTTCTACCATATGGGTGTAACTCTGATCGAGATGATCCTAGGCCTGATCCTGGGAACTATCGTGGCTCTCCTTTTGGGCTATGGAGTCGTCCACAGCCGGATCATCGCCTACCTGCTGGAGCCGGTGATTGTGATCTCCCAAGCAGTTCCCACTGTCGCCCTGGCTCCGTTACTCACCGTCTGGTTTGGCCCCGGTCTGGCCTCGAAGGTCGTCGTCTGCGCCCTGATCGTCTTCTTTCCCATCCTGGTCAACGTCACGATGGGGCTGCGATCCATCGACCCCCGTCTGTGGGATCTCTTTCAACTCCTCCAGGCTGACCACCGGCAAATTCTCGTTCGGCTCGAAATTCCGGCAGCGCTGCCATCTTTTCTTACCGGGCTGAAAGTCGGGGGCACCTTGGCAGCCACCGGCGCGGTGGTTGGGGAGTTCGTCGCGTCATCGCGGGGGCTGGGGTACTTGGTCAAGCAGGGACAAAATCTTTACGACCTTCCGCTCATGTTTGTCGCCATCGCCGTGATGATGTCATTGGCTATTGCGGTCTATGGTCTGCTCACCCTCATCGAGCATACCCTACTTCGCTGGCAGCGTGAATAGGTACGGCAGTAATCGTATAGGTACGGCAACAATCGTAAACAAGTTGATTCTCTCACTTAATCGGAGGCTTAATATGCTAAAACGTGTCGGACGTACATGGATCGTGTTGGTCATCCTGATGGCCAGCCTGGCGGCTTGTGGCGGGCGAGACTCAGCACTGGAGTCTATCTCATTGCCGATGGGATATGTAGCAAACGTGCAGTTCAGCCCATTTTATGTCGCGAAGGAAAAGACGTACTTTGAGGACGCAGGATTCGACGTGACCTTTGACTATCGATGGGAGACTGACGGCATCCAGCTGGCAGCAGCCGGTGAGATCCCATTCGCCGTTGCCAGCGGCGATCAGGTGATCCAGGCGCGGAGCCAGGGCCTGCCCGTGGTCGCGATCGCGTCCTGGTACCAGGACTTTCCGGTCGCCGTCATCGCCCTGGAGGACATCCCACTCGATACCCCATCGGACCTTGAGGGATTGACCATAGGCATCCCCGAGACGTTCGGCGCGTCCTACATTGGACTGCGCGCTCTACTCGAGGCCGGAGGTCTCACCGAAAGCGATATCGATCTACAGGCAATTGGATATACGCAGCTCGCGGCATTGACCAATGGCACCGTTGACGCGACGGTCGTTTATGCCAACAATGAACCCGTGGTCCTCTCACAACAGGGCACGGCCTACAATGCGCTCCACGTCTCAGATTACGTAGAAATAGTATCCGCCGCGATCGTCAGCAGCGATGCCTACGTCGAAGAACACCCCGAACGCGCGCGCGCGTTCGTCGCCGCATTCCTGAAGGGCCTTGAGGACACCCTCGCGGATCCGGACGAGGCATTCGAGATCAGCAAAGACTATATCGAGGGCTTGGAGGAAAACGCCGAGGTTCAACGCAGCGTCCTGGATGCGTCGATCGCGCTCTGGCGAGCGCCTGATTTGGGACGATTCGATCCTCAAGCGTGGGACAATGCGCAGTCGGTGATGGCCGAAGCCGGGATGATCGAGGGGACCGTACCGGTAGACGCCCTTTACAGCAACGCATATCTCCCTGACGCCGACTGACTTTGACGAGGGATAGATCGAAAGGTACAACGGCAGAACGGCGGCTGAAAAATGGAAAAGAAAATAGGAGGGGGCAAACTTGGTGATGAGTGAGCAAAGCACGGGGTTTCTTCAAGTTCGACACCTCAGCGCCTCATTCGCCGGACGTCAGGGCGATCTGGACGCCTTGAGCGACGTCACCTTTGACGTTGAGAAGGGCGAGTTTGTCTGTCTGATCGGACCTTCGGGGTGCGGTAAATCAACGCTGCTGCGCATCATCGCCGGATTGCTCGCCCCCACCGCGGGGCACGTCACCCTCGAGGGCCAAGAACAGCGACGTCCGGGCCGACGTGTTGGCCTGATCTTCCAGGATCCAACCCTGCTACCCTGGCGCACCGTCTATGACAACGTGGCCCTCCCGCTGGAGTTGATGGGTTGGAGCACGGACAGAGTTGACCAGCACACCAGGTCGCTGTTGGCCTTCGTAGGATTGGCGGATTTCGCCTCGGCCTATCCCGCAACGCTCTCCGGCGGCATGGCCCAACGCACGGCTCTGGCTCGCGCGCTGGCGCAGGAACCGGACGTGCTTCTGCTGGACGAACCCTTCGGGGCCTTAGATGCCCTCACCCGAGAGTATATGAGCGTCGAGTTGCTACGTATCTGGGAGCGGACGCATCGCACGATGGTGATGGTCACGCACAACGTAGAAGAGGCGACGCTCCTCGCGGACCGCGTGATGGTCCTGAGCGCGCGACCGGGTCGCATCGTGGAGGTGGTACCGGTACCGCTGCCCCGGCCCCGCTCGCCGGAGATGCTTACCGGTCCAGAGCTTCAAGAGGTGGCGCGGCGCCTGCGCGACGCCCTCTGCCAGGGCAACGAACAGGAGGCTTTCTGCCCTATGCCCATCGAGAATACGCTCGTATCGAAGAGGGATGCTCAGGATGAAAGACGCCCTAAACGTCAGCCCAGCTCACCCGGAGTTCTGCCGTCCGATTGAACCGGAAGGCGATAGACCAGACCCCAGACCCAACAGCCCGAGAGACATCGTCTAGAGGTTGATCGTTTAACGTGATGGACGTAGGTCGGGAGGGCAAAGCCAGCCAGACTTCCCCATCCGCCAGCCGATCAAGTTTGAGAAACAGACGTATCTCCGCATCCCCAAGCTGGATGTCGGTAACCTCGCCGCCCTGAGACAGATGGAATGAGGTGAAGACCAGGTGGGGGTCTGGGGCCACGGTGCGGATTCCAAGCAGGACGACCCCGTGCGGGTCGAGGTGCAGAACGGGCCGCCGAGAGCCTGCCTTCATCCGAAAATAGCGGTGATCCCAGAAGTCAACAATGTGATACGCTTTCCGCTCATCAAAAGGCATCACCTCGGGAAGCGTGCGCTCGACCGGCTCGTCCTGCCAATTGAAAAGGCCCAGAAGGCGCCATCGCCCCCATCGACGTGCCATGGGGGCGATCACCGTCTCCGGCATCGACCGACTGAACAAATCGACCGTGTCTATACCTTCCAGGAGTGGCGGGAATAGAAGGGCCGCCATCGCACGGCGCGCGGGGGAGAGATCATCAAGGTCGTCCGAGAGCATCAGCGCCCCACCTGAAAGGCCGAGAAGTGTGACCTGGGCGCGGACCTCATGCTCGGTTAAGTCAGTCTGTTTGTCCCGCATCAACAACGTGTCCGGGTCATTGAGCCACCACCGATTATGCATCCAGGCACGTGACGCCGTGTTCCGCAGACTGTTCCGCAGACTGGGGAGCGCCTCGTTTTTTCTAAGGAGAAAATCTACGACCGAGAAACCGGGGCTCCAGCTGGGTGCCGTATCCGGCCCCACGCGCATAGCGTCCACGAGCCCCACTGACGGACCCAAAGGCGCGCCGCATCCCAACAGAAAGACTTCCGGACCCGCAGCCTCCCTAATGAGAGCCATCAATCGATGAAACCCTTGCGCACGTGTCATCTGGGGATTATGGTGGCGTCCCGGCAGTGCGCCCGCATATAGAAAGTCAAGTTTCAAATAACGATAGCCCCACGCGTCGACAACCATATGGATCAAATCCTGAACGTGCCGCTGGACGCCGGGGTGTGTCGGGTCGAGAACGTGTCCCAGAAAGTTGGAGACCAGACCCGCAGAGACCGGACGACCCCCTCCGTCCTTAAGAATCCAATCGGGGTGTTCACGTGCCAAATCAGACTTGGATCGAACCACCAGCGGGGCGAGCCAGAGTCCCGGAGTGAAATCCGATCCCGCAATGCGATCGGCTAACCACTTCATCGGATGAGGGAAACGGTCGTTGCGCTCGGCCCAATCTCCCCATGCCTCTTGATAACCATCGTCAATCTGAATCACATCAAGCGGCACGTAATCGGCTAAGAGTGCGGCAGAGGCCAAATTTTCCATCACGTCCGCTTCACTGACCCGGTTGCCATGGATGTACCAGGAACACCATCCGGTGGGTACTGTCCGCATACTGCTTACATCCATCTGCCGGATAACCGCATACGCATATTGAGCGAATGGATCGCGGTTAGGCAAAGGCACCCACTCCAAATAGAACCACTCCGACTGGCACGCCGCCCCCACGCCCAGGGGTAAGTCATCGAGCTGGGCTTGAAGTTGCACAACCTCATGACCGGAGCGGAGGTCGACCGACATCTGAACGAACTGATCGGCCAGAGTGGTGGCGCCGCCGACCAGAGCCTCCTCAGGCGTCACGACCGCACCGACCATCTCGCTCCAGTACCGATTACGCTTCAGCGTCCGGGGAGACCGTCCGTTATGAATCATCGGCCCCTGTAACCATCGAATGGGAAAAGGGACTCGATACTGACGCTGGTCACGGAGGATAAAGCCGCTCGGAGACCAGGACTGCCAACCATTGACATAGACACCGGTTGGATCGCCGCGAGTCTCAAGCCCATTGGGTCGAGTCCTGATCGCAAGTCGGCGAACCCTTACCCGCTCAGGACCTACATTGACTGCAGAGAGGCGAAAAAGCGCAAAAGGACGGGACTGATAAAGCCGCATCTGCATCGTAAGTGACAGCCCGGCAGCTTCCTGGTAGTGAACCTGGAGCTCCTGAGCCGTCCCATGAACGTCTTCGATCTCCTGACGGCTGACCCGACCGGCTGCCAGATCCTTCGCGTCTAATTGATATTTCCGTCTTTTTCGTAGAAAGACAACACTCGGCGCCGCATCCAGACGACGACCGGGACTCTCAAGGGAAAAACTACCCGAGTTCGGCCGCCAGGCAAGCTCAAGCGAAGGGCTCTGTAGAACATATGACACAGCTTACATCCCCCTGATTTGATTTTCGATCCTACGGGTCAATCAGACGACGTCCATCAAACAGCGTCAATTAGACGACGTCCAGTTGACGCCGTCACTCGATCACTTTGAGATGCAACTCCTCGAGCTGGCGCGGTGAGACATCGGCTGGCGCATCAGCCATCAGATCCGTCGCTTGGCTGGTCTTCGGGAAGGCGATCACCTCACGGATGCTGGATGCATCAGCCAGGATCATGACAAGCCGGTCGATGCCCGGAGCGATACCGCCGTGGGGCGGGGCTCCGTAGGAAAAAGCCTCCATCATGTGCCCAAAACGAGCTTGAGCCTCGGCGTCATCATACCCCAGCATGCGGAATATATCGGACTGAATCCTGGGATCGTGAACGCGGATACTGCCCGAAGCCAATTCGTAGCCGTTGCAAACGAGATCGTAAGCCTCGGAGAGCACTGCGGTCGGATCTTCCATCATCGCGGCATAGTCGTGGGGGCGCGGCATCGTAAAGGGGTGATGCGCGGCATCCCACCGCTCCTCGTTTTCGTTCCACTCAAACATGGGAAAGTCCAGGACCCAACCGAAAGCGACCATGTCAGGGTCGGCGAGATTCAGTTGATCGCGGAACACCAGGCGCAGCGCGGAGAGTGAAGCAGCCACGACCACCGGCTCGGCGGCCACAATGCAAGCGAGGTCCCCGGATTCTAGACCCAGCTTCTCTCTGATCGCATTGAGCTCCCAATCGGAGAGGAATTTTGCAACCGGGCCCTTGACCTCATTCTCGAAGTAGGCGAGCGTCACGAGCCCCTTGGCACCTTCTGCTTTCACCCATTCCGTAAGCTCATCGGTCTGACGGCGGGAATAATCTGCACAACCGGGGGCTCTTATGCCCTTGATCTGCCCCCCGGAGGCCGCAGTGCCGCTGAAGACTCGGAACTCGCTCTCCCGTACCACCTCGGTAAGATCGACAAGCTCCATCCCAAACCGCAAATCCGGCTTATCCGTGCCATAACGCGCCATCGACTCGGCATAGGACAGACGCGGGAACGGCGCCGGCAATGTCTTATCGGGTCGGACTTTCGGCACCATCTCCGTGAGCATCCCCTCGATCAGATCGAGAATGTCGTCGCGATGGGCGAACGAGATCTCGAGATCGAGTTGGGTAAACTCCGGCTGGCGATCCCCACGAAGGTCTTCGTCACGGAAGCAGCGCGCAATCTGATAGTAGCGCTCGTATCCCGCAACCATAAGCAACTGCTTAAGCTGCTGAGGGGATTGCGGAAGCGCATAGAACTTACCCGGGTGCACCCGGCTGGGTACGAGGTAATCTCGAGCCCCCTCCGGTGTCGATTTGAAGAGATAAGGGGTCTCAATCTCCAAAAAGTCACGGTCGTTCAAGTACTCCCGGATGAACTTCACCACCTCGTGGCGTAAAATCATATTGCGCTGCATACGGGATCGGCGCAGATCCAGATACCGGTATTCAAGACGCAACGCCTCATCGACCGGTGAGTCCTCGTAAATATAGAAGGGAGGCGTCTTTGCGGTGTTGAGAATCGTGACCTCGTGAGCCTCCACCTCGATCTCCCCGGTCGGCCAATCGAGGTTAACCTGGTCATCCGGCCGTCGTCTAACCCGTCCCTTGATTTGAAGGACGTACTCACTCCTCGCTTCAGCAGCGACAGCCTGAGCTTCCTCTGAGACATCGGAACTGACAACCACCTGCGTGACCCCATCATGATCCCGCAGCACGATAAAAATCACGCCCCCAAAATCGCGGCGCAGATTGACCCAACCGGCCAACGTAACCTCTTGATCGACGTGGGCCGCGCGTAACTCTCCACAACTGTGACTTTTTAGCATACTTTCCCTCCCTACCAAACTTCTGCCACTATACCACAGCCCGGACATTGAGCAAGATCGTGTGCCCGCATCGCAGCAAATTGGCACTCAAATTGTCACCCGGTCTCCATTGAGGGTTGATCATTGCAGGCAATCGTCTACACTACGTGGGTTCGGAGGAATACCGTGCATACCGAGGACCAGGAGTGATAACGTGAGCCCACAGTCGAAAACGAACCCTCCAACCGGGACATCTTCCCCACCGCAGATCTCGTATCGGCGCATCGCGGCTGCATGGTGGCCCCTCGCCTTAAGCTGGCTGCTGATGAGCATAGAGGGACCGGCGCACAGCGCGATCGTCGCCCGGTTGGCAAACCCAGAGATCAATCTGGCCGCATGGGGCGGCATCGTCTTTCCCATATCCCTGATTGTGGAAGCTCCCGTTGTAATGCTTCTCTCGGCATCCACCGCGCTCAGCAAGGATTGGCGCAGTTATGTCAAACTACGACGTATTGCAGTGATGACCGGTGTGGCCTTCACGACGTTGCACGGCCTCGTCGCGTTTACCCCCATTTATCCATGGGTGGCCCGGACGATTATCGGCGCACCGGAGGCGATCCTCGAGCCGGGTCGCATCGGCCTGATGATTATGACGCCCTGGACCCTGGCAATCGCGTACCGGCGTTTCCAACAGGGTGCGATGATCCGCTTCGGACACTCAAAGGCGGTCGGCATTGGCACGGTCGTGCGTCTTGCCGCCAACGGCATCATTCTGTTGGCCGGCTATCTGCTTAAGCGGGTGCCCGGCATTGTTGTGGCATCGACAGCTGTCGCGACCGGCGTCATCGCAGAGGCTCTCTATGCCGGCCTGCGAATCCGCCCTATCGCACGACAGCAGATACGCGCAGCTCCAAGAGTCGAGACTCCGTTCACCTTCGAGCATTTCCTGAGCTTCTATATCCCGCTGGCACTTACCTCGCTGATCGGATTCTTCATCTCACCGATTGGCAGTGCCACGATGAGCCGAATGCCAAGAGCCCTTGGCTCTCTGGCTGCATGGCCGGTCATCTACGGATTCGTTTTTGTGATGCGCAGCCCTTGCCTAGCCTACAATGAGGTAACCGTTGCGCTGCTGGACGAACCCCGCTCCTACCCACGTCTCAAGCGATTTGCGATCGTTTTGGGACTCGCGTCCACGCTTCTCATATTGACTGTCGCCGCAACTCCGATCGCCGAGATATGGATGCGCGATATTATGGCCCTACCGGCTGACCTGATTCCGATGGCGACGCAAGCCGTCTGGCTCATCCTCCCGTTCCCGCTCCTGGCTATGGTTCAAAGCTGGTTTCAGGGAATCATCGTCAACCATAAGAAGACCCGGGCTATCACCGAAGCCGTGGCCCTTAACCTGATCATCTTCGTGATAAGCGCCGGGATCGGTGTGATGACCCAGATCGCCGCCGGTTTATACGTCGTCCTCTTCGCCCAAGGGATCTCGGCTTTGATTCAAGATTTCTGGCTATGGCTGCGGAGCCGAGACATCGTGAAACGCCTGGAAACGAGAGACGGGAGAGATCAACCCGTAGGTCCGGTCCCTGAGATCTTCACACAGAACTCCTGA
>CAYMAQ010000119.1:0-11389 GCA_964388385.1 uncultured Anaerolineales bacterium | reverse complement strand
AATGAAAAAACTTACGATTCTGTTGGCGGTCATCGTGATGTTCGCCTTACCGGCGGCCGCGATAGCCCAGGGGCCGGTCCAGCCCGAGTTTTCCGATCCCACCTGGAGCGCCTATTATTATGATAATCGACAGTTGGACGGCACACCGGTCGTCATCCGCCAGGAGGAGCAGATCAATCACAACTGGCAGACCGGCTCGCCCGACCCGCGCATTCCGGGCGATGGCTTCTCCGGGCGATGGCTCCGATCCGTCTCAGTGTCCGCCGGCACCTACCGATTTGCGGTCACCAGTGACGACGGCGTGCGCGTCTGGATCGACGACACACTGATTCTGGATGAGTGGAACGACCATGCGGCGCAGACCTTCTTTATTGACCAGTATCTCGACACCGGAGAGCACCTGATCATGGTCGAGTACTATGAGAACACAGGGCTGGCTGTGATGCAGCTCTCCTGGACGCTGGCCTCGCAGGCTAGCGGACGCTGGCGCGGCAAATACTACAACAATACCGCCCTCAGAGGGCTCCCCGTCCTCGTACGCAACGATGCGGCTATCGACTTCGACTGGGATACCAGCTCCCCTGATCCCGGACTCATCAACACCGATTTCTTCTCGGTCAGTTGGACGCGGGAGATGAACGTTGGGGCCGGGCTGTACGAATTCGAGGTCGTCACCGATGACGGCGCGCGACTCTGGGTCAACGGGGAGCTGCTTATCGACGCATGGTTCGACCAGGCCGCGACAACCTATACGGCGAGCACCTTCGTTCCGGCGGGAACCATGACGGTCCGAATGGAATATTACGAACATACCGGCTACGCGGTCGCCCAGCTCTCGTGGTCGACGGCGGAGACGGTCGAGCCACCGGTCGAAGCGGACCTCGTTGACGAGGAGAGTTCCGGGTTCGTCCGCGGCGGCGAGGGGGGCGAATGGCTCACGTCATTTGAAGGAGGATTAAACGGTCAGTTCGCATGGACGTACAATAATCAGGCGTTCCGAACCGGTTATAACTGGGGTCGCTGGTACCCCGACCTCACACTGGGCGACTATGAGGTCTATGCCTACGTTCCGATTCAGGATGAGCTGACAACCCACGCCCGCTACGGCATCTCACACGCAGAGGGCTTCACGTGGCGCATCGTCGATCAGGCAGCAAACCAGGGACGCTGGGTCTCCCTCGGCTTCTATCGGTTCCGGGGTGATGGATCGGGATATGTCACCCTCTCGGACGTCACCTTTGAAACAGCGAGAACCCGCATCGTCGCCTACGACGCCATCCGATGGGAACCCCGATGACGCACCTTCCTGCCTGCGTAATCAAGGCCCGGGGACGCACGATTTCCCGGCACGCCTGAATCTACCGATTGATCGACGCACAGCGACAGAGAAAGGAGCCCCGTATGTTTGAGGACAGACGAGAGGCCGGGCAGCAGTTGGCCCGGGCACTCGAGTCGTACAAAGATCGAGAGAACGCACTCGTGTTGGCGATTCCCCGCGGCGGCGTCGAGGTCGGCGCGCAGGTCGCCCGCCACCTGGACGCCGACCTGTCGCTGGTGATCACCCGAAAGCTGCCCTTTCCCCATAACCCGGAAGCCGGGTTCGGGGCTCTCGCCGAGGATGGCAGCCTCTACCTCCACCCCCGGGCGGCGGATACCCTGCCCTCCGAGACCGTGGAGGCGGTGATCGACGCCCAGAAGGAAGAGGTCGAGCGTCGTATCGAGGTCCTGCGAAACGGGGAGCCGCTCCCACGCATCGCGGGACGGACCGTGATCCTGGTCGACGACGGCATCGCGATGGGATCGACGATGCGGGCCACGATCGAACTGTGCAAAAACCAGGATGCGGGGACGATCGTCGTCGCCGTCCCGGTCGCCAGCGACCGCATCACCCGTGAAATTGAGGCCCGGGTCGATCACTGCGTGGTCGTGGAGACCCCGCAGTTTTTCCGGGCGGTCGCCCAGGTCTACGAGCATTGGTACGACGTCTCGGATCAGGAGGTCATTGAGATTATGAACCGCTGGCACAGGGAGCGGAAGAGCGATTGAACGGCGGACCGTCCCGCCGACCATCGATAATCCAACTTTCTTAACACAGTTCAATCGGATTTCCAATCCAACCCAGCCACAGAGCACGCCGATCTGCGCCATACTATGTATAACAAAGTTGTTGGGTGGTTGCAATCTGAGCCCTTGAGGAGGTTTTGTTATGCCTGTCAAATATCCCATCGAGTATGAGATCGTTCCAAGCAGTATCGAGACCGGCACCCACTGGATGACCGTCCAAATGAAGAACGTGGGCGATGAGACGCTGACTGCATTGGACGTCCGGCTGAACTCCTTGGATTCCTTGAGCATCGACGTGCAGGGGTCCGGCAGCTACGTCGCCGCACTGGCGCCGGGCGAGGAAGAGACGCTCCCCTTCCAAATTGCGGCGACCCTCACGACCAGCCTCTATCTGTCCGTGAGCGGATTCCAAAACAACGACCCCTTCTATTGGGAATCCCCCTACGTCCCGATCACGGTAGGCCGAGAAGCCGGCGAGTTGATCAGCTTCTTCGCGATGACGGAGCCTTACCCCGTGTTAAACACGAGAATTCGCTGCGAAGCCCGAGTCCGGGGCAAAGCAGGAAGCGGCAACCTGCGCCTGGAGTTCTGGGAGGACACGCCGAGTGGTGAGTTCACCAAATTCGGCGAGATCGAACTCGACGATCTCGACCCCGGTGAGGTGGAACGCCACAGCGCCCGCACCGCCGTTATGGAGGAAGGCATGTATACCCTGTATGCGTATCTGTTCGACGGCATCCGGCGGGTGGGGCGCGAAGTCGCCTACGTCTACGCGACACCTTCGACATAGAGATAGAGGATTGAGGATCGGCAGTGATCCGGAAATGAGGAGGGTATCCATCCATCCACATACATCGCCAGCGAAGGAGGGGGAGCGCCTGATCCGTATCCCGATCAACGATCACACCCTGGAGGGAGATTACCGGTCCTTGGAGAGGGCAGGGGGCGTCATCCTCTTTGCCCACGGCACCGGCAATAACCGGCGTTGTCCACGCAATCAGCGTGTCAACGGCAAACTGCACGGGTGCGGGTTCACCACCCTGTTGATCGATTTACTCACGCCGGACGAGAAGATCATCGACATCGAGACGCGACGTCCTCGCTTTGACGTCGAGCGGCTGGGAGAGCGTATGGTTCGCATCGTAGATTGGCTTGGGGAGCAGCCGGAGAATCGGGGGCTCAAGTTCGGCTGTCTCGCATCCAGCACGGCCGCAGCCGCAGCGCTCATCGCCGCGGAGGCCCGCCCGGCGGAAATCCGGTCGGTGGTGTCCCTGGAGGGAAGAATTGATATCGTCACCTCCATCCTGGATCGGGTTCGTGCCCCCATTCTCTGTATCGTAGGAGAGCGCGACCTCGATCTCTTAGAGCTCAACCGGCGGGCTCTGACTATAACCCAAGGGGAAAACCGGCTGGAAATAATCCCGGGCACACGGCACATCTTTGAAGACCCGGAGCGCGCGGATGCGATAAACGACCTCGCGCAATCCTGGTTTCTGCGGCATTTAGCCTCGGATTGACCCCAGGCTGATGACGGATCGACGTCCCCCGGTCTTAGGCGTCAGGTTGTTGAAATTCACTTAGGGCTGAAAGCTCAATAACTTCCACGTTTGGGGTGCTTTCTGCACCGCTTTCAGCTTGATTTCGCGGAAGTTATTGGATAGCCAATCCTTAGAGACGGTGAAAACAAACTTCCCGTCCATAACGCTTCAGCCCCCGTCCCGGGGGTCGTAGATGCCCGAAAGGGTGCGTCGGCGCGGGAAGCGGGAACTTGTTCTTTTTACAAACCCTTAGAGGAGGCTCTTCATGGAGACATTTAAACTGACCAGTGATGCATTTGAGCACGAGGACACGATCCCCGTGACCTACACCTGTGACGACGAGGACTTTTCGCCGCCCCTGACGTGGTCCGACGTCCCGGAGGGGACGGAGAGCTTCGCACTCATCTGCGAGGACCCCGATGCTCCCAGCGGCACCTGGTCACACTGGGTCCTGTACAACATTCCCGGCGATCGGCGAAGCCTGCCGTCCAACCTGATGCCGGGTCCGCAGCTTCCGTGGGGCGGTAAACACGGCGTCAACGACTTTGGCAACATGGAATACGGAGGACCGTGCCCGCCGCCTGGAAAGCCCCATCGCTACTACTTCCGCATGTATGCGCTGGACGAGCCGCTCGATCTGGAACCCGGCGCGACCCGGCAAGAGGTCTTGGACACGATGACGGGACATATGCTGGGACAAGCTGAGCTGATGGGACACTACAAACGTCAGCACTGATCCCCGGTTTCAAACGACGTTCATCCCCGGCTCCGATGTACCCGCCTAACGGGGGGAGAGAGCCGGGGATGGAACGTCGGAGCCGAGCAGGGTTGAGGCGCCGAAGACAGCCGAAGACAAAGGAGCGTACGCGTGTTTACCGGAAGATTTCTGGCGGTTCTGACCGCCAGCTTGGTCTCTTGTGCGATCACAACGATGGGAATTCACGTCATCGCGAAGCACGAGCAGTGGGCCCAGGCAAATACTCCCTATTTCATCAGTTTTGCAGCCGGCATGCTGATCTCCGTCACCTTTCTGCATCTGATTCCCAAAGCCTGCAGCATGAGCGAGGCGCCTTACAGCTTCTTTCTAGCCGGTTTTATGGGGCTGTATGCTTCGAATCGGCTTATCAAGGCCCACGCTTTTCAAGAAAGCAAGGACATCGACCGGACGTTGGGGATGGGCATCGTCGCCGAAGCGTTCGAGGATTACGTCGATACGCCCCTGCACCGTGCTGTGGATGCGCTACAAGAGGATTTGGACTAGAAGGAGGACGTATGCCTGTCTATAACTCAGACGTTGCCGAGATTTTCAACCGGGTGGCCGATCTCCTGGAGATCGAGGGTGCCAATGAATTCCGGGTTCGGGCCTACCGTAATGCGGCCCGGACCGTCTCCACGCTCTCCGACAACATCGCGGATCGGGTCGAGGAGGGAGAGGATCTGACCGAGATGGAGGGTATCGGTGAGGATCTGGCGGCCAAGATCGAGGAGATCGTGAAAACCGGGGGCCTCAAACAGCTCGAGGAGATCGAACAACGTACGCCACCCGAGTTGGCGGAGATGTTAAACATCGCGGGATTGGGTCCCAAGCGCGTGCAAACGCTCTATAAAGAACTGAATATCACGAGTATGGAAGGGCTACGCCAGGCAGCCGAGGAACACAAAATACGGGAACTCGAGGGCCTGGGAGAGACCATCGAGCAGAAAATTCTGGATGATCTGGAGGAGATGGATCAACAGGAGACGCGCACCCGACTCGACATCGCTGAGGATCTGGCCGAACCGCTGGTCGCGTATCTGGAGGGGATCGAAGAAGTCCAGCGGGTCGCGGTCGCCGGTAGTTACCGCCGGCGCAAGGAGACCGTCGGGGACCTGGACATTCTCGCGACCGGCAGCGAGGGCGAGCGGATCATCAATCGCTTCGTTGAATACGAGGACGTGGAGACGGTGCTATCCCAGGGAGAAACCCGCTCCAGCGTGGAGTTACGGACCGGCCTCCAGGTCGATCTGCGGGTCGTCGCTTCGGA
This sequence comes from uncultured Anaerolineales bacterium, assembly GCA_964388385.1. Lineage (GTDB taxonomy): Bacteria > Chloroflexota > Anaerolineae > B4-G1 > SLSP01 > PWVB01. The sequence continues at coordinate 5,763 of CAYMAQ010000119.1, read as the reverse complement.
GAGCTACGGTGCCGCGCTGCTCTACTTCACCGGATCCAAAGCGCACAACATCGCGCTGCGAAATATGGCCCTGGACGAGGATTTGAAGATCAACGAATACGGCGTCTATCGAGGGGAGGAACGGATCGCCGGAGAGCGTGAGGCGGAGATCTACGGGCTTTTCGATCTGCCCGTCATCGAACCCGAACTGCGGGAGGATCGCGGCGAGATCGAGGCGGCCCAAAACGGGTCGCTGCCCGATCTAATCACCCTGGACGACATTCGCGGCGACCTTCAGATGCACACGCAAGCCAGCGATGGTCACGATTCCCTGGAAGCGATGGCCCGCGCAGCCCGCGACCGAGGATACGAGTATATTGCCATCACCGATCACTCGGCCCGCGTTGCGGTGACCCAGGGCTTGGACACCGACAGCCTCGGTCGACAGATCGAGGAAATTGTCAAGCTTAACGAGGAGATGGACGACCTCCGGATTCTGAAGGGAATCGAGGTCGACATCCTGGAGGACGGCTCGCTGGATCTGCCCGACGAGGCGCTGAAGAAACTCGACCTGGTCGTCGCGTCCGTGCACGTCAAATTCGACCTACCGAGGGAGAAGCAGACCGAACGGATCATCCGCGCGATGGACAATCCCCACGTTCACATCCTGGCACACCCAACCGGGCGCATCCTCGGGGAGCGGCAGCCCTATGAAGTAGATATGGAGCGCCTGATGGAAGCGGCAAGAGAACGAGGATGTGCGCTGGAACTCAACGCACATCCCGATCGGCTCGATCTCAACGACATCCACTGCAAGATAGCCAAGGATCTAGGCGTCAAGATCGCGATCTCGACCGACGCTCACCGAATCGATCACCTGAGGATGATGCGGTACGGCGTGGGTCAGGCGAGACGGGGGTGGTTGGAGTCAAAGGACATCATCAATACCCGCCCGTGGTCGGACCTGGCCGACATCTTGAAGAGGTGAGCGAACCATGAATAAAGAAGCCGAGAAGAAGCCGGATATCTCGCCGGAAACTATCGAGTCCAAGGAGGAAGCGCGAAAGGCAGTCGAGAAGCTGCGGGAGGCAATTCGGTACCACAACTACCGGTACTATGTGCTGGATGCCCCTGTCATCTCCGATGCCGAGTACGACGGGTTGATGCAGGACCTTCAAACCCTGGAGGATAAGTTCCCGTCGTTGAAACGTCCCGACTCGCCGACTCAACAGATCGGGGGGAAGCCGAGGGACGAACTGGGGCTGGTCGATCATCCGCAACCCATGCTGAGCCTCAAAGCCGTCTACGAGGAAGAGGGCGTCAAGAATTTCGACGAGAACTGCCGGAATGAGCTCGATCGGGAGTCCGTGACGTACGTCGCCGAACCTAAATACGATGGGCTCGCGGTGGAGTTGGTTTACGAGGATGGTCAACTAGAGGTTGCCTCCACCCGGGGCGACGGCAGCACCGGCGAGGATATCACGGCTAACGTCAGGACAATCCGGGAGGTGCCGCTTCAGCTCGTCAGCCGGGACGAACGCCCGATTCCCGACCGACTGATCGTCCGCGGAGAGATCTATATGCGGAAGGACGAGTTTCAGGCTTTTAACGAGCAGCGGGCCGAGGAGGACAAGCGCCAATTCGCGAATCCTCGCAATGCGGCGGCGGGCTCCGTCCGTCAGCTCGATCCCAACGTGACCGCTCGGCGACCGCTCCACATCTTCCTCTATGGGGTGCCGGATGCAGCGGCGTTGGGTTTCGAACAGCATTGGGACGTCTTGCAAGCGCTGCCAAACTGGGGACTCCGGGTCAACCTGGAACAAACACACCGGTGTGAGGGCGTCGAAGAGGCTATTCGTTATCATGACGAGATGAGCGAAAAGCGGGAGGATTTGCCCTACGAGATCGACGGTGTCGTCTATAAGATCGACCGGCTCGCTGACTACGAGACGTTGGGGGTGCGCACCCGCGATCCCCGCTGGGCTTTAGCCTATAAGTTCGAGCCCCGCCGTGCGACGACGAAGATCAAAGACATCGAGGTGCAAGTCGGGCGGACCGGCCAACTCACGCCCGTCGCCCATCTCGATCCGGTTCACATTGGGGGGGTCGAGGTGAGCCGGGCCTCCCTGCACAACCAGAGCGAGATCGAGCAAAAGGACATCCGGATCGGGGATACCGTCATCGTGGAGCGGGCCGGCGACGTGATCCCCCACGTCGTGAAGTCCCTCCAGGATGCGCGGGACGGATCCGAAAAGCCGTTTCATCTGCCCAACACCTGCCCCGAGTGCAGAACCGAGGTCATCGTCAGCGAGGATAAGAAACAGGCGGTCTGCCCAAACCCCAACTGCCCGGCGCAGCTCAGGGAGAGCCTGACCCATTACGCCTCCCGGGAAGCGATGGATATCGAAGGGATCGGGGAGAAGCACGCGGAGCAGTTCATCGAAGCCGGCCTGATCGAGCAGCTCTCCGACCTCTACACGTTGACCAGGGATGAACTCGTCTCCCTGGAGCGGTTTGCCGATAAATCGGCCCAGAACCTGATCGACGAGATCGAGGAGAGCAAGGACACCACGCTGGTCCGGTTCCTGTACGGCCTGGGCATCCCGCAGGTTGGGATGCATATGGCCCGCGTCCTGGCGCGGCACTACCGGACGCTCGACGATCTCATGGCGGCAACCGAAGAGGAACTGGAGGCCATCGATGAGATCGGGCCTATTGTGGCCCGCGACGTCGTCGGATTCTTTGCAGAGGAGATGAATCAGCGGCTCCTCGAGGCAATCCTGGAAGCGGGGGTCTCGCTCTCCAATCCGCTGGCGGAGGAAGGCGCGCAGCCGCTGAACGGGCTGACGTTTGTCTTCACCGGGGAGCTGGACCGCGGGACGCGGGACGCGGTGAAAGCGTTCGTCGAGCGGCACGGCGGGCGGGCGACCTCCAGCGTCAGCGGCGAGACCGACTACGTCGTCGCCGGACCGGGCGCCGGATCGAAATTGGACGAGGCCGAGGCCCGCGACGTACCAGTACTGGATGAGGAAGCGTTCCTGAATTTATTAGAGGAACGAGGGATCGATCGATGAAACTCACCTTTCTGGGCACGCGGGCCGAGATCGAGGCCATGCTAAAGAGCCCAGAATCGAGATAGATGTTCGCACAGCACCAGACAAACGACAACACTCAAAGAAAGAGAGGAACCAAGCTTATGAAGATCAGACAGATCGGTGTCGTGTTAGTCCTTATCGCATGGCTGGTAGGGTGCGCGGGTGAGCCAGCATCCCCGACCGCCACACTCGAACCCACCGCGACCGCGCAACCCACCGCCACGTCCGCACCGCCCTCGGAACCCACCACCTCGCCCGAACCGACCGAGGTCACCGCGATGCCGGGGGGGGTGGTTCAATCCGAGGCCCGGCGCGAGACAGACCCCGATGTCGAGTCCGGACAGATAGCGACCCGCGCTGAAAACAACAATGCATTCACCTTTGACCTCTACCAAGTCTTGGCCGAGGACGGTGAAGAGAACCTTTTCTACTCTCCCTACAGCATCGCAATGGCGCTGGCGATGACTTACGCCGGGGCTGAAGGCGAGACCGAACAGCAGATGGCCGATACGCTGCGCATCACGCTGGCGGAGCCCACCGTGCACGCAGCCTTCAATGCGCTGGATCGGAGCATCACCCAGCGGGGTGCGGAGGTTGAGGAGGAAATCGGGGCAGGGTTCGAACTCAACGTCGCCAACGCGATCTGGGGCCAGGCGGGCTATCCTTTCCGGGCCGAGTATCTCGACCTATTGGCGCGGCACTACGGCAGCGGGCTCCGAACACTCGACTTTCGCACCTCCCCGGAGGCGGCGCGGGAGGCCATCAACGAATGGGTCAGTCAGGAGACCGAGGGCAAGATCGAAGAGTTGATCTCCCGCGGCGGCCTCAGCGAACTGACCCGCCTCGTGCTGACCAACGCGATCTACTTCAAGGCAACCTGGAAGCATCCCTTCACCGAAGAGCTAACCGAGGAACTGCCATTCACAACGCTCGCGGGCGATGACGTCACGGTTCCGATGATGAAACAGACCGTACAGATTCGATATGCTGAGGGAGAGACCTATCAAGCCATCGAACTTCCTTACGTGGGCAGTTTCATGTCAATGGTCGTCGTCATGCCGGACGAAGGGGATTTCGAGGCCTTCGAAGGCTCACTCGACGCCGAAAGGATGGACGGGGTTATCGATACACTGGAAAACCAGGACGTCGCCCTCACGATGCCCAAGTTTGAGTACGACGCCAGCTACCAGATGGCGGAGACGCTGTCGGCGATGGGAATGCCCGATGCGTTCTCACCGGAGGAGGCCAACTTCTCCGGCATCGATGGGAGTATGGACCTCTTTATCCAGAAAGTCATTCATAAAGCCTACGTCTCGGTGGACGAAGAGGGCACCGAGGCCGCAGCTGCCACTGGCGTCACCGTAGGGGTCACGTCGGCGCCCGCCGAGCCTGTCCAGGTGACCCTTGATCACCCGTTCGTCTTCGTCATCCGCGATATCGAATCCGGCACCATCCTCTTTGTGGGCCGGGTCTTGAATCCGAACCGTGGATCCTGAGCATAACCAGCGTTCTCTACACTCAAGGAGGATAGGATGGATAAGGTCGTTATTCAACAGAATCAAGACTTCCAGATCAAGGTCTGGGCGCAGCGGGAGCGGGAGGAGACATTGCGTCACGTCTCACACATTCACGAGCTCTCACCCTACACAATGATGCTCGCAAGCCTCGCCCTGTGTACGAGCATCGTGCTCCATTCCTACGCCCACCACCACGAGGTCGCTCTGAAAACCGCCAAGATCACAGCGGTCTATCACAGGGAAGAGGAAGCGTCCCAGGGTGGGGAGTTCGAGGAGTGGATTGAGGAATCCATCGAATTGGAGGGCGATCTCTCGGATTCGGACCATGAGCGGCTGATCCACGTGGGGCATCAGTGCTCGATCCGCAAGATGCTGGAGTCGGGCATTGAGATTCGGTTTGACGGATAGTCCCGAATGAACCATAACCTCTCCACTGAAAATAGACAACGAATTGAGAAATGAACGAATTAAAACTATGACTCTCTAGCGGAGGCCGGGGTGCCGGGCCGACTCGAATGGGAAACAAATAAACGAATGGGTATCGACGAATCCTTTTCGTGCTGAATGGGGTGCGAAAGCACCGGTATCTCCACTGAAAAAAGTGGAGAGGGGGAATGCGATCTGCTGTCTCCAAATGAGACAACTCCCGATACAGGATTAGGGTTGACGCGAGAGAATGGCGGGGTTGCAGTCTGCAACCGCACCGGGATATCAAGATTGGCGCATGACGCCCACACAAACCTATCGCAATCCAACCTGCCCCCAACTCTTCGAACCGAACGCATCCAGGTTCCTAACGTATACCACCCGCATCCAGCGCCCCTTTGACCTATCCTGAGAGTATAGAAAGGGATCGAAGGCACCGAAGTATAGAAAGGAGAAACTATGGAGCGTTTAGAGGGTAAGTTCGTCATTGTCACAGGGGGAGCCTTAGGCATTGGGAGGGCAATTTCACAGGTCTTTGCCCGCGAGGGTGCGAGGGTCCTCGTCGTAGATTTAGATCAGGACGCCGGCAATCAGACCGTCGACGAGATCGTTGAGGCTGGCGGTCGCGCGCATTTCTATCACGGGGATGTGAGTCAATCCGTCGATATGGAGGGGATGGCCCGCTATGCCGTCGAGAACTTCGGGCAGATCGACATTCTCTGCGCAAACGCCGGCATCTTTCCCGA
>CAYMAQ010000118.1:9790-11463 GCA_964388385.1 uncultured Anaerolineales bacterium | reverse complement strand
GGAGAGTCCGATGAGAGGATCGTGCCCGGCCCCCGGACCTACGACGGATCGTACACGGAGCTGACCCTGGCCTGGCGCGGCGTCGAGGTCTTGATCCAGACGGCGGCCCTGGGGAGCCGGAAGGACGAACTGGTGATCCTGGTCACGCCCAGCCACGACCAGCGGATGCCGCCGCTGCTCGTCGTCGAGTCGGGCATGGTGTGGGGTCGACCGGGAACGGTCCGGCGCGAGCGCAACCAGTTGATCGGCAGTTTCTCCGAGCGGACGGTCAAGGTTTACGGGACCTGGCGGAACGTGGACGATCCGTACATTCCCGCCCAGGCCTCCTATTTGGCCATGCCGTTGGATCGGGCGGTGGGCGTCTCCGTCGGGCGCCGGCGGACCCTCGCTGAGATTCGCGCGATCCTGGCGGCGCACAGGGCCGAGCATCAATCCCACATCGAGAGTTTTGGTGATCTCTCGGAGGTCTATGCGGCGGTTCAGACGTGTATGGCGTGGGACACGGTCTACGAGCCGGAGGGCAATCGCATCGTCTCGCCCGTGAGCCGCATCTGGAACGTCAACTGGGGCGGTTTCGTCCTCTTCGATTGGGACACCTATTTCGCCGCCTATATGGCTGGGATCGACAATCGCGAGCTGGCATACGCCAACGCGATCGAGATCACCCGGGAGCGGACCAAACGAGGGTTTGTCCCTAACTTCGGCACGGTGCGCGACATCAAGAGCCGCGATCGCTCCCAGCCGCCGGTGGGGTCCCTCGTGGTGCGGGAGCTGTACCGGATGTACGGCGACCGGTGGTTCCTGGACGAGGTCTTTGAGGATCTGCTGACCTGGAACCGCTGGTGGGATCATAACCGGGCGTGTGACGGCGGCCTGTGCTGGGGAACGAACCCCTACACACCGCTGGCAGACGCGCACTTCGAGATCCATGCGGTGAACGACAGCCGGGGGGCGGCGCTCGAATCGGGCCTGGACAACTCACCGATGTACGATGACATTCCCTTCGACGCGGAGAACCACACGATGGCCCTCGTTGACGTGGGGTTGATGGGGATGTACGTGATGGACTGCGAGGCGTTGGCCGATATCGCCGACGTCCTCGGGCGGGACGCGGCTGCCGAAGAACTCCGCAAACGTGCGGCGCGTTACCGGGGAGGGCTGCAGGCGCTGTGGCACGAGCCGACCAGCCTTTTCCTCAACCGCCGAACCGACACCGGCGAGTTTGCCACGCGCCTCTCGCCGACCCACTTCTATCCGCTGCTGGGCCGGGCGGCGACGCCCGATCAGGCAGCGCGCATGGTCGAGGCGCACATGACGAACCCGGACGAGTTCTGGGGAGCGTGGGTGCTGCCCTCTATCGCCCGCGACGATCCGGCCTATCCCGATCAGGACTACTGGCGGGGCCGGATCTGGGCGCCGATGAACTTCCTGGTCTATCTTGGGCTCCGCAATTACGATCTCGCCGGCGTGCGGGCCGAACTCGCCGATAAATCGCGGCGGCTCCTGTTGAAGGAGTGGCGGGAGCACGGTCACGTCCACGAGAACTACTCGGCGGATACCGGCGAGGGCTGCGACGCGCCGAACAGCGACCGCTTCTACCATTGGGGTGGCCTCCTGGGCGTGATCGCGTTGATCGAGGCGGGATACCTCCCGGCGCCCGAGGAACCGTTGAC
>CAYMAQ010000118.1:0-9690 GCA_964388385.1 uncultured Anaerolineales bacterium | reverse complement strand
GCGTGATCGCGTTGATCGAGGCGGGATACCTCCCGGCGCCCGAGGAACCGTTGACAATATGAGTGGCGCGCACACGTTTAACGTGCCAAGCCTAATTCTGTACCGACAAGAAACCGAGGTCTTTTGATGATTGATCTGACGATACAACCGGAGGGATTGGAACGGGCGGTGGAGCGGGCGCGGGAGCGCGATATTATCATCCCCACTTTCGAGCAGCAGAAGCACCCCGAGCGGATCCCCGACGCGATCAAGGCCGAACTCGCTCGTACCGGGCTCTGGGAGATCACCCCGCGCAATCTTTTCCGCATCACCTGGAAGAACGAGCCCGTCGAGTCCGGCGGCGGTTTCGGCGGCGCGAACTACGTTGAGATCCCCCCGGAGCTGACCGGGGTGGATGCCCGCATTCTGGCGCTGGTCGGCAAGTGGTTCCCCACCGGGTCACATAAGGTCGGGGCCGCGTTCGGCTGCCTGGTGCCTCGGCTCGTCACCGGACAGTTCGACCCCACGTGGCAGAAGGCGGTCTGGCCCTCCACCGGCAACTACTGCCGCGGCGGCGCTTACGACTCGACGCTCCTGGCCTGCGATTCGATCGCCATCCTGCCGGAGGGGATGAGCCGCGAGCGGTTCGAGTGGCTTTCAAAGGTCTCCGGCGAGGTGATCGCCACGCCCGGAAGCGAATCCAACGTCAAGGAGATCTTCGACAAGTGCAAGGAGCTCAAGGCGGCCCGGGGTAAGGAGATCTTCATCTTCAACCAGTTCGATGAGTTCGGCAACTACCTCTGGCACTACGAGGTCACCGGGCACGCGATGGAGGAGGTGCTGGCCCGGGAGCTGGGCACCGACGACCACTTCTTCGGATTGGTCTCCAACACCGGGTCCGGCGGCACCATCGGCAGCGGCGATTATCTCAAGCAGCGGTTTCCCGCCTCCAAGGTGGTAGCCAGCGAGGCGCTGCAGTGCCCGACGCTCCTGCGCAATGGGTTTGGCGAGCATCGGATCGAGGGGATCGGCGATAAGCACGTGCCCTGGATCCACAATCTGCGCAACACCGACGTGATCACCGCCATCGACGATCAGGCGACCATCGATCTGATCCGGCTCTTCAACGAGCCCGCGGGACGCGACTATCTGCGCGAGCGGGGAGTGCCCGGCGCGTTCGTCGACACGCTGGAGCTGATGGGGATCTCCAGCGTTGCCAACGTCCTGGCGGCGATCAAGACCGCCAAGTGGTTCGAGCTGACCGACCGCGACGTGCTGATCACCATGTGGACCGACTCGATGGACCTCTACGGCAGCCGACTGCAGGAGCTGCGGGAGGCGCACGGCCCGTACACGCCCATGGAGGCGGCGGCGGATTACGAGCGGTATCTCCTGGGGGAGGATATCGATCATATGATCGAGCTCTCCTACCGCGAGCGCAAGCGGGTTCACAATCTCAAGTACTACACCTGGGTGGAGCAACAGGGGAAGAGCTACGAGGCGATTCAGGCCCAGTGGTATGCGGACGATTACTGGACGGACTTCCAGCGCCAGATCGGTACGATCGACGCCCTGATCGAGGATTTCAACGCCCGCGTCGGTCTGTTGGCGGATTGACGAATGCCGGGTCCGTAACCCGGCCTAGTGTTCCCGGCATCATCCGCACAAAATCTGTTACAATGAGCCCCGTCGCCCGCCCGGTTGGTTCTCTCTAGATAAGTTTCGAGGTGAAAATGGCCCCCATATTTTCCGTCGTGGCTCCGGTCTACAACGAGGTGCAGTTAATCGCCGAATTCGTTCGGCGGGTCTCCGCCGTGATGGTCGGCATCGGGGAGCCCTGGGAGCTGATCCTCGTCAATGACGGCAGCCGGGACGGCACGTCTGCCGCGCTCGATCGGTGCCACCGGGAGGATCCGGACCACATCGTGGTGATCCACTTCGCCCGCAACTTCGGGCACCAGCTTGCCATCACGGCCGGCATGGATCACGCCCGGGGCGAGGCTGTGGTTACCATCGACTCGGATCTGCAGGACCCGCCGGAGGTGATACCGGACCTGGTGGCCCGGTGGCGGGAGGGTTACGAGGTCGTCTATGCCGTCCGGGAGGAGCGCGAGGGGGAGAGCTGGTTCAAGCTCTTCACGGCGGATCTCTTCTACCGCATCATCCAGCGCCTGACCGACGTGACGATTCCGATGGAGGCCGGGGATTTTCGTCTCCTGGACCGCCGCGCGCTCGACTATCTCAATGCGATGCGCGAGCACCACCGGTTTGTGCGGGCGATGACCTCGTGGGTGGGGTTTGAGCAGGTCGGCGTGCCCTACAAGCGCCGGGCGCGCAAGGCCGGTGAGACCAAGTACACGTTCCGCCGGATGGTCCGCCTGGCGATCGATGCCGTCACCGGGTTCTCCTGGGTGCCGTTGACGTTGGCGCTGTGGGCCGGGGCAGCTGCCGCCGCGGCGGGTCTGCTGCTGGCCCTGGTGCTGCTGGTGATCCGGCTGCAGGGCTCGGCCCCCCTGGCGGGGCAGGGATTGACCGCCAGCCTGGTGCTCTTCGTGGGCGGCGTGCAGCTGATCATGCTGGGGGTGCTGGGTGAGTACGTCGGGCGCATCTACAATGAGGTAAGGGGTCGCCCACTGTATACTGTGCGGACGATACGGCGCAGCGAGTGAGTGGCGTGGAGGGCAACGTATGAAGCTTTGGGACGTCTACTATACTGCGACTTCGGTGGAGGATGCGGTCCGACTGCTGGACGAGAACCGGGGTGATGCGCGGATTATGGCCGGGGGTACCGATCTGATCATCGAGATGCAGAACGGAACCCGAACGCCGCCGGTGCTGATCGACGTGACGCGGATCGGGGGCCTGAGCAAGATCAAACTGAAGGACGACGGCCTTATCCACGTGGGACCGATGGTCTCCCACGCCCAGGCCGCGGCCTCCAAACTGATCCAGGAGCGGGCGCTGCCGCTGGCCCAGGCATGCTGGTGGATTGGTGCGCCCGCCCTGCGGAACCGAGGCACCCTGGCGGGCAATCTGGTCACCGCCTCGCCGGCCAACGACACGATCACCGCGCTCCGAGCGCTGGACGCCCGGGTGACGCTGAAAAACGCGGAGCGCGAGCGCACTGTCCCACTGGACGCGTTTTACCTCGGCGTGCGCCGGACGGTGATGGAGCCGGACGAGATGCTGGTCGATATTGCCTTCCCACCCATGGAGGAGGATCAACTCGGCGTCTATCTCAAGGTCGGGCTGCGGCGGGTCCTGGCGATCGCGGTGACCAACGTGGCTGTTGTCGTGAGCATGGACGACCGGCAAAAGGTGACCGGCGCGCGTATCGCGCTGGGCAGCGTGGCCCCGACGATCGTCCGGGCCACGGAGGCCGAGTCGGCCCTGACCAAGGGCACGCTGACGGACGCGCACATTCGGGAGGTGGCCGAGCTGGCGGTCAAGGCCGCTCATCCCATCGACGACGTGCGGGGCTCCGGGTGGTTCCGCAGCCAGGAGGTGGAGGCGCTGGTGCGTCGGGGGTTGGCGCAGATCGCCTCGGGCGACGTGCGGATGGATCTTCCCCTGCCGGACCGGATGGTGAAGCTCTGGGGCCGGTGCAAACAGTGGCCGCGCTTGAGCGGTCCGACCATCGCCCACCACACCGACGGCGACCAGCCGATCCAGACGGTGATCAACGATGAGAACGTGACCATCGAGGGCGCCAACGGCAAGACCCTCCTGCGTATGCTGCGCGAGGACCTCGGACTGGTGGGGACCAAGGCCGGATGTGAGGAGGGAGAGTGCGGCTCGTGCACCGTCTGGCTGGACGGCATCGCCACCCTGGCGTGCCTGACCCCCGCGCCCCGCGCGCACGGCGCCCGGGTGCAGACGATCGAGGGTCTGGGCGAGGAGGGCGAGCTCCATCCGGTGCAGCAGGCGTTCGTGGATGAGGACGCCGTGCAGTGCGGTTACTGCACGCCGGGCTTCGTGATGAGCGCCGCGAAACTCCTGGAGGAGTTCCCCAAGCCCGATCGCGATCAGATCAAGACGGCCGTGAGCGGCAACCTCTGCCGCTGTACGGGCTACTATAAGATTGTGCAGGCTGTGGAGAGAGCCGCGCGGCGATGAAACGCACCATTCCAAAGGACGGCGCCGATCCCGTCACGCTCTATATGCGGACGTACTACTCGCTGCTCCGCACCACGGATGCGGTGCAGATCCGCACCCTGGAGGAGACGCATATCGGGATGGTGTCCGCGCTCCATCCCGACGCAGAGGCGGCAGCGCTCGATATGTCGGCTTTTGTCTACACCAGCCTGCGGCTCCCCAAATGCATCTTTCACGTCCGGCACGTGGTGCTGGGCCAGAGCGAGGCGGTCTTCAACCGTCGGGGTTACGACGTCGAGAACTGGTCCCTCGTCTCCGCGCCGGCGCGGAGACGCCGGATGCTCTACGATGGAAAGGAGACGCTGGCGGTCTATATCGCCAGCATCTCGGACGTCGATGACATCGTCCCGATGCTGACGGCCTTCCAGATTGAGTGGAACAAGCTGCATACCCTCATCGGGCTTCATGCCGGGCTCACCGACCGGCTGGTCTCCTGGGCGACGGAGATGCCGCCCTGCGACGAGGGTGAGGCCGGCGGCGCGTTGGATGACCCCTTCTGCCAGGAGCTGCGGGAGGCGCTGCGCCTCTCCATGGACGATTGGGTGCGGATGCAGACGGTCTGGGGCGAGGATCTGACGGAGCTGTTGACGACCGTCGCGGTGCAGCGCAAGCGCATGGCGGTGACGCTGTTGGCCGGCTCGTATATCGAGTATCGGCGGGCCACGCAGCAGTGGTGGAACCACGTCAATCATCACGCGCGTTTCGAACTCTCCCAGCGTCCGATCTATTTTGTCTCCAGCAACACCCACAGCCTCGTCAACATGCTCTCCGGGTTCGCCCAGCAGCACGAGGCGGAGCTTTTGGAGTACCTGGAGAGCCGGGCCGACCCCGACCTCTGTGAGGAGGCCGAACGGATCAAGCGCCGCGAGGTGCCCAGCAACTGGGATAATTTCCTCTATTATCTGCTCAAGAAATACCTCCAGTCGCCGGAGGGGGAGGCCATGCGCGCAGCACGCACCGAGTACGAGTCCAACTGCGGCATTACCCGGGTCCCGAGCCAGCACACCTTCGACCTGGAGGTCCAGGTGATCGACCTGTCCGAGCTGCACCCGGAGCATCTGGACCCGCGTCTCCGCGACAACTTCCCGCTGGCGCGGCTGCGGGAGACCGAGGCCATCATCCTCAACATCGACTATCCGTTGGGCTTTGCCGCCTATCACCTGCTGACCCGGATCTCGGTCAACGTGGGCGAGCTGCTGGGCGCGTATATCCTGGGCAAGGCCGCCACGCTCAACGGGCGCATCGGGGACGTGTTGATCCCCAACAGCGTCTACGACGAGCACTCCAACAACACCTACCTTTTCAACAACGTCTTCACGGCGGCGAACGTCGCCCCTTACCTGATCTACGGGGACGTGTTGGACAACCAGCGCGCGATCGCCGTCTACGGGACGTTCCTGCAGAACCGCTGTTATATGGAGGGATTCCTCCGGCAGGGATACACCGACGTGGAGATGGAGTCCGGGCCTTATCTCTCGGCACTCTATGAGTTTATCCGTCCCCGGCGCTATCCCTCCGATGAGCTGGTCGATCTCTATCCGGTGCCCTTCGAGATCGGCGTGCTCCACTACGCGTCGGATACGCCGATGAGCAAGGGTAAGAACCTGGGGGCCAGCAACCTGTCGTACTACGGAATGGATCCTACTTACGCGACCACCGTCGCCGTCCTCCGCCGCATCCTGGCCCTCGAGACGAAACGCGATGATTTTACCTCCTCACCGGGGGACTGAGTTGTGAACGGCGCGGGATGATTTCACCAATCCCAACCTCCCCCCCGCTGGGGGGGACTGAGGGGGGGGCACCACCACGCAACAAGGAGAGACCTATGAAACGGGATTACGTCGGACGCGCACTTCCCCGCGTCGATGCGCGGGACAAAGTGACCGGAGAGGCTCTGTATCCGGACGATGTGGGTAGAAGACACCCCGATGTGGGTAGACAATACCCCACCGAGCTCGAGGACGCCTTGATCATGAAACTGCGCTTCGCCGAGGTGCCCCACGCACGTGTAGTTCGCGTGGACACCGCCGAGGCCGAGGCCCTCCCGGGGGTGGTCGCGATCTTCACCTCGGAGGACGTCCCCGTCAACGAGTACGGCCTGCAGTACCCCGATCAGCCGGTCCTCTGCGGACCGGGGAGCGAGAAGCCCGGCACCGACGTGGTGCGCTTTGTGGGGGACCAGGTCGCTGCCGTCGTCGCCGAGACGGAGGAGGCTGCCGAGGCCGCCGTGGCGCAGATCCACGTCACCTACGAGGATCTCCCGGTGGTCACCGATCCCAGGGAGGCCATCAAGCCCGACGCCCCCTGCCTCCACCCGCCGTATCCCGGCACGGCTGTCCATCCCGAGCTGGTTTTCGAGGGGAACGTCGTCTCCCGCCACCGCATCCGCCGCGGCGACGTGGACGACGCCTTTGCCCGGGCCGACGTCGTGGTCGAGTCCACCTACCAGGTGCCCGGTCAGGAGCACGCGTACCTCCAGCCGGAGGCCGGCCTCGCCTATCTCGACGAGGAAGGCCGCATCACGGTCGTGGTGGCGGGCCAGTGGACCCACGAGGACCGCGCACAGGTCGCGCACGCCCTCGACGTCCCGGAGACCGAGGTGCGCGTCATCTATCCCGCGATCGGCGGGGCCTTTGGCGGGCGGGAGGATATGTCCGTGCAGATCGTCCTGGCATTGGCCGTGCAGCGGTTGGAACGTCCGGTGCGCATCGTGTGGAGTCGGGAGGCGTCCATTGTCGGCCACCACAAGCGTCACCGGCTCTTCGCCAGGGCCAAGTGGGGTGCCAGGTCCGACGGCACGCTGCTCGCCGCCGAGTGCGAGGTCATCGCCGATGCCGGCGCCTACGTCTATACCACCAACAAAGTGATGGGGAACACGGTCCTGACGGTCAACGGGCCCTACGTGATCCCCAACGTCAAGACCGACGTCATCGCGGCATACACCAACAACATCCCCGGCGGGGCGTTCCGGGGGTTCGGCGCGCCGCAGGGCAACTTCGTGGCCGAGGCGCAGATGGACAAATTGGCCGAGGCCCTGGGCATGGACCCCGTGACGATCCGGCTGCGGAACGTGGTGCACGACGGCGACCCTATGCCGTGGGGCAAGCCCCTGCCCGACGACGCACGCGGCCTGGAGGAGGCCCTGCTCGCGGCGGTGAGGGCCATCGGCTGGCGGCAGCGGGAGGACGGCACCTGGGCCGAACCGGACGTCACCCCCTCCGTGAATGCCCCGTCGTACCTTCGGCGGGGGGTAGGGGTCGCGCTGGCGTTCAAGAACGTGGGGTTCTCCTTCGGCTATCGGGAGAACGCCTGGGCCGCGGTGGCTCTCCACGGCGAAGCGGAGATCGAACGGGCGGTGGTCTATGCCGCCAGCGCCGACGTCGGGCAGGGCGCCCGCTCGGTGATCCAGCAGATGGCGGCCGAGGGCCTCGAGATTCCCCCGAGCAGGGTCGTCCTGGAGCCCGCGGACACCGCGTTCACCGAGAGCTCCGGTTCCTCCTCGGCCTCGCGGATGACCTTCATGATTGGCAACGCGGTCCGGGGTGCGGCGGAGGCCGCGCGGGAAAAGTGGCGCGCCGAGGAGCGACCGGCCCGCGCCGAGTTCACCTACGAGGCCCCGAGGACGACCCAGATCGACGCGGAGACGGGGTACGGGCATCCGAACTTCTCCTACGGCTACGCGGCGGTCGCTGCCGAGGTCGAGGTCGATATAGAGACCGGACTCTGCCGGTATCCCCGGATGGTCTGTGCCAACGACGTCGGGCAGGCGATCAACCCCCGCATGGTCGAGGGGCAGATCGAGGGCGGGGTGGTGCAGGCCCTGGGGTGGGCCACCACCGAGCACATGATCGAGGAGAACGGCTACCCGCAGACCCGCACGTTCAGCACTTACCTGATGCCCACCATCGCGGACATTCCGGACCGGCTCCAGGCCATCATCATCGAGAACCGGGAGCCGAACGGGCCGTGGGGCGCGCGGGGGATGGGCGAGATGCCGTTTATCGGCGTGGCCTCCGCCCTGCATCACGCCCTGCGCGACGCCACCGGCGTCTGGTACAACCGCTTTCCCTTCAACCCGGAGCGCATTCTCCGGGGCCTCAAGGGCAAAGTGTGACGCTGCGTTGTCCTCACGATGCTTTGTGGTACATTTGAAAGGCGCGGATTTCCGCGCCTTTCTGTTGTCTGGGACCTGACAGTCCGGCGCACTGCTGGACTATGGGTGGGAGGAACCACGGTGAAGCATCGTCGACTCTTGTTGTTGGCCGTTGTGATACTGCTGCTGGTCGGGTGCGAGGATCTGGCGAGTCTGCTGCCCGAGCGGGAGGACGAGGGGCCGCCCGCGGCCTTCGTTGCGCCGACCCCTATTCCGACCTTTCCCCCGGCCCTGACGATCTCGGCCCGGATCCTCGACCGCGGCGCCCTCGTGGTGGGCGTGCGATACGACCTGGAGCCCTTCTCGTATATCACGCCGGACAGCCAGTTGGCCGGCTTCGAGATCGACCTGGCCCGCGAGCTGGCCCGCCGCTGGCTCGGCTCCCCGGATGCCGTGCGCTTCGTCCAGGTGCGCACCGACACCGCCTTCGAATATCTGACCGAGGGGTCCGTCGACCTGGTCCTCGCCGGCGTCGTTCACAGCCAGGCGGAGGAGAACCGTGCGGACTTCGTCGACCCCTATTTTATGGACGGGATGGCGCTTCTCACCTTCCCCGATGCCGGGGTGGCGACCCTCGGGGAGCTCCGGCCCGAGCACCGGGTGGGGGTCCTCGATTGGACCGAGAGCCTGGCGGCGATCCGGGCCGCGACCCCGGTCTCCGTCACCTACGTGACCTACGGACACTTCTTCGACGTGCTCGAAGGGCTGCGAAACCGGGAGATCGACGTCTATGCCGATCAGCGCCACCGGTTGGTCCGGGCCCGTCGATCGGTCGCGGGCACGGTCGTGGTCGGGCAGTGGACCTGGACGCCGATCTCGCCGGTCTTCCGGCAGGACGACCCGTTCTTCGCAAACCTGATGCGGCTCACGATGCAGGATATGGTCGCCGACGGCACACGGGACGCCCTCTACGCCCGGTGGCTCCCGGACGCCTCGCCGCCCAGCATCACTATGCTGCCCGGACAGGCCCCGACCCCGGCGCTTGACGCATCGCCGCAGCGCCGCCCCGACCTGGACGTGATCGAGCGGATGCGCCAGCGGGGCTCCATCGCGGTGGGCTATTTCCAGGATCGCTGGCCCTACAGCGCCGACCGCGCGGACGCCGTGCCCACGGGGTTCGAGATACGCCTCTTGGAGCGCCTGGCGGAGCTCTGGTTCGGCAGCCGGGAGGCCGTCACCTACGTGCCGGTGACCGAGGCCGATGCGACCACCCGCCTGGCCCAGGGGGAGGTCGATGTGCTGACCGGGGTGTGGGTCCACACCCGAGGTCGGGAGCTGGGATGGGACTTCTCCATTCCCATCCTGGATGACGGGGTCAGCCTCTTCTCGCTGGAGGCCAACCCGGTCGAGGGGCTCGAGGGGCTGGGCGGACAGCCGGTGGGCGTGGTGGCGGGCAGCGCCGG
>CAYMAQ010000117.1:0-11735 GCA_964388385.1 uncultured Anaerolineales bacterium | reverse complement strand
TCGTTGTTCGTCGCAGAGTGGACTGTCCCCGGTATCGAAGCTTCCGACAGCCGTGGTTGGGTTGTTTATGCTGCGATGGCGATCATTCTCAGTCTTGTCAATGCGTTGATCCGTCCCTTGCTTAAGCTGTTGACGTGCCCGCTGATCCTGTTGACGTTGGGTCTCTTCACATGGGTCATCAACGCGATCACACTGCTTTTGGCCTCAAGCCTTGCCAATCGTCTCTTTGAGGTCGGGTTCTACGTCGACGGTTTTTGGCCTGCTTTCTGGGGGGCGCTTATCGTGAGCGTGGTCAGCGTGGTGCTCAATATCTTCGTGAAGGATGAGAAGGACGACCGCCGCCGGGACTGACTTGAGGTCCTGGCTGAGCAAACGCACTATGTGAATGCGATGTGCGAAACCGGGGCTGACGGCCTCAGCTTAGATGCGCCGATGGACTTTCGTACAACGGTAGAATAGACTGAGCACCGGCTGTGACCTGCCGCCGGAGACGCCTTTGGGGAATATCCGGGCCTTCATGGACGCCGGTCGACGATCGTCGGTTTGAAGTCCGGTTTCAGCCGCTTTACTCTTCACGTGTGTCGGGGGAGAGCGCGGAGACGATCTCATCTCCGGTGGGGAGGTTGATCCGGATTTGCGGTTGAGGTTTTCCCACGATGACCTTGAGGGCTTGGGGAATGATGGTGACGTCCAGATCGCCGTGGCCCATCGGATCGCCATCACCCTGGATCGGGAGTGGGGGAGCGCTGCTCACAGTGACCCGTTCTCTTGCGGTCAGACAATGATAGCGGGGATCCTTTTGAGGTCGACCCAGCAGCGCGTCCCCAATCAGCCTGACGTAATCCCAAGCCGTCCGCGCCCGGATGATACAGATGCCCATTTTTCCGTCATCCATCGATATTTCGTCACCCAGGCTCAATGCTGGAATTCCAATGATGTCGCTGTTGGCGATGATGACGTCCGAGGCGTTGGCCTGATGCGTTCGGCCATCGACCTGCAGCGAGAAGTGCGCCGGTTGGACCCCCAACAACTTCCGGATGCCGATCCAAACGTAGGCTAAAAAGCCGAAATGCCGCTTTTCATCTCGTTTCGTATCGTGCATTGCGGCAGCGCTTGTTCCGATGCTGACGTTCAGAAGAAAATGACGATTCTTGAACCGCAGCGCGTCAATATTCCGTGTTTTATGCGGGCCGACGAGCAGGCGTATTGCCCGCGGTGCCATCAACGGAATTTCCAGATCGCGGGCCAGCACGTTGCCGGTACCCGCCGGGATGAGACCGAGGGGGACCTGCGTGCCGACCAGGCCATCGGCTACCTGCGAAGCTGTGCCATCTCCGCCCACGGCGATCACCATGTCCGGTTCCCTTTTGACCGCCTCCCTGACAACCTCAGAAACCTCTTCGCCCTCGTGGGTGCGATAGATTTCGACCGTCCATCCGGCGGATTCAAAACGCTGGATGATGCGCCGCTCCAGGCGGTCTGGATCGGTGGTGCCGGCGACCGGGTTGAGGACTGCAAAGGCGTGGGCTTTCGTCATGAAACCTCACGTGTGTGTTGGATCGCTTCGCTCAGGTGGGCGCCGAACAGCAGGATGATGGATCCGAGATAAATCCAGAACTGTAAAGCGACCACCGTCGCCAGCGAGCCATAGACCAGATCGTAGCGCAGGAGCCCGGACTTGAGGAAGGATGTGAATCCGACCCGGATGACCTCCCATCCCACGGTCGCGATGCCGCCGGCCCAGAGGGCCGAGCGCCACGCCACGTCCGTGTCGGGCACCCACCGGTAGAGGTTTACGAGCAAGAGCATCGTGAGCACGGGTGTGGAAACCCGGGTGCCGATCTGCCAAAATTTCTGATCGAACAGATTGATCTCCCCGAACGGCAGCTCAATGGACGCTGGCATGAACTGCAGGGCGGTCGTGGCGGTCATAGAAAGCAGCAGAATCAGCACCAAAGTGCCGACCATCGCCAATCCAAGCAGCCGTTTCTTCAGAAAACCGGGGGCCTGCGCCTGCTCCCAGGCCCGGTTGATGTGTTGGGTCAGCGTTGCAAAGGCATTCGTCGCCGACCATAGGGCACTGACAAACCCGATGCTCCCTACCGTCGTGCGTCGTTCCAGAGCGGTCTCAAGATTGCGTGCGATGAGCTGCCTAGAAACGGGGATAGCTTGGGAGATGAATTCGACCGCTCGGCGGAATGCCGCTTCTTCGCGCAGAAAGGAACTCGCCACAGCGACGAGAACGAGCATGAGAGGAAAGAGCGAAAAGAAAATATAAAATGCCAATCCCGCAGCCGCTTGAGAGCTGCGGTTGCCGGAGAAGTTTCTCAAAGTCCTGCGTACTATTTGGGGGACCCCCCCGGTGCGATCATTGAGATCATAATACACGTCTCGGACCCTATTGAGAATCTCCGTGGCGGTGGCTTTGAGGCTCTCGATCCACGCTTTCATACTAACCCTCTATCCGGTCCATCTTCCGGGAAGGAGCGAACATCATCGGGCCTCTGATTTGTGTATGCTCCATCCTCAGTTTTCCGGCACAAGCACGACACGGTCATCCGCCGCATGATAGACATAGTGATCACCGTTGACCTCGAGTACGATAATGTAACCGGGAGTGATAACCTGGGCATACGACTCGCCCGGCTTTGGCACGCCTAAGCTGGTGTCGCTGAACTCCGTCGCTTCAACTTTCACAACGGTAATCTTTTTCTGGGAGATGTCCAATCGATCGTTGAGATCCTCGACTGCCATCTCGACCAGGGGTTGGGCTTTGCCGTAGTTCTGAGGTTTTCGGCATCCCACCAGCAGCACCCCCAGGACGAACAACAGCAGATAATACAAACGGGTACGATTCATAACGGTTTCCTTTTTTGCGTCTTTTTCTATCTTCAGCAGCGATACTCACGCGGAGGTTTCCGCATCTCTTTGATCCGGCTGCGGTGTTTTTTTTGTCGCGCAGGCGCTCTTCCTCTGCCGATGGCGGGGGTTGCGTCTTCTTGCGGCGTTTGGGTCTCTCGGCAGCTTCGCGGGTGATGCGGAGGGTCATCGCTTGACTGCCTCCTGGTGGTTGAGACAAAAAATCCGGGAACTCCTATGTCCACAGCACGCTGTCGAGCAGCGTTGACGCTGTCCCCTCAACCTCAGGAGCTCCCTCGGTGTTTTGTGATAAGCGCTGACGACGATTCTGACCGGTGTAAGGCCTCACTCCTCGCTCTCGAACACGGATTTGACCGCGTCCACCAGACCGGTGTCCTCCTCTTGTTCTTCGTCCTCGGGCATCTCACCCTCTTTGTACCACTTTCCGGTCCCCTCGTCCTTGACGTACTCGCGCTTCACCGCGTTCCATCCATCCCGATGCGCGACAGCTTCGCGGCCCATCTCCCCGCCCTGCCCCTCTTTATAGGTCTCCCAGGACCTCTGATAGGCTTCCAGGTAGATGTGCTGAGCGTCCTCAGGCAGCACGTCCCTTATCGTATCCGGTAGATCCGCAATAGCTTCATAAGATGCCTCACTCATGGTATCTCCTTTCTCGTCCTTCGAGTCGCACTCTGTATTGGATTTCCACTAGGTCGCGCACGACCGATGCACTCTTGTGCTGGAATCGGCGATCAATAACGGAGCACCGCAGCCAGCGGTCCGTCGCCGGGCACCTGACTGGGTTCGACTGCATACACTTCCGCGCCATTGAACATCGCGTGAACGGCGGCAACGTTCAACAGATCTTCATCGCCAGGTTGGCGTTCGTCGTGGATCTCCACGGCGCCGGGCCCTTCTTGCGTGCGCTCAAAGGTTCCCCAAACCTGGGTGTTCAGCGGGACGAAAAGCAGGTCGACGCGCTTGTAAAAAGCCGCCGGCACGATGGTCTGTGCGTCTTCCGCCACCTGCTCGCTGCCCGATCCTTTAAGGGAGAGATAGCGATTCTCGGCTTCCTCACGATCCGCCTCAAGGTGCGGTTCGACGATCTCCCACGCTCGATTGTGGAGTTCCTTTTCATCCAGGGCATCCGGGTCGACGGGAATGCCCTCCTCCGCGAGATGCGGATAGCTGTTGACCTGTCGATATATCGGCAGCAGGTACTCGACGCCCGCCAGGATGAGAGACGCCGTCTCGCCATCCAGCAGTTCCTGGACCCCCGCATCGACCTGTTGGAAATAAGGGATGAGCCTGTCCTCCTCCTGAATTTCAATGGCACCGTGACCGTGAAAGACCGCCGGTCGCGAGCCGTCCGTTCCGGTACCGCGATAGGCAGCTGGTCGGGAGCCCTCTCCCCCCGGTGTAATCGTGCTCGTGTGAAATTGCAGGTGCTGTTCTCGCAGCTCCGGCTCCAAAAAATCGGCGAGACCTTGGGGCACGTCCTGAAGCTCTAACTGGCTCATCGCGAATCGCGAGCCCTGGTAGATCTTCATCGCTTCGTGATCCAGCGATAGCAGATAGAATCGCTCGTTTTCAAAGACCAGGGGTAAAAGCGGCTTCAGGTGAAACCGTTCGGCGGCAACAACCAATGGCTCGAAGTCGAGCGGCAGCCGGTAGAGATAGGTCTCATCCGTCGTTCGGAAGATAGCCAGACCGTCCCACTGATACTCCCAAAACAGACGATTGGGGACCAGCGCTCGAATCGGTTCGAGGATCTCGTCGATCGTCGCAACTCCGATTCCCTGCGCTTGCAGCTCTTCCTCGGCCTGGTCGATCAGGTTTTTGAGCAGGATCGGATCCTGTTCGATCTCATCACTTGCCCGGTGGGTGGGCATAAAGAGGGAAAGTGCTCCCTCTTCATGCGCCCCAGCTAATGTGCGTATGTCACGTCGCTGTAATAGGGTCATAGATATGCTCTTTAACTCTCACGCTCTTCGTCTTGGTTCTCTTCACGCTCGGCCTTGGGCACGTACGGCTCCTGATCGTGTCGCACGTCGAGCCCGCCTATCCCCGGCACCAGATTGCGCACGCGCTCTCGGAGTCCGTCGTTTTCGACCTCCGTCAGCTGGTAGAACTTGCGCTTGCGCGACTTGCGGCGCTTGCGGCGAAAATGGGATTGACCTGCACGCGTTCGCATCAGTTTGCCCTTTCCGCCCTTCGTGCGGCGGAAACGTTTTGACGTAGCTTTATGGGTTTTCATCTTAGGCACGTTGAACAATCTCCTTTATGATTGGTGTAACTGAATCCGTAAACAACGTTCTTCCATATTATAATGGAAAACAAATAATTGACTTAACATAACAACGCGAGGGCTGAATTCAGATCCAGAGACGCGGTGTTGACTGCCTCCCGTATATCGCGGGCATCTCTTCACATTTACATCTAAGTCTATCGTAGCATACGTTGGCCTTTCCAGCCGGTGGAAATCGTTGGGGTTGTTTCCGAGGCGCGTTGGAAAAGTTGGAGTTGCGTTGACCCTGAGGGCCTTGAAACGCCCCGAGCGCTAAGGAGGCCTATGGGCCTCCCAGGCCCAGGGGCTGGTAAGCCCAGGGATCTCAATGAGCGGATCCCTCATCAGGCCGGGAGCTTAATTGTAAAGGTGCTGCCCTCATCCGGCTGGCTGCTGACTTCGATGGTTCCTCCGTGATCTTCAATGATGGATTGGCTGATAAAGAGGCCCAGTCCCAGACCGTCGGATTTCGTGGTTTGAAATGCCTCGAACATATGATCCTGGTCCTCCGGAGCGATGCCGAGGCCGCTGTCTTCGAATACGACTCTGACTCCCTCTGGGGCTATGAGCGGCAAGGCCCTGACCTTGAGCGTCCCCCCATTCGGCATAGCGTCCATCGCGTTGAGCGTGAGGTTAAGAAACACCTGCTGCAGCCGATCCGGCACCGCGTGAATGCGCGGCACGTCGGTGTCAAGGTCCGTATGCACGGTGATGCCGTGCTCTTCGTACTGCCTGCTCGTGATCAACAGGACCTGTCGGATGACCTCTCGCACGTCGATGGATTCCTTTTCCTGCGCCGTCGATCGATAATTGAGGTCCCGCAGGCGGGTGACGATATTCGCAGCCCGCCTGAGCTCCTGGGAGGCTATCTTCAGATAGAGGTCGATGTTCTCATCCTGCCCCTTTGCCTCTTGGGCAAGGCCCAGGCATCCGATGACCGTTTGCAGGGGATTATTGATCTCATGGGCCAGCGACGTCGCCAGCCGACCGGTAAGCGCAAGTTTTTCGGTTTGAACGAGAGTAAACCTCGCTTCACGTTCCTCCGTGATATCCTCGACCATCACCAGTGTCAGGTTGGGTCGATCGAGTCTCTCTCCCACGAGCGTGCCGGTGATTCGGGTCCACAATTTACCCCCCTTCGCCCGCACCAGACGGCATTCCAAACGGCTGGCTTCGGTCTTCCCTCCCAGAAGTCCGAGACATTGGGCTCGTAGGTCATCGACGTCCTCGTGATGGAGGTAGTCACAAAACCCGGTTCCTTCTAGCGACGCCTCGTCGCGTGCGAGCATCGACTGCAGTTTCGCATTGCTCTGAATGATGCGCTTCTCGTCGTTGAGAAGCGCGATGCCGACCGGCGCCTCCTCGAAGATGGCCCGAAATCGGGCCTCGCTGATACGCAGGGCGCGGGTCCGTTGGGCTACCCGGTCCTCCAATTCGTCGGTGTGACGTTGGATGGCCTCGTAGAGGCGGGCTTGACGGATCGCGACGGCTAATTGATTGGCCAATTCCCTGACGAACTCGTGTTGGTCCGGGGATAACGGGCCGGGCACGCTCAGACCGAGGCACAGAGTCCCGATCAGCTCGGCGCGAATTCGAATGGGTTGGTAAAGATGCGCGTGGATGGCTCGGCTGGACCACTGCGTTGACAGGGGGTCGTCCTGTTCTGCAGTATGAATGTTCTCGATAAAATAGGGGCGTCCACGTTCCATCTCCTCGATGACCGTCTGCCACGCGGCTGTCACATCGATGGGCTCGACGGATGGGGTAAGGGCTTTCTCACCAATCCGAATGATTTTCTCCTGGAGTGTGCGGGTTTCCCTGTCCAAGAGAATCATGCTGGCCCGTACACACGGCAGGAGCTTGGATAAGGGGGGAAGCGCCAGTTGGGCGATGGGAACGAGGGGATGAGCCGAGAGAATGGCCCGATCCACCTCCCTCAGGATCTGAAGCCGGTCGGCATATCGTTGAACCGCTTCCTCGTTTTGTTTCCTCTCGGTGATGTCCTGAAAAACTGTCAGGCCACTCACGACGTCCCCATCCCCGTTTTTGACGGGTTTTGCTGCTGTGAGCACCACCCGCTCGGCGCCATCCGCTCTGCGAATCCGGTATTCCTCGCCGGTCCAGGTCTCACCGGTCTCCATGCTTTTGAAGAGGGGCATACGCTCGGGGGGCACCCGGATACCGCTTAATCGGTGGACTGTATAGGGCGTCTGCGGATTTTGAGCGTTGCCTGTTGGCTTTCCCCCGAGGATCCCAATACCGGCCTCGTTGGTCATGATAATCTGACCGTCTTCATCGGCGATCGTCACGCCGATAGGCAGGCTGTCGATCAGGGTATGAAGCAGCGTCTGGGTTTTCTCTGCCTCGTGTTGGGTGGTTTCGAGTTGAGCGGTGAGCTTCTGGGCAGGCGGACGCTCCCCGTCGAGCGCGAACCTTACGTCGCTGAGCAGCGAGGGTAAGTCTCGAAGCTCGGGCGGGAGGTCACTGCCCTGCTTGCGCAGAGCGATTTCTGCGTCTAAAAGCTGCTGGACGAATTCAGGATTATCGCGGTGGCTGCTATCAGAGGTCACATTGGCTCCATCCTGGATATACACCTTATGGATCTGATCATAAATAACTAAAGCGTTTCTGCGTTTCCATGGGCATCACGGGGCATCACGGAAAAATTTAGTGTTTTATGTCCGGATCTGTAATGAATGAACGAAAGGTCCTGCGCTGCCGGGTGAGGACGATTCCTTTGATTATTGACTCGTCTCCTGATGGCACTATGAAGTATAAGAGATCGCACCCGCTGGGTCAATAGTTCTGAAGTATCCCACCGTTTATCCTATCGCAGACCCAACTTTGCCAACTCATCTCAACCCCGCCGCTATCTTGATCCATCCGCAGTCATCCTCATTTCAGTGGATACTACAGGTGCGGATGAAGAGTCTCTCGAAGTTGGAGTTTGTGCTGCGCCAGTGTATGTTAAAGTTCGAGCTTCCGTGGAGACGTGGGCAGAATTACCGTCATAGGGAAGAAGGTTATCTCTTGAATTCGTGTCATGCCCATGCTATCATCGTAGTAAACTGGGCTATAAAGTCGGCGATTGAGCTTTGACAACGGCTCAGATAAGGCCGCGCTTTGACAAAGTGCAGAAACCTGTTTCCCACAAAGTTTTCATCATAAGGAGGCGTCATAATGACCGTCGAGCGCTATCGATTGGAGCCATCGAAGTTATATAAGCGTACAGATTTCGAGCAACTCGATTTCGAGACGACCGATGATCTGGAAGTGCTTGAGGATGTTATTGGACAATCCCGGGCTGCGGATGCGATTCAATTCGGGATGGGGATAAAGAAGTCAGGATATAACATCTATGCGTTGGGATCCTCCGGTTTGGATAAGCGCGGATTGGTGCGAAGGTTCTTTGAATCCCGCGCAGAGGAGGGCGAGACCCCATCGGATTGGTGTTATGTCCACAATTTCGAACAGGCCCATAAACCAAGGGCGATAGAGTTCCCCCCCGGGAAGGGAATCGTCTTCCGGGATGACATGGAGAACTTGATCGAGGAACTTCGCACGGCTCTGTCGGCGGCCTTTGAGAGTGAGGAATATCAGACCCGCCGCCAGTCGATCACACAGCGTTTTCGGGAGCGCCAGTCAGAAGCGTTTGAGGAGCTCCAGGAGCGGGCCCAGGAAGAGAATATGGCCTTGATTCGGACGCCCGGCGGCATCGCCGTCGCGCCGGTGCGGAAGGGGGAGGTGTTGTCCGGGGAGGAGATTCAGCAGCTCTCCGAGGAAGAACAGGAGGAGATCCAGCAAAAAGTCGAGGCGCTGCAGGAGGAGATCCAGCAGATTCTTCAACAGGTGCCGAGTTGGCAGCGGGAGATGCGGGAGGAGCTCGATGAGCTCAACCGCGAGATGGCTGACTTCGCCGTGGGCGCATTGATCGACGAGCTGCGCGAGAAATACTCCGATATCCCCGAGGTTGTCGATCACCTCGATCAGGTGCAGGAAGACGTCGTCGAGAATGCTGAGGATTTCCTGCCGTCCTCGGATAACAATCAACAGCAGCGGATGATGGAGGCGATGACGGGGGAGCGGCATCCTCAGTTGCGTCGTTATGAGGTCAACGTGCTTATCGATCACAGCGAGACGGAAGGGGCACCGGTCGTCTACGAGGACAATCCCACGTATCAGAACTTGATCGGCCGCGTGGAGCATCGAGCCCAGATGGGGGCGTTGACCACGGATTTCTCTCTGATCAAATCCGGAGCCCTTCATCGGGCCAATGGTGGATATCTGATCCTGGACGTGCGAAAGGTGCTGACGCAGCCCTATGCCTGGGAGGGTCTGAAGCGGGTCCTGCGCGGTGAGGAGATCAAGATTGAGTCGTTGGGACAACAGTTGAGCCTGATCAGCACCGTCTCTCTCGAGCCCGAAGCGATACCCTTGGACGTGAAAGTAGCCCTGTTCGGCGACCGATTGCTCTATTACCTGCTGCACCAACTCGATCCGGATTTCGCCGATCTCTTCAAGGTAGCTGCGGACTTCAGTGAGCAGATGGACCGCGATCCAGAGAATCAGGATCTGTATGCGCGGCTCATCGCGACCTTGATTCAGCGAGAGGATCTGCCAGACTTCGATCGGGGTGCGGTTGGTCGTGTGATCGAGCGCAGTGCTCGGATGGTCGGAGATGCGGAGAAGATGAGCACGCATATGCGCGATCTCACCGATCTTCTCAGTGAAGCTGCTTATTGGACGGGACAGAACGGCCAGGATGTGGTAAGCGCGGTCGATGTTCAAAAGGCCATTGATCAGCAGATCTACCGCCTCGACCGGGTGCGTGAGCGCGTCCAGGAAAATATCCTGCGGGATACACTCCTGATCGACACCGAGGGTGAAGAGGTCGGACAGATCAACGGTTTGTCCGTGATGTCGTTGGGTAACTATATGTTTGGCCGTCCTACCCGGATCACGGGTCGCATACGATTGGGTAAAGGGCAGGTCGTCGACATCGAGCGCGAGGTGGAGCTGGGCGGACCCTTGCACTCCAAGGGCGTGATGATTTTGACGGGTTTCTTGAGCGGTCGGTACGCGCGCTCGAACCCGCTCTCACTCTCCGCCAGTCTGGTATTCGAGCAGTCCTACGGTGGGGTGGACGGGGACAGCGCGTCCTCGGCCGAGCTCTACACGTTGCTTTCGGCTATATCCGAAGTCCCGATCAAGCAGTCCTTGGCGGTAACCGGCTCGGTCAATCAGCACGGGCGGGTTCAGGCCATTGGCGGGGGCAATGAGAAGAACGAGGGGGTCTACGATATCTTTGAGGGCCGCGGGGTGACCGGGGATCAGGGGGGGCTGGTTTCGGCATCCCATGTGAAGCATCTGATGCTCCGGCAGGATATCGTTGAGGCTGTCGAAGAAGGGCAGTTCCATATTTATGCTGTTGAGACGGTCGATCAGGGTATCGAGATCCTGACCGGTGAGCCTGCGGGCGAACCCGATGAGGACGGTGAATATCCTGAGGATAGTATTAACGGTCGAGTACTTAAGCGATTGAAGGCGATGGCGGAGCGGCGTCAGGCATTCGAGGCCCCCTCCGCTGAGGAGGACGAAGTGTGAATGAACGAGAGCAATCTCCGATAATCCGTCGGATTGTGGTAGCGCTGGATGCTTCCCCGCACAGCGAAGCCGCGTTGGAGGCGGCATTGCAGATGGCGGCCCGATTTGAGGCGGAGTTGCTGGGGTTGTACGTGGAGGACGTTGAGGCCCTGCGTATAGCTAGGATTCCCTTCGCGCGTGAGGTGGGGGGATATTCGGGCCGGAGTCGGTCCATGTCTTATGAGGAAATGGAGCGGAAGTACCGGGCCCGGGTCAGGCAGATCCGCCGCCGATTTCAGACTCGGTCTCACCGGGCTGCCGTGCAGGCTGCCTTCCGCGTCGTGCGGGACAGGATTAATCGGGCGATCCGCTCTGAGGCGCAAGAGGCGGATATGTTGATCGTGGGGCGGTCCGGTTGGTCTCAGGCCGGGCGGCTTCACTTTGGCTCGACGGCCCGGTTTGTCTGCTGCCAGGATGTCCCCGAGATGACGCTGATTTTGCACCGGGGCGCTGCCCTGCGCGAGCCGTTCCTGGTGGTCTTTGATGGTTCGCTTCGGGCGCGTAAGGCCCTGCACGCGGCCTCGCGCTTCACGGAGACTCAGACGCTTCCGCTCGAGGTACTGTTGATCGCCGACGACGGGCGTGGCGTTCGAACGCTGCGAGATGTGGTGCGGGAGGAATTGCAGGAGCACGATGTGATGGTTCGCTTTCACGTGTTGAGCGAGTCCAGCGTTATGAGGCTTGTTGATGCGATCCATCAAGTCCATGGTGGGACGCTCATCGTGCCGGCAAGCGTGTCGCTTATCGAAGAGGAAGCGTCGTTGATCACGCTGCTGGAGGGGGTGGACGTTCCGGTGTTGCTGGTGCGCTGAACGACGCTTCGAGGCGGGGTCGCCTTTTATGGGCCCCGTCTCTTTTCATGGCATTGGACCCTTCGCCCCCCTTCGTATCAGGGCAACAAATCGAGAAGGATCGCCTGAGAAGCGGACTCCGCTTGTTGACTATC
>CAYMAQ010000116.1:0-11871 GCA_964388385.1 uncultured Anaerolineales bacterium | reverse complement strand
ACGTCGAAAAGCTCGGACGGCTCGTCCCCGACCGTGATGAGCTTCTTGACGCCCTCGTAGATGGCGCGCCGCGTGTCGCGGCATCGGAACCGGTCGATGGCCTCGGGGTTCTGCTTCTCCATCAGCTTGACCATGGTCAGGGGCGCGACGGCCTCGCTCCAGACCGTCTCATGCAGGACCGCTTCGTCCTTGGGTGCGTCGAGGGCTCGCTGCAGGCTGAGGTTCGAATCGTCCGCCTCGGGATGGAGCCCGGCGGCCTCGAGGACGGTGTGGAAGATGCGCCGCGTGGAGACGGGCGCGTCGACCTCGCCGCCCGCCGGGTAATCGGGCGGGTAGCGCAGGATCAGCGGCACCCGGATCAGGTCCTCGTAGGTGACCAGCGAGTGCCCGACGTAGCCGTGGTGATCCAGTCCTTCGCCGTGGTCGGAGGTGAGGATCACCAGGGTGTCCTCCCGGATCTCCGGGGTGTTGAGATAGTTCAGCAGCGGTCCCAGCATGTGGTCCTCGTAGGCGACCTCGGCGTTGTACATCGTGTTCAGCGTTTCGTGTTCCAGTTCCGAGAAGGGTTTGATGATCGGCGTGATCCAATCGTAGGACCGCCGGTTGTAGGCGTCCATGAATTCGCGCGCCTCGGGGTCGTCCATGATGGGGGCGTGTTTGCGGACGAACGGCTTGGGCGGTTCGTAGGGCAGGTGGGTCTCCATCAGGTTGAGGTAGACGAAGAGTGGCTGCCGGTCCTCGCGCTGCTGATGGTAGCGCAGGTAGCCCAGGAGATCCCGCAGGGACCGCTCGGTGTTCCCTTTGAAGTTGATGTGACGCTCCCAGAGCGCGACGAGGCGCGGCTGCATCGCGATGTTCAGGAGCCACTCCTGTTGGGTGAAGGCCGCCTGGATCGGCGCGTTGAGGCGGCCGACCAGCTTGCGAAGCGGGCGAATCAGCGCGCCCAGCCATCCGATCCGCCCCTGGACCTCGGTGGGACGGGCGGGCAGCACGCCGCCGTAGTTGTAGAATGCGCCGAAGCCGCGGTCCAGGTCGTTCTCCACGACGCCCAGCAGCGGGTTGTTGCAGAAGCCCACCGTCTGATATCCCGCCCGGGTGAGGTGTTCTGCCAGGGTGGGGTGCTCCACGGCGTGCTTATGGGTGATCTGCGTCGTCCCGTGCGTGGTGGGATACTCGCCGCTGAAGAGCGAACCGTGGGCCGGGATCGTCCACTGGGCCGGCGAGATCGCCCGCTCAAAACGGGTGCCGGTTTCGGCGAAGGCATCCAGGTGGGGCGAGGTCTCCGTCGGATGTCCGTAGCAGGATAATCGGTCGGCACGCAGCGTGTCGAGGACGAGCAGCAGGATATCCGGACGTTTGCGCGATTCTTCTCTCATCATCGCTCGTTACGACGTCGCCGGGGTCTGTCTCCTCCAGGGCCCGTACTGGATGATGAAGAAGGCGATGCCCAGGAGAATGAAGACCACCGCCAGCGGCTGGGCGTTGGTGCCGTCTGTGCGCATGGTGTCCATGAAGAAGCGGATGATGGAATAGCCGATGAGATACGCAACGGTCACGCTGCCCGGTTTGATCTGATCCCGGAATCGCTCCGCGAGGGCGATCAGTCCCAGGCATAGCGCCAGGTTAGCCAACGACTCGTAGAGAAACGCCGGGTGGAAGCGCATGTCGGGTGGGTAGGTCGACAGGTCGTGGTAGGGGCGCACCCGGTACTGGGGCGGGATGTGGAGGCCCCAGGGGAGATCGGTGGGCGGGCCGTAGAGCTCGTAGTTGATGAAATTGCCCCAGCGACCGATCGCGTGGCCGATAGCCATGCCCGGCGCGCCGAAGTCCAGCAGCATCAGCGGGTTGACTTTGGCCATCGCGGCGTAGAGGACCACGCCCAGTCCCCCCCCGACGATAGCGCCGTAGATGCGCAGACCGCCCTCCCAGATATAGAAAGCCTGGGCCAGGTTCTCTCGATAGTAGGCCCAGTGCGGGGGGGTGACGACGTATTCGATGCGGGCCCCGATGATCCCGCCGATGACGGCGACCAGGAGCATATCCCAGACCATCTCCGGATCCCGTCCGGCCCGCTCTGCGAGATAGCTCGCAACCCGCGCGCCCAGAAGAATGCCGGTCACCACGAGAATGCCGTACCAGTGGATCGCAAAGGGCCCAATTTCCAGCAGCGTAGGATCAATAGGTGGGGTCATAATGCCAGTATCTCCTCCGTATATGCTCGTTCCATACTTACGTGATGATGATCGAGACTGCAGAACCGGACCAATACTAAGAGCCTGCATAACGATAACATCCCGTCCATAACGCTCCCATCTCCCGTCCCGTGGGTCGTAGATGCCCGAAAAGGTGCATCGGCGCGGGAACTTGTTCTTTTACAGACCCTGAGCTTTTCTATGCCAGTTGTACTTTGCCTCAAGGGTCGTACGGACCTCTTCAAAATACTCGTTCATATACGGATAGATCACGGCGATCACCCCGAGGCCGAAGAGCGCGCCGGTGAGCGTCCGCATCAGCGGGATCGTTTCAAACGGCTGCTCCAGCACGCCCGGAATGAACTGCCAGATGGCGTACGAGATCCACTGGATCCCGCCATCCAGCATCATCGGCATAATGCCGAAGAGGAAAAAGAGCCAAAACGGGAGCGGCGGGGTCTTGATTTTCTTGCTGAGCGGCTTGTAGATGACCCCTGCCAGCCACATCATCCCATAAATCGCGATATCCCGCTGGCAGAACGCCGTTTTATAACCGATGTCCGGGTTGCCGACCACGCTGCCGAGTTGGTTCATCGCCTGGACGGGAATCGCCTCCTGGAGAGGTCGGGCGGCCTGGGGGCCAAAAAGGAACCAGGAGCGGAACGGGTATTGGTGGCAGAAGGGCCCGTAGAAGGCGTGCAGCGCGTGACCCAATGCCGGCATCCCGATCTTGAAAAAGACCGGCGCCAACAAGGCTCCGCCTGCGTAGAGCAGGATCAGCCCGTTGAAGAACCCGACCCAGTGCTGCGCCAGCCAGTAGACTCCTCGGTTGAGCGTCTCCGCCACCGCGCGCTGATTTTGAGGGGGCTCATGATCGTTGCGCGTTTCGATCCGACGCTGGGCTTCGGTGAGGATCTCCTCGGTGGATACGTGGCTCTCCTGGTGATTGCCTCTGTCTGTGCTCATCGGAATCCTTTACCTTCTACCTTCGACGACTTCGTTAGGGGCATACGTGACCGTGCGCCGCGATCCGTGCTCGTGATCCATGATCATCTACAATTCGGTCATTCATTATACCACCGCGATACTCAGAATCCAGTATAGCTCAAGGATCAAGTAGGACGATCGCAGTTGGCCGAAAAGGCTCAAAGTACCCTGACGGGCATCTTCGTCCTCGCGTTTTAGGGACGGTTTCGGTGCCAAATACCCCCTTAGCCAAGGCTCATATCGCTAAAAAGGGGCTTTGAGTCCTAACTGCACTTGCACTAAAAGATCAAGGGTGTTGCACCGGGTTATCCAGAAGCTCCCTCAATGACGGGTGAAGCAACACGACCTGCTGCAGTCCCACAAGATAGGGCCGGCGATCTCAATGCCGGCCCTGAACCTCGTGTGCTTACCCTATGCTTATGGGGTCATTCGTGTTCGTAACGGAGGTGCGGCTCTCGCGCTGCCTTCACTTCATCCAAGCGTCGTACCGGGGCATCGTGAGGCGCCTCGTGCAGCAGGTCCGGCGTGGTCTTCGCCTCCTCGGCGATAGCCAGCAGGGCCTCGATATATTGATCCAGGGATTGCACGCTCTCCGTCTCGGTTGGCTCGATCATCAAGGCGTCGTGCACGATCAGCGGGAAGTAGTTGGTCGGCGGGTGGAGCCCGTAATCGATCAGACGCTTGCTGATGTCCAGGGCATTGACGTCGGGCGCATCCTTGAAGCGGCCCTCAGCAACGAACTCGTGTTTGCAGATCCGGTTGTAGGGGACGCGGTAGACACCGGCGATGCGGCTGCGCATATAATTGGCATTGAGCACGGCGTATTCGGCGACGTCGCGCAGCCCTTCGGCCCCGAGCATCCGGATGTAGGTATAGGCTCGTACCAGCACACCAAATTGCCCCCAGAAGCCCTTGACCCGACCGATGGTCCTTCCCGGGGTATGGAATCGGTACGTGGGAGTGCCGCTGTCCGTGTTCTCGTCGCGCACCACCACGGGATCGGGCAGATACTCGATCAGATCTTCCACGACGCCGACAGGCCCAGCCCCGGGTCCGCCGCCGCCATGGGGCGTGCTGAACGTCTTGTGCAGATTGAAGTGCATCACATCAATCCCGACGTCCGCCGGTTTCATCACGCCGACCAGGGCGTTCATGTTGGCGCCGTCCCCATAGACTAATCCGCCGCACCCATGGACGATTTCGGTGACTTCCTCGATGTGCTCCTCAAAGAGACCGAGAGTGTTGGGATTGGTGATCATAAACCCGACGATTCGGTCGCAAGCCTGCTCTCGCAGCGCATCAAGGTCGACGTTGCCGCGCTCGTCGGAGGGCAGCTCGACGACCCGCAGCCCGCTCATGCTCGTGGAGGCGGGATTAGTGCCGTGCGCCGAGTCCGGGATCAGGATGGTATCGCGTTGGGTCTCACCGCGATCCTGCTGGACCTTGCGCATAATCAGGACACCGACGAGTTCGCCCTGTGCGCCGGCTGCCGGCTGGACCGTCATGCCGGCGAAGCCGCTGATCTTTTCGAGGTATGTCTGCATCCGGTACATAAGGGTGAGCGCACCCTGGACGGTTGCCTCATCCTGATAGGGATGCAGCCCGGCAAATCCCGGGAGCCGGGCCGTCACTTCATTGATCTTGGGATTGTACTTCATCGTGCATGAGCCCAGAGGATACATACCGATGTCGATCGCGTAGTTCAGGTGTGATAGGCGGGTAAAGTGCCGGACCACATCGATCTCGCTGACTTCCGGCAGAGGTAGGTCCGCACGCACCAGCGAGTCCGGGAGGTCGCTTTTCGGCACATCCAGAGCCGGCGGACGGACCCCTTGACGTCCGGGAGATCCTAACGCATAGATGATGGGTTCGCTCATTTGCTGCCTCCTTGTATCTCGACGTCGTTCGCGTAGGCTTCCAACGCTTCACTCAGATGATCGATCTCCGCCCGGGTGTTCATCTCGGTGACGGCGACGAGCATCGCGCGATCCAACGTCGGGTAGGTCTGGCCCAGATCGTAACCTCCGATGATCGGTCCGTTGTCCGTCTTATTCAGAAGGAAGTGGTTGATCTCCCGGATCGGGCCCGGGCATCGGACGACGAACTCGTTAAAGAAAGGTCGGCTCCTATCGACGGTGAAACCGGGCACTGCCTCGATCCGGTCTGCCGCGTAATGGGCCTTGTGATAATTGAGTTCAGCGACCTCTCGCAGCCCGTGTTTTCCCAGGGCCGAGAGATAGACGGTGGCGGCGAGGGCCATCAGGCCCTGGTTGGTGCAGATATTGGAGGTCGCACGCTCGCGCCGGATGTGCTGTTCGCGGGTGGTCAAGGTCATCACAAACCCTTCCTTGCCTTCCACATCGACGGTCTTGCCCACCAGCCTTCCCGAAATCTGACGAACGTGCTTGTCTCGGGTGGCATAGAATCCCAGGTACGGTCCGCCATAATTCAAGCCCAGGCCGAGTGGCTGTCCTTCCCCCAGGACGATGTCCGCGCCGTAAGCGCCCGGGGGGGTGAAGAGCCCGAGACTGATCGGATTCGTGACGACCGCTAATAACGCACGGGCGTCCCGAGATGCTATGTCCTCTTTGATCGTCTCTAACGCCTCCATCTGTCCCAGGAAGTTGGGGCTCTGGACGATGAGACAGGCGGTTTTCTTATCCACCTGTTCTACCAGCTTGGCGAGAGAGGTCTCCGGTTCCCCGTCGGCTCCTACGATGTCAAGTCCCATGCCCTGGGTATAGGTGCGGATAACCTCTCGATAATGGGGATGCAGGGTCGGGGAGACGATGACCTTACGACGTTTACCCCGGAAGACGTTATAGGCTTGAACGACGGCTTCTGCCGCGGCGGTTGCACCGTCGTAATGACTCGCGTTGGTAACGTCCATCGCTGTCAAATCGCAGATCATACTCTGGTATTCAAAGATCGCCTGGAGCGTGCCCTGGCTGACCTCCGCCTGATAGGGTGTGTAGGCCGTCGCGAACTCACCCCGGCGTATCACGTGGTCGACGACGCTGGGTACCCAGTGCCGGTAGGCACCTGCACCCAGAAAAGTGGGGGTCTGTTCCGCGGTGAGGTTGAGGTTTGCGAGCGAACGCATTTCTCGCAGGATCTCCGCCTCCGATACCGGCTCCGGTAGATCGAGGGCCGGGTAGCGGTGCTCGCTCGGGATATCTGCGAAGAGATCGGTCAATCGATCGACGCCAATCGTATCGAGCATATGCTGCCGTTCTTCTTTTGTGTGCGGGGTATAAACCATTGCTGAACTCCTTGAGACTATGAAAGCCCGCCTGAGCGGGCTCTCATCACATCGTGGTTGAGGGTGCCTATCCTGCCTGTTCCTCTTCAACGATCTCTTTGTATGCATCAACATCCAGCAACTCATCCCATTCGCCCATGTCGTTGGGCTTGATGCGGGCCAGCCAACCTTCACCGAAGGGGTCCTCATTGACGAGTTCCGGGGAGTCCTCCAGCGTCTCATTCACCGCGACGACCTCGCCACTCATCGGCGCGTAGACGTCACCGGCAGCCTTCACCGACTCCACGACACACATCATATCCCCTTTGTCCAATGCGTCCCCTACCTCGGGGAGTTCCACGTAGACGATGTCGGATAGCGTGCTCTGTGCGTAATCGGAGATGCCGACCACAATCTCGTCATCCTCTTGACGGGCCCATTCGTGAGTATCCATATAGCGAACATCCGTCTTAAATTCCATATTCTATTCCTCCATTCGTAAGATGAACCTAGCGTGTGTTGAACCTATCCAGATAAAACATCGGAGACGTAAGATCCACTCGCCCCCGTTTCGCGTTCCGCAGATTTTGAGGCGAGAATCGACCAAAAATAGGCCAGTGGGGTGACTTCCTCTATTTCGTTGAAGTCCTTGATATGAGGTATAAAGACGTCCGGTGTGCGCGGCAGCCCGATTGCTATGTCCGTCGGCTGCTCGTCGGTGTAGTCGTTATAGACGAGTAACACCGAGCTTGAGTCCACCTCGTATTTCGAGAGGGAGTTCAGGGCTGCGGTCGCCAGCGATCGGGCGGTTGAATCCCCGGAGGTGATCACTGTGACCCAATCGCACTGCTTGGGCACGTTCCATAGCAGGGGAAGTGTCGCGCGGCCCAGATCCAAGATGACAATGTATCCCTCCTCGCGGAGCACATAGAGCATTTGCTCCACGGCCCGAACACGGATGCCACTGTAATCCGTCAGGGTAGGGGGCCCGGGAATGAAAGAAGAACCGTACATATTCTCTAAGCTGAAATCTTGGATGCGATGGATATCAATCTCGGAGGCTGGGCGTGAGAGCAGCCTCACCGTGTGGCGCGGCCCGGAGACACCACTCCATAAGCTGACGCTGCCGACAGGCAACGAGAGATCGATAAGCATCACCGGTTGTTCACTGGCGGTAGTGGCGTACTGGGCGATATTGAGCGCTAGCGTGCTGACCCCGACACCACCTCGCAGCGACATCATTCCGATCACGAGCCCTTTCCGGTTGTCATCTGCAGGTTCCTGGAATCGCTCTGTGCGGTTGAGCGCGGCTTTGATACGGACTCCCAGCTCCTTATAATCGACCTGGCTCTTGGTGATGAAATCATCCCCGCCGATGGTGTAGCCTTTGATACGGTCGTTCGTCGCGTCAAGTGCGGTCAAAAAAAGGATCGGGACCTGATGAAAACGGGGGTCGCTTCGAAGTGCTTTGCAGACCTCGTATCCATCCACGTTGGGCATCATAATATCCAGGAGAATTAAATCCGGAATGTGGCGACGGGCTGCTCGAATACCTTCTTCGCCTGTAGTCGCTTCCGACACGTCATAGCCCCAACTGCGGAGCATGATGCCATACATTGTTCGGGCTTCTTCGTCATCTTCGATTATGAGAATGCGTGGTTTCGGCATTGACGTTTCACTCCTCGGATAACAGGGTGGATGTTTCTTTCATTATACAGCGCACTGCTTGTAGTACAAAACGCAGATGCTTGAGAGGTTCATTCTGTTTGTTGTGCAAGGAGGTGACGCCCGGTTACTCATACGGTCGGAAGCTATCCCGGCGAGATAGGGACGGTGAAGCTGAACGTACTGCCCTGATGGAGTTCGCTCTCGACGTTAACCCGCCCCCCGTGCATTTGGATAATACTCTGGGTGATGACCAATCCAAGGCCGGTGCCTGGGACGCTTCGGACTGCATCGCGCTGCGATCGGAAATACTTGGTGAAGAGCTGATTGCGTTCTTCCTCTGTCATCCCAATACCCGTGTCCCGCACCGACCACCTGACGGACGTCTGTCCTTGGCTCGCTTGGGTGTCGACTTTCAGGGTGATCTGTCCGTTCTCAGGGGTGTATTTGTTCGCATTGCTCACCAGGTTAGTCAATACCTGGATCAAGCGTTGTCGATCTCCGGGCACGGTGGGTAAATCGTTCTCGATAATGACCTCCAGATCCTGCGATTTGGCGGCTATCTCCTGTTCAAAGGCCTGCACAGCCTCACTGACTACCTCTTCAGGCATGACCGGGCCAATTTCCAGCTTCAGGCGTCCGGATTCGATCTGTGAGATATCAAGCAAATCCTGGACAATACGGTTCATCCGGTCCGTATTATTGCGGATTACCCGGATGAACTGCTCTTGTTGCGCGTTGAGTTCGCCTCCCACACCCTTGATCAGCAGATCCGAGTATCCTGTGATGGAGGTCATCGGTTGCTTCAGCTCGTGTGAGACGAATGAGATGAAATTGGTCTTGGCCTCGTTCGCGTCCTGGACGCGTTTGAAAAGCCTGGCGTTGTCGATCGCGATGGCGGCGTGGTCCGCCAATCGTTCGACAAATGCGACGTTCTCCGAGACAAAGCTGCGCGCCCGTTCGGATTCCAGCGCGACTACGCCGATCACACGGCTCTCCCTTTTGATGGGCACCGTCAACTGCGCCCGCCGTTCGGAGTCTCCTGCGTGATCCTGCATATCGCTCGGAGTGCTGTTCACTTGCTGGGTCGTGCCTCGAATCACGGTTTGACCGATCAGTCCTCTATTCAAAGGCCAGAGCACCTCGGCGGTTTCGGTCAGCAGATCCTCCTGAGTGTAGCCTCTTTGCGCGAGGAAGCGCAACCCTCGGGTTCCTTCCTCGGATTCTTGAATCGCGGCGATCGCGCCTGCCGTAGCATCCGTGATCCGCATCGCCCAGGCGAGTGTCTGGTCCATCACCTGATTGTAATCGAGCGTTGCGTTGAGCTGCCGGTCGATATGTTGGAGAGTTGTCAACTCCTCCAGTCGAGCTTGCAGTGCTTGGTCTGTAGTCGTGAAGAGCTGAGCATTCTCAATAGCAATAGCCGCCTGCGACGCGAATGCCTGGAGCACCTCCGCGTCATCCTCGCTAAACGGATGGTGACTCTTTTTGTTGATCACCTCGAGAACGCCGATACTCCGTCCTCGAGCGTTCAGCGGGACGGCCAGGACCGATTCGGTGACAAACTCGGACTGTTCATCAAAGCTCGCATACCAGCGCTTATCCTGGCTCGTGTTCTGGCTGATCACCGGGTGGTTCTCGGTGAATGCTGCTCCGGCGATACCGCGCCCCGCCGGGATATGCATTCCAATGAGTTCCTTTCCTGCGGGTCCGTTGGTGATCTGGAAGACCAGATCGCCGGTATCATCATCCAGTAAGAGCAGCGACCCCGCCTCGGCATTGATGAGTCTCGCGGCGCTTTCGACGACGAGCTCCAGGACCTCGTCAAGATCGAGGCTCGAGGCCAATAGCATCGCAATCTCATTCAAGGTATCGAGTTGACTTGCCCGGGATTCCAATTGGGCGTAAAGCGTGTGGCGCTCGAGAAGCGCGCCCGTGTAGGCACCGACCGTGATAAAGAAATCCTCATCTTCTGAGGTGAATTGCTGATCGGCATCGAACGTCGACGCGACCATCACGCCCACACTTCGATCTCCTGCATTGAGGGGCGTGCCCATCCAGGCCTTGGTAATCCGCGGTCCGGACGGTTCAAGTCCGTGTGTTTCGCACGCATTGCGGTAGTCGCCGGTGCGAAGGGATCTTGCGTTTTTCATGATGATACCCGTCAGCCTTTCATCGTCTGCCCACGTATCGTCCGGATATCTTCGCTCTCCATCCTCGATGTAGAATGCGAAGCCCATCCGTCCGGTCTCCGGGTCTTTCTGTGCAACGTAGAAGTTGGGTAGCGTCATCACCCGGCTGATCTGGGTGTAGATCAACTCCAGGAGATTATCCAAGGTCGTGTCGAAGCTGATAGCCTGGGCAATCCAATGGAGAGCTTGGAGCTCTGCCGAGCGTTTCTCCTGAATTTCGACCAATGACGTGCGTTCCAATCCCGCAATTGCCGGAGGTCCCAAGGTCGCGAGGAACTGCATCGCGTCGTCGGTTACCTCTTCTCTATCCCCGCTAGGACTCAGGGTAATCCATCCCTGAATGCCCAGGGGAAGGACCACCCGCATCTCTCGATCCCGGAATGTGCTAATTTCCTCGGATACCACCGGAGGAAGCTCGCCGCTTGGGATTTTGAGAGGTATGCCGTCCGGTTGTTTGAGGATCCAGGTGACCCAGGGATCGGAATGCGAGAGATTGATGCCTGAGGATAGCTGGTAGGCATGGATCCCGGGGTGATAGATTGCCAACTCTATCTTTCGAGGATCCAAGGAGGCCCGGATCGCTTGTTCGAGGATCAAAAAGATGTCGCCTCGCTCGCTGGAATGAGAAGCTGTATCCTGGATCTCTGTTATGGCTTGTCTGGCGGCTGCGCTGAGCAGACCCCGATGCCCACGGTTGGCAATCAATTGCGCTCCGGTCAGGGCTACGATAAATAGCAGCATCGGAAGGGTCGCTGCTAGAATCAGGCTAAGGGGATGATCTGCACCGATACCATCGAATGCGTCGGCGAGGATCCAAAGAATCAACACGTTGAGAAGGGCAGTGGCGACAAGAATCATCCATCGGCGGACCGGGTCGACATTCCGTTCGCCGAGTGAGGTGTTGTCAGGGGGGATGTTCGCCAACTCCTGTGCTGAGGATTTCGGTTTCATCTACTGTCGTCCGTCATCTTTCCAATTCTGGGTCGATTGATTTCGTGATTAAAAGACGTCGCGTTCCCCACATTTTCGCACTGCGGCGTCTGGAGCCTCTTACACTCACTTGAACGCATTGTATCACGCTTGGATAGCTATCGCAAATTTCTCAAAGCTCCCAGAGATTTGCGCGGTTTCAGCGGGCTGTGTTCCTGGTTTTCCCAACGACGATTTTAGCCCTTTAGTACTAGATCCCCGTTTTTGCCGGCTTTGAATATGGTTAAATTTTAATTTGCGAAAGAGGAGAAGCTGGATTATAATGTAGCCAGGGATTGTATCCGAGATAAAAATGCGCATCAGGGGGTACGGCGTATATCTCAGAACGTGGCGGCTGAAACTCTCAACTGACGCCCGGCTGTTCAATGAGAAACTCGAATCTCTCTATGATGCTGTCGTCTAATGAAATCCGTTGAAGGGGGCGCGATGAAATTAAGCATTTCCTCTCGACAAAAAGGCCAGGGGTTGGTGGAGTACGCGTTTATCCTCGTGTTGATTGCGGTGGCTGTTCTCCTCACTGTTACGTTGTTGGGGCAGAGGATTAACAATGTGTTTGCCCAGATTCTTATCCAAATGGAGTATCCCGGTGTTTATTCGGGGCCAG
>CAYMAQ010000115.1:0-12058 GCA_964388385.1 uncultured Anaerolineales bacterium | reverse complement strand
TGATAAAGATAAAGTTGATCTTAGAAAGGGGCGAAACTGAATGGATGTTTCAGCACGCTCACTTGCAGAGGGAATCCTCCTCACCGATCAGTATCAGTTGACGATGGCTCA
Source organism: uncultured Anaerolineales bacterium (assembly GCA_964388385.1). GTDB lineage: Bacteria > Chloroflexota > Anaerolineae > B4-G1 > SLSP01 > PWVB01. The sequence continues at coordinate 11,947 of CAYMAQ010000115.1, read as the reverse complement.
ACTCTACTTCCGTATGGGCTTACACGAGAGAATGGCCCAGTTTGATCACATTTACCGAAGCAATCCCGATTATGGTTCTCACCAGGCTGGATATTGCATCAACGCAGGTCTTGAGTGGCTCCTCGATTGGATGCAGTCGGTCCATTTTCGGGATGAGGATATCGAGCAGCTTCGGGGGCAGACGGGTCGCACCGGTAAGCCCATTTTTGATGAGGATTTTCTCCAATGGCTTCGTTTAAATGGGTCGTTTGACGCGATCACGCTTCGATCCATCCCCGAAGGTCGGGTGATTCATCCCAATGTGCCCATAAACGTGGTTCAGGGGCCGTTGGCGATGGCCCAAATCCTGGAGACCTCACTGCTCAACCATCTGAACTATCCGATTCTCGTGGCGACCAAAGCCGCCCGAATCCACGATAGTGGTCGTGGGCAGCTGCTGTTGGAGTTTGGCTTGCGGCGGGCTCACGAGCGGGCGGCTAACGCCGGCGCTCGTGCGGCTTTGATCGGTGGGGCTGATTTTAGCTCTAATGTCGGGATTTCCCACGCTCTTGGATATCCACCCAAAGGGACTCACGCTCATAGTATGGTTCAGGTTTTTATGGCCCTGGGGGGGGAGGAACTGGACGCGTTCCGTGCTTACGCCGAGGTCTATCCCGATAATTGCTTGTTGTTGGTGGATACGGTGGATACCCTGGAAAGCGGGGTTCCCAACGCGATTAAAGTCTTCGAGGAACTGCGAAAAAAGGGACACGAGCCGATGGGGATACGGTTGGACTCCGGCGATCTTGCGTATCTCAGTATTCAGGCTGCGCACATGCTCAACGAGGCCGGTTTCCCGGACGTGAGCATTGTTCTCTCCAGTAATCTGGATGAGTTGGTGATTATGCAGATCATCACCCAGATTCAGGATGAGGCGCCTCGCTATGACGTTGACCCCGATCATCTTATCGAGCGGCTGGTCTATGGGGTCGGCACCCGGCTGATTACTTCGGAAGGATCTTCAGCCCTGAACGGAGTTTACAAACTGGTGGCGGTTCGCGATAACGGTGACTGGCAGCCCGCCATCAAGGTTTCGGAGACCCCTGCAAAGATTCCTAATCCAGGACACAAGTATGTCTGGCGGATTTACGATCAGGAGGAGCACGCAATTGCCGACCTTCTCAGTCTGGATGATGAGGATCCCCGGACGATGGATGAAGTGGTGCTGCGCCATCCAACCGAGCATACGACGCAGCGCACACTGGCCCAGGATGAGATTGCTCACATCGAGCCACTCCTGGTCGATATCCTCACTGAGGGCCAATTAGTTTATGATCTGCCATCTATTGAAGAGATGCGAGATCGGCGTGAGGCCGATATGGCAAATCTTCATCCGGGTGTGCGACGCATTATGAACCCGCATCGCTATCACGTCTCACTGACCCAGGGGCTTTGGGATCTTAAACAGACATTGATTAAAGAGGCACATTGATCATAAGTGATCGAATTCTATAAAGGATAAGGGAGGTTCATAATGGCTACGTCGGTTCCAAGCGGTACGGTTGCAATCCCTGAGATTGAGGTTAAGGAAGCGGTTAATTTAAAGGCTGACGAGACTGCGGTTGTCGTGGTCGATATGCAGAATGACTTTGTGAAACCCAATGGCAACCTGGTCGTCGAGGACGCGGTCGAGACGATTCCGAACATCCAATATCTTCTCAAGTCGGCCCGTGAGGCTGATGTGCGTATCGCCTATACGCAGGATACCGCAGTTGAGGGTGATCCCGAGTTCGACATTTGGCCCGAACACTGTCTTCTCGGCACGTGGGGGCGGGAGTTTGTCGAGGAGCTTATGCCCGAGTCCGACGATCTGATCTGTGAGAAGAATCGCTACGATGGATTCTACGGGACGTGGCTTGATCACTTCTTGACTCGAATCTGGGAGGTCAAGAATGTAGTGATCGTCGGTACGGTTGCGAACATCTGTGTTCTCCACACGGCGGCGTCAGCGGGCTTGCGCTGGCTTAACGTCGTGATGCCGGCCGATGGCATCAGCGCGCTCAACCCGTTCGATCAGGCGATGACGCTTCGACAGGTCTCGTGGCTCTATGCCGGACAGGTAGTCCGCAGCACAAAGGATATTACGTTCGAGAGATAAGATGCGAGCAGACTCTACGAAACGCGTCATCCCATCAACCAACGACTCCGACGGTTGGACATCTTGATCGATAAGTCTGGGTGCCCGACCCGTGAGGTGATCAGTGGGGCGGAGGCGATTGTCCGTGGTGCCATCGCGGCCGGATGCAACTTCTTCGCGGGTTATCCTATCACACCCGCGACACCGATTCTGATCCAGATGATGCGGGATCTGCCCTCCGCGGGCGGGATTGCGATTCAGGGTGAGGACGAGATTGCATCGATTGGGATGTGTGTGGGTGCTGCTGCCGCCGGCCGGCTTCCCCTCACTGCGACGAGCGGTCCGGGCATGAGCCTCTACAGCGAGACGATCGGGCTTGCAATTATGGCCCAGCTTCCGCTGGTGATTGTGGACGTTCAGCGCCTCGGCCCCTCCACGGGTGGTGCAACGACCGTGGGACAGGGGGACGTCCAATTCGTGCGATGGGGCCAGAGTGGGGGATATCCACTGATTGTCCTGGCCCCTGCGACGGTCGCAGACTGCGAATCGCTTACCTTTGAGGCGTTCCGGCTTGCCACGCGTTTCAGATGCCCGGTGATCGTGTTGACCGATAAGGAACTTAACCTGATGCGCGGGACTGTGGAGGCGCCATTCCTATCCTTGGACGACAAGGCACCGGATGCTCCTTGGACGCCGTTCGGCAGTGATAGACCCGTTCGTTTTACGGGTTCGACCCACGATGTGAACGGAATGATCACCAAGGATCCGGCCGAGATCGAGCAGCTCAATCGCCAGCTTTGGGAGAAGATTATGGATCACCGCGATGCGCTGGGGCGGGTTGAGGTGGATGTCCAACCGGGGGCATCGACGCTCTTGATCTCCTTTGGCACGGCCGCAGGCTCGATGCGGGAAGGTGCGGTGCGGGCCCGTCGGGAAGGCAAGCGGGTTTCTACGGCGGTGGTGAAAAGCCTGTGGCCGGTGCCTGAAAGCGATCTGCGTCGGGTAGCGACCGATGTCTCACGGATTGTGGTAGGCGAGCTCAATCCTGGGCTCTACGTCCGGGAGATAAGGCGCCTCTTTCCGGATCGGACGATCATCAGTTTGAACCGCATTGATGGGCAATTGATCGTACCGGATGCTTACGCCGATCGGTGTTTGTAGTTGCATGGGAGGGATTTTGGATGGAGCCCTATGACACTTTTCAACGGAAAGGATGCACGGTGTGTGAGGAGTTGACGACGTGATCCTTATGGCTTTGATCTTGGGCGTACTCGGATGGGTGGTAGGCGTGGTTGCCGTGCACAGTGCAGAGGCCATTATGACCGAACGTGCCCTCCGTCAGCCTCAATGTCCTTATTGTACTCAACCCTACGAGCCACTTCAGTGGAGCGCGATCGTCGCCCATCTGGCAGGTCATCGCCGCTGCGGGGCTTGCGACCGGCCGGTGCGTTCGGCCCGTCTGGGGGGCGAGCTTTTTGTGATGGTCACGTGGGCACTTTTGGGGTGGCGCTTTGGGCTGACGCTCCGCGTGCTCTACGCTCTGCTGGCGCTTCTGCCGCTGGCTATGGTGATGGTCACTGACTTGGAGACCAAGCGGATCCCCAATCTTATCATGCTGCCCTCTATCGGGATTATGCTGGTCCTCGGTACGCTCTTTGGACCGGCGCTGCCCAGATTGGGCATGTGGAAATGGTGGTACACTGTATCCGGCGCGTTCATCGGTTTCGCCGTCTTCCGGCTTCTGGTCTGGCTCGGGACGGCGCTTTTTGGGGAGGGCGCATTGGGAGAGGGGGATATGACGCTTGCGACCTACGCCGGCGCCGCCGTCGGGTTTCCGGTGATCATCGAGACTCTGGTGGTCGCGTTTGTCCTCGGTGGGGTGGGGGCATTGGGAGTCCTGATCGGACGCCGGGATGCTTCACTGCAAACTGCGATCCCTTACGGCCCCTTTATTGTGCTGGGCGCAGGAATCACCTTGATCTGGGGGCCGGAGATTATGGGATGGTTCCTCGGCTGATCTTCTTCGGGGTTGTAAGCAGATGGTGAGGATAGAAATGTTATTCGGAATTATCCAGTACCCCTGCCCCGACTCGAACGGGGATAACAGACTTAGGAGGTCTGCGTTCTATCCGCTTGAACTACAGGGGCAACGCGGCCATTATAACACGATCACCTACCACGGCAAGGTGTTTTTGTCTGATGGTAAGGCCTATCGTACCTGAGATTCGAAGCTCCTTCCTTGGATTCCATCAGCAATAGATGGGCAAAGTTTTGGCATCTTTGAGACTGTGGGGTAAGGGAATTGTGTTCGATCCTGACAGGGATAAACATCGGTGAAAGATGAACTCGATTTACGAGTAAAAAATGAGGTGAAGGTATGGCTGCTTATCGGGCTGTTGCATGGGATGAGAATGAGCTCCGTTTGATCGATCAGCGGGCGCTGCCGGGCGAATTGACGTATGTGACGTATGATGACTACGAGGATGTGGCGGACGCCATTCGTTCGATGGTGGTACGAGGTGCGCCGGCGATTGGGATCACAGCGGCGTATGGTATGGTGCTGGCTGCCCGGCAGAGCGACGCGACCCAGGTCGCTGCCTTACGAGAGGACTTGAAGTCGGCGGCAGACGTTCTGAACGCTGCGCGACCGACGGCGGTCAATCTTTCCTGGGCGTTGAAGAGAATTATGAAACGTGTGTCCGATCCCAAGATCGAGACGGTCGATGGGATGAGGGCCGTTGTCCTCGATGAGGCACGCGCAATCCAGGCGTTCGAGGAACGCTCCAACGAGCAGATTGGGCAAAACGCACTCCCTCTCGTTCCCAAGGGGGCGACTTTCGTCCATCACTGCAATACCGGTCCGCTGGCGACCGGAGGTATTGGGACTGCGTTGGGTGTGATTATCACAGCGCATCAAGCAGGTAAGGATATCCACGCCTACGTGGATGAGACGCGCCCTCGTTTACAGGGGGGGCGATTGACGGCGTGGGAACTTCAGCAGTGGGGAGTTCCCCATACGGTGATCGTGGATGGTGCCGCAGCGCATATGATGCGAACGGCGGGGGTCGATCTCTGCGTCGTCGGATGCGATCGGGTGGCGGCCAACGGCGATACCGCCAACAAGATCGGCACATACAGCCTCGCGTTGGCTGCCCACGCTCACGATGTGCCGTTTTATGTGGTCGGGCCGACGAGCACGATAGATATGGACGTCCTCACCGGGGACGAGATAGAGATCGAGTCTCGTCCCGACAGTGAGGTCTCCCACGCACTCTCATGTCGTATCACACCGAAGGGATCGCCGATTGCCAATCCGGCGTTTGACATCACCCCGGCACATTACATCACGGCGATTATCACAGAGCGGGGGATCGCTTATCCACCCTATGACGAGAGCTTGGCTGCCCTGATGGTCGAAGCTGAGGACTAAAATTGCGATGAGTATGGCTTTGTTGCGGACCCCCGGTAGTTTTCCATTGCTGGTGGGACATCGAGGTGCCTGTAGCGTGGCGCCGGAGAACACGATGCCCTCTTTCGAACAGGCCTTTCAGGATGGGGCTGATATCGTTGAGGCTGACGTCCGGCTCTCGGCGGATGGTGAGGTGATGATATTTCACGATGCCACCGTCGATCGAACGACCGATGGATCGGGGCGGGTCGCCGAGATGACCAAGGTGGAGCTGCAGGCTCTCGATGCTGGTGGATGGTTCGACGAGCGCTACCTCGGGACGCAGATCCCGACGCTCTGGGAGCTCGCGACGTGGGCCAAGGGACGCATCGGCTTGATGCTGGAGTTCAAGTTCGATCCCTATGGCAGTTTTCATCCATGGCTGGTACCGTCTGTGCTGGAGATCATTGATCGAGCGGGCATTCGCGAGCAGGTGGTCACGATCTCCTATCAACGCCAAGCTCTGGCACAACTCAAGAACATCGCTCCGGATATTCCTGCCGGACCGTTGATGCCGCGTAACCGAGGATTAGCGTGGGCGATCTGGTGGGTCGAGCGATTCCCAAGCCTTGCAGGTCTATCCTGGATTTGGTCTATGCTGCTCAATCCCCTGCGGTACACGGTCGATGCCGGTTGTGATATCGTGGCACCCAACGTGGATCTGACCAGCGAACTCTTGGTTCAGGCCTCGCACGGCTTGGGGATGCCGGTCAGTTGTGGTGGATTGGCCTGGGACTATCCAAGAGCGATCAAGTTAGGACTGGATACTATTTCTGCCAACGATCCCGGCCTCGTTTTCAATCGCTTCTTCTGTGGATGACGGGCATCTGCTAGGGATTTGGGCGCCTATCTCTCTCCATCCGAAGAGAATACAGGACTAATCTCCCATTGACGCTGTTCGACCTTTCGCGTACTCTTAGGTTAGAAAGAGGATAGTAGAATCCGAGAAGGAGTCCTATGATTTATCTGCCCGAAGAAGAAGGTCAGGGATTGGTGGAATATGGCTTGATCCTCGTCCTTATTGCGATTGCGGTGGTTGCGCTGGTCTCCGTGTTTGGAGGCCAGGTCGAGGCGCTCTACAGCGAAGTTATGTCCAAGTTGCCGTAATGGGCCTCCGCCCAGGTCCCCAACGTTTCCAGGGTCTTTTTTAGGTTATCCTGCCACTGCCTCTGTTCCCAGGAAATCGGCAGCCAGATTCCTCGTCGGCCGACCCTGGCCTCCGCGCTCAGTCGATGGCGCAGGTGGCTGACCTCCGTCCGATCCAGCCTGGGAAGCCACGGCGGGTATATGGCAATTTGCCCGTTTTTAACGACAACGCTGTCAACTCTGGCATCCCGGGCGAGAACCTTCAGGTTGAGCTGATAGATCATATTCTCGGCCATCTCGGGCAGCGGGCCGAAGCGGTCCTCCAGTTCCTCGTGCAACTCGGCGATCTGCTCGGCATTTTCGAGTTCGGCCAGCCGGCGGTAAAGCTGTAGACGGAGCTTGTCGTCCGGTACGTACTCCGGCGGTAGGCCTACGGCCAACGGAAGCTCGAGGGTGATGCTGCCGATGGGCTCCGGTGGCGGCGGTTCGCCGGCCTGTTTGGCCTTGAGTTGACGGACGGCACGGTTCAGAATCCGCGTATAGAGTGTAAATCCTACGGCGGCGACGTGTCCGTGCTGTTGTTTGCCCAGCAGGTCGCCCGCGCCGCGAATCTCCAGATCTCTGAGCGCCACCGTGAAGCCGCCCCCTTGACTCGTGGTCTCGCGCAGCGCCAGCAGCCGTTGTTGGGACTCCTCGGTCGTGCGTCGCCTCGGATGGAAGAAATAGGCATACCCCCGCTGGCTTCCCCGTCCAATCCGTCCTCGAAGCTGGTAGAGCTGGGCTAATCCGAAGCGGTCGGCCCGCTCAACGATCAAGGTGTTGGCGTTTGGATAGTCGAGGCCGCTCTCGATAATGGTCGTGGCAAGCAGAACGTCGACATCTCCCGAGGAGAACTTCTCCATTACATCGCTTAGTATTTTCTCGTGCATCTGACCGTGGGCCACCGCGATTTCCGTTTCGGGCACCAGCGCCTCAAGCCTGCTCGCGACGCTTTGAATGGAACGGACCCGATTGTGAACGTAGAAGACCTGTCCACCGCGATTGACCTCTCGCTGTATCGCGCGCCGGACAACGTCCGTGTCATAGGGACCCACGTAGGTCGCGATAGGTAACCGCTCCTGGGGAGGTGTTTCGATGATGCTGATATCTCGTACGCCGGTCAAGGCCATGTAGAGGGTCCGAGGAATGGGGGTGGCGGTCAGGGTCAGGACATCCACTTCGGTACGTATCTGTTTGAGCTGCTCTTTGTGAGCGACGCCGAAACGTTGCTCCTCATCGATGATCACCAGCCCTAAATCCTGGAAGCTGACGTCCCGCTGCAGCAATCGGTGGGTGCCGATGACAATATCGACGGTCCCTTCTTGGAGTTCTTCGAGCACTTCCGCCTGTTCTGCATCGGTTCGGAATCGGGAGAGGAGCTCAAGGTGGATCGGGAACGGGGCCAGGCGCTCCAGGAAGGTCTCGTAGTGCTGCTGGGCCAGGACGGTCGTGGGCACCAGCATCGCGACCTGTTTGTTGTCCATCACCGCCTTGAATGCGGCCCTGAGGGCAACTTCGGTCTTTCCGTAACCGGCGTCGCCGCAGATCAGCCGATCCATCGGTTGGGGTTGCTCCATATCGCTTTTGACCGCTTCGATCGCGTCGACCTGATCCTGGGTCTCCACGTACGGGAAGGCGGCCTCCAGTTCCTTTTGCCACGTGGAATCGGAGGCGAATGCATGGCCCTTCACAACCTGCCGGGTAGCGTAAAGCTCCAGGAGCTCTGCGGCGAGCGTGTCTGCGGCCTCACGGACCCGTTCCTTTGTCCGTTCCCAGGTACCGGTGCCCAAACGGCTTAGCCTGGGTCCCAGGCCCTCCGTTCCAACGTAACGGGTCAGGCGATCGGCCTGATGGATGGGCACGAAGAGCTTATCACGGCGGGCTTCGGGGGTCCCTCTACTGTCCTCGCGAGTCCAGGCTTTGCCCCTCGGCGCTGCATATTCGAGCAGCAGGTATTCACGGTCGATCTCGTCGAAGCTGCGGGTGACAAGCCCCCGGAAAACACCGATGCCGTAATCCTCGTGAACCACGTAGTCGCCCGGCTCTAGGTCGGCGAACGTATACTCGGGCGCCGTTGCCCGGCGGCGCGGTCTGCGGCGCGGCTCCGGCGGGCGCCATCCGAAGATCTCGGCATCGGTGAGCAGATGCCGGATCCCCGCCGGACCGTTCCATTGCCAACCGCCGTTTGCGGCCCCCTTGACGAAGGTAATCAGGGAATCCGGGGTCTCGATGAGTTGCGTCTTGACGGGTGGGGCGTTGAACTCCTGCCATAAGTCAGCCATCCGGGGCGCCTGGCGGCTGGCAACCACGACCTGATCCCCAAGACCGACCCATTGCCGGATACGGCCCAATGTCTCGGGGAGGCGACCTGCGAAGTGCGGTTCTGGCGTCAGCATCTCGGCCAGCGGTCCCTCCTCACCCGCGGTCAGTTGGAGAGGGCGGTTGGATTGGATCAGGGCCTCGATACGTTCCCACATGACGTAAGGAACCGGAGCATCCGGGAGCAGGGTGCCCTCACGCACGGCGTTTTCACGCTGATCTTTTGCCTCTTTCTCGAGTTCTCTCCAGCGTATCGCCAGTTGCTCGGCGTCCACAATGACGGTCAGGGTTTCAGGCGGAAGGTAGTGGAAGAGCGTTCCCACTTCATCGTAAAGATAGGGCATATAGAACTCGAGTGTATCCGAGAGACTTTGGGTTGCGAGGGCCTCACGATCCTCTTCAAGGCGCGCGCGAATCTCCTCCGGTGGATTCTGGGCGATGAGTTGATCAAGTGCAGAGAGCGCACGCTCGCTGTCGCGGGGGAGGGCCTCCCGCACGGGGGTCAGCCAGAATGATCGGCTGCGGCCCGTGGAACGTTGGGTCTCAGGTGCAAAGGTGCGGATAGTATCGATCTCCTCGCCAAAGAACTCCAGACGATAGGGCTGCGAGGACTGCGGTGGGAAGATGTCCAGGAGCCCGCCGCGCTGACTTAACTGGCCCGGTGCCTGCACGATCGAGACGGGTTCGTATCCGATGCTGTGCGCGTGACGGGTCAAAGCCTGAAGCGACTCTTGGGCTCCCGTGGAGACCTTTCGGATGGCGCGGCGGAACTGGCGATAAGGAAGGGTGCGGTGCATCAGAGCCCGCGTTGAGGTCAGGATGACCGGCGCGGGCCTCTCGGTCTGGCGGTCGATTTGCCCTTTGACCAAACGTGAGAGTACGTCCAGGCGGTCCGTGATGACCTCAGGAGGCCAGGGCACCCGCTCATAGAGCAGACCCGGTGGCTCGGGAAAGGGTAACAGACGCGAGGGGACGTTCATCCACAAGCGAAGCGCAGCCTGAAGACGACGTTCCTGCTCGACCGTAGGTGTGATTACGAGGACAGGTTCGGGATGTGACTTGATGAGTGCGGCAATGATCGCGGGTTGTGCCTGTGACAGTAGATTATATGCAGGGATCTCCAATCCGGCTGAGAGGTCCCTGTTCAGTTTTTGGTAAGCCGGGTGCTGCTCAATCCATGTCAAGAGCCCGCGAAGTGAGGCCGGTGTCGACTTTGGCATATCTCCTCTTGCTGCAAGTCAGACGGCGGAAGCTGTCGATGTTGCCTGTTACAGATCCGAACATAAAAGACTAATCTTTTCCGTGATGCCTATGGCAACACAGAAACGCTTTAGCTATTTGTGATCAGATCCATAGTGGGCCGCGTCACTCAGTCCGGTGACGTCTCAATCCGCCAGGTCATCCCTTCCTGATTGAAGACTGGATGACCGTCTATCCAATCCTCGACGAGCTCCCTCGCTTTGCGCTGGACGTCCCAAACAAGCGCCTGTTCCTCCTCGGAGAAGTCCTGCAGCACGTAGGCCGCGGGATCCATCTGCCCTGGGGGGCGCCCAATGCCCAGTCGCAGGCGGGGCACAGCCTGTGTTCCCAGGTGCCGGATCACGGATTGAAGCCCACGGTGGCCTCCGCTGCTACCCTCTGCGCGGTACCGGACCGTGCCAAGGGGGATATCCATATCATCATAGATCACGACGATCTGTCCGGGTGGGATTTTGTAAAAGCGCGACAGCGCGCCGACTGCCTTGCCGCTGTCGTTCATCCAGGTCTGGGGCTTAGCGAGAATGACACGGTTGCCCCGGATATACCCATGAGCGGTCAGCGCTTCGTGCTCTGATTTGTTGAAGGCCATACGGTGGGCCTCGGCCAAGGATTCGACGGCTTGAAAGCCGATATTGTGCCGATTGCGGGCGTAACGCGATCCAGGGTTTCCGAGGCCGGCGATGAGTGTAAAGGAGGTCACAGGCCAGGATCCTCGTTTGTCGGCGTTGTCGGGTGCTTACGAGTCTGGCGGAGGTAATACCGGATGACGGCCTTCGCCAGCACGTAGAGGATGCCGATAGCGTAGATCAAGAACGCCAGCTGCACCCCGACTTTGAACGACTCCTTGACTGCCTCGAAGGAGAGGATACCTTCCGGAATCAGGCCGCCGTCCTCATCGTCGTCATCCTCATCCCCGGTCACCGCCGGGGAGAGAGTAGGGGTGGGGCGCGGGGTTGCGGTGGGTGGTTGCACGATCGTCGGAGCGGCGGGCGGTTCGCCAACCTCGGGCGGGGCTTCTTCCTCAGTCACCGGTTCTTCGGTTGCCACCTCATCGGGAGTAGGGGATGGTGTGGGCGTCGTTTCCTCATTCATCACGGTGATATTGTTAGTGAAGTGCAGATTGGGTTCGGTATTGCCCTCCTCATAGACCGCCAGCGCCAAGGTGTACTGCCCGTTGGGCAGTTCTGTGGTATCCCACGTCGCCAACGTTCCGTTGACGACCAGGTTATCCACGCCGAAGACGATGGGGACCCATTGCGAATCGGCGGTCGGGCGCGGTCCTGACGCGTAGAGAACGCCGTAGGAGTCGAAGTTTGCGTGGGACGCCGTACCCTGGATGGTGACCTCGCCACTGACCGTCGTCCCCTCTGCGGGCGAAGTGATCGTCCAGGTGTTATTCTGACTGAGCGGATGGGCCAGGGTATTGGCAGCTGGAAGGACTAAACTGGCTGTCAAGAGTGCCAGGATCAAGCCATACATCCAGCTTGATACCGAAAGGGCTCCAACTTTATTTCGTCGTTCAAGAATGGCTTGCCGCTGTTTGGACTTACCGGATGGCTGCATGCGAACTCCTCGTCAAGAGATTTGCAGTGTGAGAGTTTAACACGGACTGTCCGGTTGGCAAGTTGGGAAAGACAGCGGGGGTGCAACCCGGGACCCTCCGCTGCGTATAGGATAGT
>CAYMAQ010000114.1:2546-12238 GCA_964388385.1 uncultured Anaerolineales bacterium | reverse complement strand
CAAGGTGGTGCAATTAACGAGAACCTACTATAATTATGTGTTGAAGTTCATGACGGCGTCAAACGGATGGGGCCGAGCGACGATGACTTTTTCGGGGTCCCCGGACAATAAATGAGGGGGCGAATTGGGTCCGGATCGAGCGGGTTAATGGGGAGGCAGAACAGATGAGCACACAGGACTTACAGGATAAGGCACGGAGTGCGTACCACGCGCGGTTTCAGGAGTATCCGGAGATCATTGTGCGGGCGCCGGGACGGGTCAATCTTATCGGCGAGCACACCGATTATAACGACGGCTTCGTCTTACCGATTGCCATCGATCGCGCGGCCTGGGTCGCAGCCTCTCCCCGGGAGGATGCATGGGCCACCATCCGCGCCCTCGACATGAACAACGACGAGAAAGCCTTTGCCGTTGTCGAAACGCCCTCAAGTCCGGGAGGGTGGGCCGACTACCCCGCCGGGGTCGTGTGGGCACTGCAGGACGCGGGCCACAAACTCGTGGGGCTCAACGCGGTTCTGACGTCGGACGTACCGGTAGGCTCCGGACTGTCATCCTCAGCCGCCGTCGAGGTCGCATTTGCCTACGTGTGGGACCAGTTGAGTGGGTTGGATATCTCACGCTCCGACCTGGCCCTGCTCTGCCAAAGGGCCGAGAACGAATACGTGGGCGTGAACTGCGGTATTATGGACCAGATGATCAGCGCCTGCGGCAAGGAAGGGCATGCGATGATGCTCGACGCCCGGGACCTGGAGCGCGGATATTTCTCCATGCCCGAGGGGATCGCGGTCGTCGTCGCAGACAGTATGGTTCGCCGGTCGCTCTCCACCTCGGCCTACAACGCGCGCCGCTCGCAGTGCGAGGAAGCGGTCCGCGTGCTTCAGAACCACAACCCTGAGATCAAGGCACTGCGCGACGTGAGTATGGACGTCCTGGAGGCACACCGCGATGAAATGAGCGACGTCGTCTACCGCAGGGCCCGCCACGTGGTCACAGAAAACGCGCGGGTTCTGGAGGTCTCCCGGAAACTCTACCGCGGCAGCCTCTCCGACGTGGGAGCGCTCCTGATCGAAGGGCACCGGAGTCTGCGGGACGACTACGAGGTCAGCATCCCCGAGCTCGACACGCTGGTAGAGACGGCTGCCGAGGTGGAGGGATGCTACGGAGCACGCCTGACCGGCGCAGGATTCGGCGGATGCATCGTCGCGCTGGTCGACGAAGACGCCGTCCCTGACGTCGAAACTCACCTCACCAAGGCCTACCATGCCGAGTACGACAAACAACCTACGGTCTACATCACCCGTCCCGCCGATGGCGTCGCCCGAATGGCATGACCGATCGCCGATACCATGACAAATGGTAAGAGAGGAACGGGCGGGTAGACACTTGAAGACACAAGGGGCACAATGCTACATTATGGGTCCAGGCACGAACACCTAAAGAGTCTCTGCGTTTCCATAGGTATCACGGAAACGGCCTATGGTCTATGTCTGGATCTGTAAGATGGAGGATACGGCCCCTGCCTGGATATCCTCTCGTTGGGCCAACAGCGCACGCATCAACAGGATAGAAGCGGATCGCCTAGATCTGGATCGGAAAGGAGTACAGCGATGAACATCGGCATTCCAAAGGAAAGGCTTCCCGGTGAAGAGCGCGTGGGGTTAACTCCATCCGGCGTTGGGTTACTGATCAAAGATGGTCACTCATGCTTTGTCGAGAGCGGAGCCGGGCTGGGCGCCGGTTTTGATGACTACGACTACGAGCGGATGGGCGCGACACTGGTCTACGACGGGGAGGAGCTCTACGGACGCAGCTCCCTGATCTTAAAGGTGCTTCGGCCGACGATCGAGGAGATCGAGTGGATGTCCAATGGAAAGGCGCTCATGTGCTTCCTCGGGCTGACACAGATCGCAGAAGCAGACGTCAAAGCCCTCCAGGATCGGCGCGTCACCGCCATCGCCTACGAGATGATCTCCAAAGGCAAATATGATTTCCCTATTCTCAAGCCGGTCAGTGAGGTCGCAGGTCGAATGGCCCCTTATATCGCGGGGACCTACCTGATGCGGCCCAACGGGGGGCGGGGCGTGCTGCTCAACGGCGTGCCCGGTGTTTCGGCGGGCGAGGTAGTCATCCTCGGGTCCGGGACGCTGGGACGCAACGCAGCGCGGGCCTTTATGGGCCTGGGAGCGAAGGTCTTTCTGTTGAGCCGGTCGCTGGAACGGCTGCGAGGGCTGGACTGGGAGTTCAACGGACGGATCACCACGATGATCGACCACGACTTCAACGTCGCGCACGTGATGCGATTTGCGGACGTCGTCATCGGCGCCGTGCGCAATCCCGGTAAGCGCGCACCGGTGATTATCACGCGGGACATGCTGCGGACGATGCGCAAAGGCTCGCTGATCATCGATTTCGCCATCGATCATGGGGGCTGTGCCGAGACCAGCCGTCCGACCACCTTCGACGACCCGACCTTCGTCGAGGAGGACGTGGTTCACTATTGCGTCCCCAACGTGCCGGGGGCGGTACCCCGGACGTCAACCCACGCCTTCAACAACGCGGCGCTCTCCTACATCCGGCACGTGGCGGCTATGGGCCCCGCCTCCGCAGTCGCTCAGAATGAAGCACTGCGCAGTGGGATGGTCATCCGAAACGGCGAAATTATCGGGGAGCTGTCGTCCCCTTTCGACAGGAGCTAAAGGATCCGATCTATGAATCGAACCGCTGATTGGCACCCCATCTATCGCGAAAAACTCACCACCGCCGAAGAAGCCATCGCCAAGACTGTGACCTCCGGTTGCCGGATTTTTATGACCGGCAATTGCAGCGTTCCAAGACGGCTGGTGGATGCCCTTGTGGCGTATGCGCACCAGGTCGAAGATGTCGAGATCGATCAGGCCCTGACAGTGGGGGCGGCGACCTGGAGCGCCCCCGAGCTCGAGGGGCACCTGCGCTCCAACGTGATGTTCATCGGACACAATATGCGCCGGGCTGTCTGGGATCAGCGGGCGGACTTCACGCCGGTGCTCCTCTCGGAGTTTCCCACGCTTTTTCAAGCGGGGCTGCTGCCCGTCGACGTCGCCTTTGTGCACCTCTCCCCGCCGGACACTCACGGGTTCTGCTCGTTCAGCATCGAAACGGGACTGACCAAGACGCCCGCCGAATCCGCCGACCGCATCGTCGCGCAGGTGAACCGGCAGATGCCGTATATTCAAGGGGACACGTTTATCCACGTCAACGATCTCGACTATATCGTCGAGGTCGACGAGCCGCTCGATGAATTCACGATGGCCGCCACGAAGAGTGACGAGACCATCGAGCAGATCGCGACACACATCGCGGAACTCATCCCGGATGGGGCGACGCTGCAGATGGGTATCGGGGCCATTCCGGATTCCGTCCTGGGTTATCTCGAACACAAGAAGGACCTGGGCATTCACACCGAGCTGTTCTCCGACGGCGTGATGAACCTCGTCGAAAAAGGCGTCATCACCGGAGCCAAGAAGACGCTGCATCCCGGCAAGGTCATCGCCGGGTTTGTCCTGGGCTCCAAGGCACTCTACCGCTGGCTGGATCACAATCCCATCGTCGAACTCCACCGCACGGATTACGTGAACGACCCATGTGTCGTCGGCAGAAACTACCGCCAGGTCGCCATTAACGGCGCGATCGAGGTCGATCTCACCGGTCAAGTCTGCGCCGACAGCATCGGTGCAAAACTCTACAGCGGCGTAGGCGGACAGATGGACTTCATCTATGGGGCATCCCGCTCCAAGGGGGGGGTGCCGATCCTGGCCCTGCCGAGCACGGTCAAGCAAGAAGCGATGAGCCGGATCGTCCCGATGCTCAAACCCGGCGCCGGGGTCGTCACGTCGCGGAATCACGTCCATTGGATCGTCACCGAATTTGGCGCGGTCAATCTCTACGGCCAATCCATCCGCGAACGCGCCCGAGCACTGATCGGCATCGCACACCCGAAATTCCGCGATGATTTGAAGCGAGAAGCGGAGGAACTGGGGTATCTATAGCCAGCGGTTCACGCGGAGCCCGCAACAAGGTTGAACGGATGAGGGGTTAGGGTCGGCAGATCGATCCTTTCGATCTTCGGACGCTAACTCCTGATATTTGATCGTCACAGATTTATCATCGGAGGAGGTGTAGTTTGTTTCACGCCCTGGTAGCAGTTAAACAAGTGCCGGACACCACCAATATCCGCATCGATCCCGACACGGGAAACCTGGTGCGGGAAGGGGTGCCGGCCATTATGAACCCCTACGACGCTCACGCCCTGGCGTCCGCCGTCGAGTGGAAGCGGCGACTGAACGGGAAGGTCACCGTCGTCTCTATGGGCCCGCCCTCATTCAAGGCGACCCTGCAGGAGGCCATCGAGATGGGGGCCGATCGCGGCATTCTGATCTCGGGTCGGAAATTCGCCGGCGCCGACACCCTGGCGACCTCTTACGTACTCGCAGAGGTGATCCGGGCGGTCGCCGAAGAGGACCCCATCGATCTGATCTTTTTCGGCAAGCAAGCCATCGACGGGGACACGGCGCAAGTCGGCCCCGGTGTTGCAGTCCGGCTAAACTATCCGATCGTCACGTATACGGTCAACGTGCGCGCCGTCGACCTCGACGATGAAACCGCCGTCGTCGAACGCCGGACCGAAAATTGGACCGAGGTCATCGAAGTCCCGATGCCGGCCCTGTTGACCTGCGAAAAGGATATCGCGGAGATTCCTTACGCGCCGCTGCCGGACCTCATCAAGGCGCTCAAGTACGAGCCGGAGGTCTGGTCCGATGAGGAACCGGTCGATTTTGACGTAGGGAACCTCGGCGTCCGGGGCTCGCCGACGATCGTCTATCAGATGGATACGCCCCCCTTACCGGAAGCCGGCGAGATCATCAATGTGCGGGAAGAGGGCCAGGATAAGGCCGTTCGGAAAGCCGCAGCTATGATCAAAGCGTCCGGCGTTCTCGAGAATATGTCAGGAGGTGACGCATGAGCACCCGCCGCTTCTGGGTCTTCATTGAGCAAACCGAGGGGGAGGTCCATCCGGTATCCTGGGAGTTGCTCGGGGTAGCGCGGAAACTCGCCTCACAGGTGCAAGAAGAAGCCGCCGCGAGCGGTGACGCCGTGAAGGTTGAGGGCGTGCTGCTGGGACACAACGTTCAATCCATCGCCGAGGAGGCGATCAAGTACGGCGCCGACCGCGTCTACGTCGTCGACGACGAGGTCTTGGAGCATTACCGCAACTGCCCCTACTACGAAAGCATCGTCGCTATCGCAGAAAAGCACGAGCCGGAGGTCTTCCTCATCGGGGCCACCACGCTCGGTCGAGACCTGGCCGGCGCCGTGGCCACGTCACTCCACACGGGGCTGACCGCCGACTGCACCAAACTCGAGATGGGAGAGGTCCGGGGCGCCGATAAAAAGCTCCTGCTGGCCACCCGACCGGCCTTCGGCGGTAACATTATGGCGACCATTGTCTGCCGCAAGCACGAGCCGCAGATGTCGAGCGTGCGACCGCGCGTCTTCCCCACCCCGGCGTACAAAGCGGAGGCCGAGGGTGAGATCGTCCACGTTCCCATGGACCTGACCGAGGAGGGAGCTCTCACCTGCATCCTGGAGTTCATCCGCAAAAAAGAGGAGATCCTCGACATCGAATACAGCGACGTCATCGTCTCCGGGGGGCGGGGCCTCGGTGGACCGGAAGGCTTTGAGATCATCCAATCCCTGGCGGACGCGCTGGGGGGCGTCGTCGGAGCCAGCCGCCCTTGTGTCGACGCGGGATGGATCAGTTATGCGCATCAGGTGGGACAATCAGGCAAGACCGTGCGGCCCAAGCTCTATATCGCCGCCGGCATCTCAGGTGCGCTCCAACACAAGGTAGGTATGCAGAACTCCGACTTTATCATCGCCATCAACACCGACCCCAACGCTCCTATTTTCGAGATCGCCGATCTCGGGATCGTGGGCGATCTGTTCCAGGTGATACCGGCAATGATTGAGGAGATCCGATCACGCAAGGAGACCGTAGTATGACCCACGAGCGAATTGAATTCGATGCCATCGTGGTCGGAGCAGGCCTAGCCGGGTCTGCTGCCGCCATGGTTATGGCGCGCGAGGGACTGAACGTTGCGCTGGTTGAACGGGGGCAGAAACCCGGAGGCAAGAACTACTTCGGGGGCGCGATTTATACCCACGCGATTGAGGACGTATTACCCGATTATATGGATCGTCGGCCACCTTTCGAACGCCCGGTGACCGAAGCCGGCTTCTGGTTCCTCTCCGAGGACGGGATTACCCGGATGACCGTCCAGGGCGGGGAGCTGAAGAAAATGGACCCGGCGGATGCGTTTATCACGCTGCGCGCCCATTTCGACCTCTGGTGGGCCGAACAGGCCCAGGAGGCCGGAGCGTTTCTCATTCCCAAAACCACCGTCGTCGATTTCATCCGGGAGGAAGACGGGCGCGTCGTGGGCATCCAGACGGACCGCCCGCAGGGTGACGTCTACGCCCCGGTCGTCATCGTCTGTGAGGGCGTCAATAATCTTTTGACGCAGAAGCTGGGGCTCGTCGAACACGACCTGGAGCCCGCCCACATCGCCCTGGCGTTCAAGAAGGTCATCTCCCTGCCAAAAGAGACCATCAACGCCCGATTCGGCCTGCACGACGACGATCGAGGATTGGCGGTCTCGGTGTTGGGCGACGTCTCCCTGGGATTGCCCGGCATGGGATTCGTTTACACGAACGAAGAGAGCGTGTCGATCGGATTGGGGATGATGCTCAACGCCGTCGCGGAGTACGGACTCCGCCCTTATGATGTGTTAGAGCGCTATCTGACCCATCCGGCGATCAAACCCCTGATCGAGGGAGGACAGATCCTCGAGTACGGGGCGCACCTGATCCCGGAGGGAGGCTACCGCGCGATGCCCAAGCTCTACACGGGAGGCGCAATGGTTGCCGGTGACGCCGCGTCCATGGTCAACGCCCTGCATTGGGAGGGCACGAATATGGCCATCATGGCCGGGAAACACGCAGCCGAGACCGCTTTGGAGGCTCACAGCCGTGGGGAGTTCAGCGAGCGGGTGATGTCGCGCTACAAAGACCGGCTGGACGAGGGCTTTATCCTGAAAGACCTCAAACAGTACCGGCGCTTCGCCCAGTTCCTGGAGTCCCACGAGGCCTTTATGGACGTCTATCCCCATTTTGTCAATGAGGCATTGGGGCAGTTCTTCACCGCTTACGGCAAGCCGAAAAAACAGCTTTTCAAGGGAATGGTTGGCGCGCTGACGGATCGTCGCTCCCTGCTCCAAGCAGCCGGCGACATCCTTTCGATGGCGCGCGCAGTGATGGGATGGTGAAATCATTATGGCTATGAAACAAGGGGATGCATTTGAGGCCCAAGAGCTCTCAGAGGAGAAGAAGGCATCACTACCGGACGTCTTCGTCGATGATCTTCTGATGACGCTCAAGTACTTTATCGATGAGGACAACGCGCACCTGTGGATCAAGGAACACGAGATCTGCGACCGCTGCAAGCACAAACCGTGCCTTACCTTCTGCCCGGTAGGAGTCTACACAGAGGGCGTTGACGGCAGGATCCAGGTCGCGTATCAGAGCTGTGTCGAATGTGGAAGCTGCCGCGTAGGATGTCCTTATCTCAATATCGGATGGGAGCTGCCCCGGGGAGGATTCGGCGTCGCCTACAAGTTTGGGTAGGCACGCCCGACCCTATACCTGCGGGAAAGCCCTAACAGACGAGCGAAAAGGAGAAAATTTGATGGATGCAGTATCGATCAAGAGGGAGCGCACCCTGGTCCTGCTGAAGCCCGACGCCGTGGCGCGGGGATTGGTGGGGGAGATCATCGCGCGATTCGAAAAAGCAGGGCTCAAAATCGTGGGGATGAAGATGGTCCACCCGACCGAGGAAAAAGCCGCCGGTCACTACGCCGGACCGGACGCATGGATCCGGGGGATGGGCCAGAAGACGTTGGATTCCTTTGAGGAATTCGGCATGGACGCCGAGGAAGTGCTGGGAACCAGCGACACACTGGAGATCGGTCAGATGGTGCTTAACTGGCTCATCCGCTATATCTCCTCGGGCCCCATCCTCGCGATGGTCCTGGAGGGCGTCCACGCCATCAAGGCAGTGCGCAAAATGGTCGGCTTCACAATCCCCTCCCGGGCGGAACCGGGCACGATCCGGGGCGACCTGACCATCGACTCAAACACCGTTTCGAGTCTGGAGAAACGCTCGACCAAAAACCTGATCCACGCGTCCGGAGACCCAGAGGAGGCAGCCCAGGAGATCGCGTTCTGGTTCGATCCGTCGGAGCTGTTTGACTACAAACGCGGGGGTGAGGACATCGCCTTTTAAGACATCACGGTCTATGCCGTGGGTGTCGTGCGTATCGCAAACGGCAACGCGGGGAGGATATCCTCCCCGCGTTGCCGTTTATCATAGCGTGAATCGAGAATCCCCGAACTCTGACACTTTCTACAAGCGGGCGAGACTTCCCCTTCGCTAGAGCAAATCCATGGCACGATTATAGAAATCCAGGGCTTGATCCAGATCGCCCTCTTTCATATACGCGTCCCCCAACGTCCGAAGCAGACTGCCCGAATCAGGGCGTGTCTCAAGATAGCGTTCCAAGTCGGTCAACACCTCATCCATCTTGTCGCGAGATTGGACCAACGCCTCGTAATGATCCATGGCCTCATCGATTTCATCGACTTTCCACAGCGCACGGGCGAGCGCAAGTCGGGCACCCTCATCGCCTTCGTGCTTTTCCGTATAGGCGCGCATCTCGTCAAGTTCGTCTTCCGTGAGTTCCGAAGCCTGCGCCGCAGGACGCGGTTCCTGGAGACCCTCCGGCTCCGGGCCCTCCTCGGTCTCCGCGGATGGCGCAGCCTCGACCTCGGTGGCAGACTCCGCGACCTCTTCCGGCTCCAACGCGACCCTTTCCGGCGCGCTCAGATCCTCATCCGAAGGCACCTCAACCGGAGGTTGGGCCTTCTCTTCCGGCTCGGCGATCGGCATCTCGGGCTCCGCCGATTCGATCTCCAGCTCAACCGGTGGTTCGACCGGCGGCTCGACGATCTTCTCCTCCTCGGATTCGGGAAGCGCCTCCATCTCCGTCACAGGCTGCGTGCTGGTGGACACATAGTCCGGCGGAAGTTCCGCCTCAACCTCAGCCTGAAGCGCGGCCTCCGCCTGCTGCTCGACCTCAAGCGCCTCGGCCTCGGCCTCCGGCATATCCTCCGCTTCATCAAAGTGCGTGAATCCAAACGCGACCTCGGCCTCCTCGGCCATCTCGCCCTCGCCCGGAACGACCTCGTCCTCGAACGCCGTCCACCCAAAAGGCTCGACATCCAGCGCCTCGGGCGATTCAACCGGCTCCGGCTCGACCTCGTCCAAATCCGGCATCTCCCGTTCGGCCGTCGGCTCAAACTGATCGATTCGTTCGACGGCCTGGGCTTCGATCTCGGATTCGATATCCTCCGTCTCTTCCGCGCTCAGAGCCTGCAGCCAGGAGAGAGCATCCTCACTGGATTCGGGCTCGACAGGCGCCTCGTCGGGTAACTCCAGGGGCTCGACGACCGAATCAGGCTCACCTTGAGCTTCCTCAGTTTGGGCGGGCTCAAGTTCAGGTTCAGCCTCTACCGGCGGCACGGCGGCTTCTTCCGGAACT
>CAYMAQ010000114.1:0-2446 GCA_964388385.1 uncultured Anaerolineales bacterium | reverse complement strand
GCTTCGGTTACTTCGGCCTCCGGTTCGGCCTCGGCTTCCGCCTCCCGCCTGCGACCCAACAGTTCTGCCGTACGAGCCTCAGCTTCGGCTTCGGCCTGAGCGCGCAGCTCCTCTTCTTTGCCGACCGTGAAGCTCTCCAGCCACGCAAGGGCATCATCGCCCGAGAGCATATCCCCCTCCAACTCGGGGGCCGGCACCTCTTCGGCTTCAATCTCGGAGCGCTCAGCCGCTGCCACATCCGCGCCGACCTCTACCTGCTCATCCGTCGGTGCGACCTCTGCTACGGCCCCGGGCTCAAGGACGTCAAGTCCCTGGGCGTCCGTTTCCACAGCAGCCGGAGATTCCTCAACCGCCTCGCCCTCCTCCGCCAATTCTGTGAGCGAATCCGGTCTGAAGTCTCTCAGCCAATCAGGCACATCGCTCGGGGTCTCCGCCGCAATCTCATCCGCTTGAAGCCCCTCCGCGGCGGTTTCAATGCCGGCCTCATCAGGCCCCAGCGCGGCCAACCATTCGGGCACGTCGGCTTCGTCCGTCTCGGCCTCCACGCGCTCTTCCTCGACAGCCTCTTGAGCAGCGCCAGCCTCCGCCTCCGCCGCCTGAAGCTCAGAAAGCCAATCCGGCGCGCCTTCCTCCGGCAATTCAAACGCCTCGGCCGATTCCTCATCAACGCCGGCCGGTTCGAGCTGATCGAGCCAATCGGGCACATCCTCGGCCGGTGCCAAATCCTCCTGAGCTGCGGAGTCCGCAGCTTGCGGCTCCAATTCACGCAGCCAATCGGGCACATCCTCGGACTCGACCGGAGCCTCAACACCCAGATCGGATTGAGCTTCGGCCACCTCAGTCTCAATGATCTCTTCCCTGGCCACGTCCGTACCCGCGATAAGATCCTGCAACCAATCGGGAGCGTCCTCCCCGACCTCAATCTCACCGGCTGCCGCCTCGCCCTCGGCAATGCCCAGTTCGCTCAACCAATCCTCCGCCTCCTCCAAATCCACGTCCTCAGGCAACGGCTCATCCGCTTCTGCGGTCAGTCCCTGGAGCCAGCCCAAAACTTCGCCCTCGGCCTCCGGCGGCGGCGCCTCGGAGACGCTCTCAGTCCGTTCCTCCATACCCGCGGGCGACAGGCGTTCGGCATCACGCCCCTCAGCTTCCATATCTTCGACCCCAGCCGGTTCCGCAGTCTCTAACGCGGTCTCCTCCAGGGTCTCGACTTCCTGAACCTCCGTGACTTCGTCCACGGCTTCGTCCGCGGCTTCGCCCACCTCTTCCCCGAGATCGGACATCCAATCCAGGTCCCCGGCCTCCTCTTCCTCAAACTCCGGCACGCCAATCTCACGAAGCCAGTCGGGGATTTCAATCTGAGACTCAAGCCCGGCGGTGATGTCCACCAGACGTACTTCAGACTCGGTCATCTCCGGGGGGGCCTCAGAAATACCCACGGTGACCGAAGCCGCCTCCAGGCGCTGGAACCAACTGCTCTCCCGATCGACGTCCATAACATCGGGCTCGTAGACTAACCGCTCGAGCGCCACAGGGTTAATCTCAACAGGGGCGTCAGATCCAAAGAGCTCCGTCGCGATATAGCCTTCCGGATCGACGTCCTGTGCCCGCTCGAGAAAGACGCGGCCCTCCTGTTGACCACTCTCCATCCAAAGCGAACCCAATACCAGATTTGCCTTGCAGTTGTGAGGCATCGTATCGAGGACGTCCTGACAGACCTCGGACGCCTGAACGAACTGCTCGTCACGCCAGTAAGCCTCGGCCAAGGCGGTCAGCAGATCAGGTCTCGAAGGCTCAACTTCGAGAAGCGCGCGGAGCTCCTCTGCAGCTCGACCGTAACGACTGCCCCTGATATATAAGCGGGCTAATCCAGCCTGCGTCTGGGGAATATAATCCGGTTCGACTCCATCACGACGTCCGACCATCCGGCGCAGCTCATCCGCGATATCCTCGTTAGCCGGATCGATTTCAAGCGCGCGCTCGAGGTTCCAGATCGCTGCATCAAGATCGTCGCGCCGTTCATGAGCCAATCCGAGCCCAATACGGGAGACGAGATGCTCCGGGTTTGCACTCAATGCCCGCCGGAACATGTCCGTGGCCAATTCCGGGAGGTCCGCATCCAGCATGGCCTTACCCAGAAGATAATAAGCTTCAAAGTAGCGGGGGTATTGTTTCAAAACGTGCCGCAAATGAGCCAGAGCCTCAAGGTATCGGGACTCATCAATGAGCTGGTCGATTTCGTTTTGATATTCCTGCAAGGTGATTTCAGACACAAGGTCCTCCTTTGGGCAATTTCTCAGATAAGAGAATCCCCTAGGTTATGAAATCAGTAGATGGTCAGCGAGATCTGGCTATTATATCGACGTGGCTGACAATTGAACAGAGTATGTTATGCTTCTTATGCGCGACGCCCTGTTGAGCCTGGCGCGTATGTCTAAAATGTATA
>CAYMAQ010000113.1:0-12252 GCA_964388385.1 uncultured Anaerolineales bacterium | reverse complement strand
AACATGGACTGGATCAACGTGCCGTCCACCGTGCCCAGATCTCCGGCACAGTAATAGACGTGATGGCCCATCCCCTCTAGCACACGACGCCATTTATCCATCTCAAGAGAGACGCCATCGGTACCCCCAACCTTGAAATGAATCATCCCAATTGTCTTCATAATCTGCTCCTTAGTCAACGGATGGAAAACCAAGCTTGAAAAGCATACGCCACGTCATCCATCACGATCGAGTATTTGATCCCGCCCGATGAAGTCCCCATTTTCGACGTGAACATCGCCGGCAATGTACGCCCCACCATGTGTGTTGATCTCGTTATACACCACATAGAACGTATCCCCAGCGTTCAACGAAAACCCATGCGCCGCCAACAGCTCGCGTACCTGCGCCCGATCTACGTTCCCCGCCATCAATGACGGAAGCCCAAAGACAGCCCGGCGAAACCGAGGACGTACCTCGTCAAAATCCGTGATCACCGTGCCTCCGTGCATAGCGCCCACATAGATACGCTGCAACCAGGAGATCGCATCGGACAGAGACGAGCGTCGTGCCGGATCGAATGCAGCAAAGGTGGCGTAACTCCCCTCAACCCCCTCAAACTCCCCGGCGAAGGAAACAACCACGTTGATGAGATAGGCGGTCACATCGCTGCGAGGTCTGGACAAGACCCGCAGCTCGTCAACGTGGAGGTAAAGCAGGGGAACCCGCCTCTGCTCAGGAAAAAAGCTTACGGCGTCCTCCGGCACATAGCGCATCTCACCGCTAACCGTTACCGGTACCGCCCCCTCATCCAGAATGCGGGCTTTCAAAGGGCCGTAAAACCGGCGCGGGATCAGCACCGGAAACCCTTCGTGACAGACGCCGCTCGACGACGCGGTCATAAAATAGTGGGGTTCACCCGCAATCTCACGCGGACGCAGACGCACAGCACCGATACCGCCCTTGAGCATCGTGAGCTTACCCACCGGGTTGAAGACGGTCGAACCGTCCGGCGTCGGCTCCATATATCGGCTTGCCACCTCACGATGTTGGTACCCTTCCGGCGTGTGAAACAAACCGGGCGCATTGGGGAACCACTCAAAGAGATGAAAGTGTTCCAACGTCACGCGTCGCGTATCATAAAGCTGTTCCTCCACAAAAAGCTGCCAAACCTCGGCGTTGGATGTGGCCCGGCGCGACAGGTCGGTCGCCGGTGTCGTGTGCCTGTCGACCATAGGCAGGTGAATGAGATCCGTCTGTTGGTTGATCACCTCAACCAGTCCATCCCGGCCCATCGCTTGACAGACGTGATCCAGAGTGCTTGGGGCTTCAGATACGGTCTGAGGCGATCCACCTCCGGCCGCCATCCCCGGACCTATGCGCTGCTCCCAGGGTTTCATCGGCGACTCCGTCCCTGACGGCGGCTTCAGTCCCAGAGGATCCGGGAGGTGTAGATCTGGAAGCATACCAGAGCGGTCGTTCTCATCGGCCATCCTTAACCTCCTGCCTATCTCGTAACGCACATCTCAATGCGAGGCCCTGTAGAAAGTGGGCTACGTGTCCGACACTCCGGCTTCCTCACGGGCTTTGGCAGCGATCTTCTTGATCACGGTAGCGACCCCCGCAACCGGATTGAGCAAACACGCGGTCGTGACGTCCAAGATATCATCACCCATCATCGCCAGCGTCCTTAGCCACCGCTCGACCTTTCTGGGATTGGCCCCTTCCCCCTTGGCAGCCTCGGCCTCGATTTTCTCAACAACCTCGACCGCCTCCTCCTTTTCGACGTCGGCGTCGGGCGGGCGTGCCTCAATGGCGCGGTATACACCCTGAAAGAGCGCAGCCAGATCCCCGCTCCCTAACCCTTCCTGCCGTATCACCGTCGCCCGGCTGTGGTCGCCGACCACATTACCATCCCCGGTGATCGTCACACTGTCTCGACCGGTGAAATTCCCACTCTGCACGTCGACATTGCCTCCTATGTAAGCGCCGCCGCCGGTGTTGACCCGGGTCGATCCTGCCTGCGACCGCTGGTACGCGTTCAAGAGCATCTCTAGCCTTCGTGCCAGCGATTCATCCGAGTCCATAATGACCTCCAAGACGTCCACCAGAACCGGGGCTTGCTGTTTGGGGTGCGCCTGGAAATGCGCCCATAGCGGCTGATAGGCTGGATCATTCGTGAGAGTGTCACCGACGGTCCGCTCGATCGCTTGGCCCACCGATCCCGTCCCCCCTTCCGACGCCTCCTCAATCAATATCTCCACAATCGCCTGCGTCTGTTCACTCATCATTCACCCCCTTCACAGATTATTCAACGCACCGAATCTCGTTGTCTATGTCGATAACTCAAGTATAGATAAGCACCGCCGGGGGTCAAACCATGATAGTGAGAAATCCTCAAAGCTCAATCATAGAGGTTTCCCAATCTGTGAAAGCCTCCACCTTTCCACAGATCGCATTTCTGGAGTATCCTATATCCTAGCATGGGCCGGATCTAACCTGAAATGAAAGGATAGCAGATGACAGATAAGACGCAATCCGATATGACGTCCCGAGTACCAAGATACGAGTTCGCCGATGATCTCGAGACCCAACAAGCACAATTGGCAGCTAACCCTATGATCCAACGGTTTGTCGAATCGCGGCGAGCCTTGGCCTCCGATCCCTACCGCCCGGTCTATCACTTTGTCAGCCCAGAGAGCACGATGAACGACCCCAACGGCCTCTGCTTCTGGCGGGGACGCTGGCATCTCTTCTACCAGGGATACCCACCGGAGGATTCGCGCCAGCACTGGGGTCACGCGGTCAGTGACGATCTCATTCACTGGCGGGATCTTCCCTATGCCATCTATCCGGACCCCGAAAGATGCTGCTTCTCCGGAGCAACGTACGTCGAAGAGGATCGCGTCATCGCGATGTATCACGGCACCGAAGCCGGTAATATGATCGCGATCTCCAGCGACCCCTTGCTCCTCAACTGGACAAAGCTGACCGGTCAACCCGTCATCCCCATCGCAAGCCCTGACGGCGCCCCCCTGCCCTACCGGGTCTTCGACCCCTGCATTTGGAAACAGAACGATCTGTATTATTCGCTCTCCGCGGGCACGCTTCCCCACGAGCCTTCGGGCAAGCGTACGCGGGCCGATTTTCTCTTCCGTTCGGAAGATCTGGCCGTATGGAAGTACCTCCACCCCTTTGTCGAAGGCGACCGATTCACCCTCGTCGGTGACGATGGTGCCTGTCCCTATTTCTGGCCCCTCGGAAATCGACATATTCTCCTCTTCTTCAGTCACATGAGCGGCGGACAGGCCCTGTTAGGCGACTACGACACCGCTCGGGACAAGTTCATTGTCACCTCTCACGCCAACTTCAATTTTGGAGCCTTCGGGCCCGGTGGCGTACACGCGCCCTCTGCAACCCCCGATGGTGAGGACGGTGTCATCGCAATTTTCAATATGAACCCCGCAAAGCCGACCGAGGGTTGGAACCAGATTATGACGCTCCCGCGCCGCCTCACACTTCTGGATCGAGATACGTTGAGCATTGAGCCGGCCGGCAACGTCGCCTCCCTACGTTATCATCATCAGCACCTCGAGGACGTGCTTCTCTGCGCCAATAAAGAGATCGTACTTGAAGACATCCAGGGAAATGCAATGGAGATCAAAGCTGAGATCGAGGTGAACGATGCGCCTATGGTCGAGGTCAACGTGCTGCGTTCGCCAGGCCGAGAGGAATTCACCCGCATCGCTTTCTTCAGGGAGCGGGGCTATCGGGATTGGGAGCGTTACACAGGGTGGGATGAGGAGAAGCACCGGCATGCGCGGGACAGCCTCATCACGATCGAGTCGTCCTACAGTTCCCGGCTTCCCGACGTGCGATCCCGAGCACCGGAAACCGGACCGGTCTTCCTGGAACCCGAGGAACCACTCCGACTTCGTATCTTCGTGGACAAGAGTGTCGTCGAGGTCTTTGTTAATGGCAAGCAGTGCCTTGCGATGCGAGTCTATCCCGGACGCGAGGACAGCCTGGGAATCTCCCTGCGCTCACAGGGCAAAAACGCCCACCTGACCTCGCTCGACGCGTGGCAAATGCACAACATCTATACGTGAGAACGCGGGAAGGGAGCGGATCTCAGCCCATCTCATCGACGGTATGTCGGATCCGCTCTACCGCCGTCCTGAAGATAACGGCCCGTTTTGGATCGCGAAAGATCGCTGCACCACCGAACATCTGGACACCCCAACTTGGCGGTGATGCCTCGGCTACAGCCAAAAGACTCTCCGGGAAGTCCAGAACGTCGAGAATGAGCTGAACCTTACGCTCTGGCGGGATGAAATCCACGGCGTCCACCAGGAACTCCCGTCCCCAGCCCGGCGGTCTGCCGCTCTTCTCTGCGTAGATCAGGGGCGTAAAGATATCGATAGCCGGAGCCAGAAGCGTATAATCCTGTGCAAAGATCCGTCTCAGTGCGCCACCGTAGGCATCCGGCGTCCATGGGCACATGTATGCGCCGGTGACACATTCCGGATGATGAGAACGGACGATGTCGGCGTAATGACCTGCAAAGCGCGCGACCCGCTCGCACTTGTGCCGAGTCCATGCCTCGGGATAGAGATTCAGAATCTCCTCGGGTGCCGTCGCGTCGATACCAGTTGCCTCACAGAATTCGGCAATGCAAGCCGGACAGAAGCAACTCTCTTGCAGGTCAGGATTAGGGGTCTCGAACCAACCGGCGTAGGTCAAGTAATCAAACCACACACCCGTCGGCTCGAACGCACGTAGGCCATCCAGTAGGGCAGCCTCCGTCTCCTCAAGGAAGTCCGACTGCGAAAGGCATATACCCTGCACCAATCGTCCATAGCGGATCGGCTCCCCGTCAACGCCGATGGGAACCAACTCGGGATGCGCATCGAAATCCGCCCGAAAAGTCTTAAACTCCACGCAGGGGGCCAGGTCGTGCTTGCGACACGCCTCAAAGGCCGGAGGATTGAAACCGTGGAACCACATGGCGTTAGCACCGTAGTCGGTCAATGAATCAATATCCGCTGCGGTCGGATCGCCGTAAGGTCCGAACAGAAGAGGTAAGGTCATAGGCCTATCCTTGCCTCAAAGACTCACTGACGATATTCCTGGCCCGGAGTAGGTCCTCGCGCGAACGATAATATTCCAACACAAAATACGGTGCATCCGTGTAAGTCTGCACGTAATCAACATAATCCGCGTGGTCGAGCGTGCCCGTACCGGTCGGGCCGTAATCCGCAACCTTCCCGCTCTCATCGAACCGCACGTCCTTGCCGTGAACGATAAACGTATCCGGTCCCAACATCCGGACGGCGCGTTTCAACGGCGTGCGATCGGGTGTGAAATTGGCAGCATCCAGACAGACCCCCAACGCATCGGAGCCCACCCGGTCTTTAACCCGCAGGAAAGCCTCAGCACCGCCGATGCTGCCGGCCCGCGTGATCTCCACGGCAACCCGTACACCCAAAGATTCCGCCGCCATAGAGACCGCCGTCAAGGCCTCGCACAGGCCATCAACCACGGTCGCGTCCTTGAGGTCCGGCGCCTCCGGATACGCGGAGGGATGCCAGATCAGAACCGGCGACTCGTTCTCTCCGAAACGCCCGTCCAATGCAGCCGTCTTCTCAACACAACGAATCGCCCGTTCCACGTCGGCGCCGACAGCCCCCCGAGTTCCAACCAGATCCACGTGAAGGGTCATCGCCGCCAGGGCAACGTCTGCGGATATCAACAGCGCATCGAGGTCGTCAGGGGCCGGATCGTCAGCATCCCCATCACTTCCCGATCCGAAAAACGCCTGCACCGCTTTGAAGCCCAGAGACTTTACCTCACCCACAGAGATCAACGTTCCAACGTCTTTCGCCATCAGAGCCAGCCGCATCAACCTTGCCTCCCATCACCTAGCATACTGTCCGTCACCATGGCAGACGAGGAACCTGCACCGCCACCCATGCCACACCCCTTGCTCACACCCGTACGCACTCGATCCCGAGTATCCTGCACAGATGCTCCCACTTCTGGGTGATATCGCCCAGATTGATGCACTGATGATGCGAGCCCCCGTGCCGTAACCAGCCATTGATACACGCCTTGATGCCCGTCTCCGGCCTGTAGAAGAAGTAGGGCATCTCTACGTTGGGCATCGTCTCCGTGGGTAGAATCTCACCCCGGGAGAGCACGAGCCGGAAATTACCATCCGTCGTGCTGACCAGCGTCCCGAGCGTAGCCGGCCCAGGCTGACCTTTAAACACAATGGTGGGCGGATTCTCAAGTCCCCCAATGCCCAGGGGGCGATCGATGAGTCGCGGCTTCTCGCCCTCCACTCCGATCTTCCAGTTTCCCTCACCCATATGACTCATCAAAAATGCATCCTTCTTGTGGTCCATCGCGTACATCTCGGTAAAACAGGCGTCCTTATCCAGGACTTGGCCCATCGTCACCAGGATGGTGGATAGGACGTCCCCCTCCCCTCCGTACCCATAGCCCTTGGCCATCAGGTTGGATGCTGCCATCAACGGAAGCTGGCGCAGCCGACCGTCGTCGGCCGGCGCGTTGAAGTAGAAACTGAATCCCTGGTAGTTTCCCTGCTCGAGGAATGTCTCGATCGCCACCTGAAACCGCGCGGCATAGCGATGACTCTCTTCATCAAGGTCGGGGCTGACGTCGAGGTTTTCCTCGTTTTCCGCCATCACCCGCTCAACCGCCGCCGGATCCGCGGACTCGAACTCCCGGTAAATAAGCCCCACGCCAATATTGTCGACCTGCGGGCCTAAGATCTTCAGGATCGCAGCCGGATTGGCCTGAATATCCCCCATGCCGACCATCTGCCCCACCCCGGCGATCTTGACGTTGCGCATCACCTGAGCCGTGTGGGCCGCAGCGCTCCAATCCTCAAAGGTCGCAACGAACGCATCCTCACGCCAATCATCAGAGCAGACCGTGTAGTCCTTGCCGCTCCACATCAACGCGTTGCATAAATCCTGGCAGCCGTGGATGCCCTGATTGTAGGTGAGATCCGCCATATCCCAATCGGCTCTGACTGTCGACTCCGGTTGGACGTTGGCGACGAAAATCGGGAGATTGACGTCCTTCAATGCGTTGTAAATATTAAAGGAGGCCCCGTAGGTCAACATCACGATCATAATGCCATCCAGATCCTGCTGAGATCGAAAGGCCTCGAACTTCTCCTCCAGAGTCTCACGGTTCACGGCTGCGCCGGGAAAGAAGATGTCCGCCTTGCCCTCAAGTCTCTCAATGATCTTTTCAGCGTAGATCTCCTGCCGTTCGACGATATCGGGATAGATCGGGATATACAGCTCCTGTAAAATGCCCAAAAATCCAATCTTGGGTAACGTCTCTGCGATTGCACTCACTGTGGGGCTCCTCTCATAAGTCTATAACGGTCTTCGCTATCCTGGTGACCTTTGGACGACAGCCGCCTTGCGCCACCGCCTTGCGCCATCATCCCGAGCTGCTGCTATCGGCAGACAGGTCCCGCAAATAGTCGTTTATCAGCGGCCAAAGACGCCGATAGAGCTGGTAGCGCTCTGAATATCGGGCGTGCTGGTCTGCGTCCGGCTCGAAAGCGCGTTCGAGTTTGACCATCGCTTCCACGCCTTGCCTGTAAGAATCAAAGACATCCGATCCAACACCAGCCATAATCGCCGCGCCCAACGCACCGGCCTCTGTAATGACCGGTCGCGTGAAGGGTTGCCCGAAGATGTTAGCACACGTCTGAACCCAGGCATCGGACTGGCTTCCGCCCCCAACCGCGCGGAAGTTCTGGGCCCGTATACCCGTATCGGGGAGGGAGTCGACGACCTCTTTGAGATAGAAGGCCGCCCCTTCAATCAAACCCTTGAGAATCTCGCCCCGTTCGGTTTCCAGATGCAATCCGGCGATCACACCAGAGGAGTCGGAGATAAAAGCCGGAGGACCAGTTGTTGTGAAATGCGGCAGCACGATCACGCCGCTTGGACCCGCCGGAATCTCCTCAAAGAGCGCAGGATACACTGACCGCCCCTCGACCTCCGCCTGACGGTGTTCCACCGCGGCGAAGGTATCACGGTACCATTTAATCAGCGAGCCGCCTTGGTTGTAGATAAAGGATACATATCGGTCGGGTGCAGCGTGGTGCTCCGTGTTCAACCCCCGGCTGATCATCGCCTGGGCATCCGGTGGATCCTTGAAAACCGGCGTGATACAGTGAAAGGTGCCCATCCCATAGACCGCGTTGCCGGGATCGAGCACGCCGCAGCCGACCGCATTGGCACACTGGTCGTGGGCACCGCTTACAATCTTGACGCCCCTGGACAAGCCCAGTTCATCAGCCATCGCTGAGGAGACCGTCCCCACCACCCGGCCCGACGGCACCGTCTCGGGCAGCTTATCGCGATCGAGGCCTACGGCATCAAAAAGCGTATCCGACCAGTCACAGGCTCGGATATCAAAGAGCAGCGTCCGGTTTGCCAGCGAATAGTCAACGACCGCTTCGGCGCCCAGCATAAAGCCGACAAAAGCACCCCAATGCAAAAACTTGTAAGCACGTCGGTAAAGCTCCGGCTGATGCGACTGGATCCACTTGAGCTTGGTCAAGCTGTAGTGATTGCCCAGCGTATTGCCGTTGATTGTGTAGAGACGCTCGTCGGGTAATTGGGACGAAAGCTCTGACAGAAACGCCTCACCCCGTTCGTCAAAATTCAAGAGTGAGGGCCCCAGGATCTGACGATCCTCCGAAACGGGAACCATGGCCTCTCCGAGTGAAGAGACCGATACGGCCCTGACGCCGGCGTCCGAAACGGCCCCCACCACTTGACGAATCGCGTCTTGGACCGTCATCCATATACCACGGGCATCGAGTTGAGCCCAGCCGGGCTCGGGCCGGTCTGCATCGTACTCCCGATAGGCGGACGTCAGTATCTCGCCCTCCGGTGAGAAAAGCGCGACTTTGCATCCGGTCGTTCCGACATCTATACCCAGAAGGTTCATAAGGCGTCCTCTGCAATCTGCGATTGCGTACCCGCCAGGCCAAAGTACTCACCGATCAGCCAGCCGGTTCGCTCGTAGACGGCGTCTTGGGCGGCGGACGTCTTCCCCGTCTCCTCCAAGACGGATTCATAGGCCTGCCGGATCGCGGTGCCGATGTTGATCTTGGAGATACCGCGTTTGAACGAAGCCAGCACCAGATCCTGGGGGATCCCCGATCCCCCGTGCAAGACCAGCGGCAGCGACGTGGCCTCCGCCAGGACGCTCAGGTGATCGAGATCCAATCGAGCCGCGATTTTCTCCTTATCCTTGTACTCCGCCGAGATCGCTCCGTGCACATTCCCAATCGCCACCGAGAGCCAATCACATCCCGTCTGCTCCACAAAGCGCTGAGCTTCATCCACCCGCGTGAACCCACGGCCCGAGGCGAAAAGCTCGTCATAAGCAGGAAGCGGCCCTTTTTCGTGACCCAGGACCGCCCCCAACTCGCCCTCACAGGGGATGCCGGCTTCGTGGGCCAACTCGACGACCCGGCGGGTCGCCTCAATATTCTCGCCCAGGGAGAGCCGCGAGCCGTCAACCATCACCGAATGGTAACCCAAGTCGATCGCCTCCTGAATGATTGCGAGGTAATCGACCCGCAGCCCATCCTCATCGATGACCGGAACGTGATCCAAATGCAGCCGAACGTGGTCTAAATCCTCCCAGCGCGCGAACTCTTCCGCAACGGGTCCCGGCCCCCTCGCCTCAAATTTCGTCCACTCCAACCGGGCGACCTCAACCAGGGCAAAACTGTTTTGATCGACCACAGCCCGTATCACCGGCTCGATCATCGGCAGATAGGGCACGTTGAAAGCCGGAACGGCGACCCCGGACTTGAAAGCGTTCTTAGCAACAACCATGAGGTCGAGCATAGGACATCGTCTCCTTTTTCAACTGCGGGTCAGGTGTTCCGGTACTGTAGTGAGAGGGGCTGATTTGTCAAGCGCTCAGCCCCCGTTTGCCTCTTCACGGCCTGCAGAGCCTCTCCCCGGCAGGATCTTCTCAAAAATTTCCCGCCAACCGGGCAGCGTGCGGGGCCTTGGCGGCCATTGGAAGACAATCTGGCGCTCCGTCCAGAGCCGACTGACCATAAAGCGCCGCGCGGTCCTGTCGTTCACGTCCACTTGACAGAGAATCGTCTCGGCCCCGCGCTCGCGAAGCTCCGTCCGCAATGCCACCAGCAGATCGCTTCCCCAATAGCGGCGCCGCCATACCGGATCGACGAAGACGGTCACCAACGCTCCCTCGCACTCTCCTGTTATCCGTCCGGCAGCCACCCCGACGACCGCGTCTCCCGCCCGCAGGCAGAGGACCCCAGCACGCGGA
Organism: uncultured Anaerolineales bacterium; assembly: GCA_964388385.1. Classification (GTDB taxonomy): domain Bacteria; phylum Chloroflexota; class Anaerolineae; order B4-G1; family SLSP01; genus PWVB01. The sequence continues at coordinate 1,899 of CAYMAQ010000113.1, read as the reverse complement.
TCCTCCAGCAGGGCAGCCCAATCGATGTCGGAGACCGGGAGTGCCTCAAGGGCCTCCCGGTCTTGAGACGTCGCGGGTGCGATCTGCGGTTCTAACTCCTCACGGCTTCCGCCCTGCAACCGGCGACGTATTTCCCTGAACACGTAGGGGATCGTGGGAGCCAACATAGTCAGAAGCACCACACCTCCGGACGCGATAAAATAGGGCTCGCCCGATCGCAACAACGGCATCGCCCCCAGGCCGGCATTGAAGGCAAAATGCGCGACGATGGCCGTCGCCAGGTCAAACTTGAGGAAGAACAACCCCTCGAAGAATACCGCCGCCAGTGTCAACTCGATCCCCCGGAAGGTGATCGGATCGCGGATGTAGGTGCTGTGGGCAAATCCCCAGAGCGCTCCCGGAATCAGCAAGGCCAGCGCGACCCGGGCGCCCTTTGGCAATCCAGTGAAAGTACGAAAAAACCAGAGCAGTCCAGAGATCAGGACCAATCGCCAAAGCAGCTCCTCATTTAAAGCCGGAATAACGCCGCTTCGCAGCGCCCCCAGAAACGGCAACGGTGTCGCATACGCCGAGGTGTACTCCGGACTCATCGGGCTCCAACCTCCAAGGAGCTGTGTCGCCACCAGATAAAAAAGCACCAGATATCCCCCTGACATCCAGCTCAACATCAACCCCCGCCAGCCGGACAAGGCGAGATGTCGCCAGCGGTCGCCTCGGCGGGCAAGAATTCGATCCTGGCGTGGCCATACCCGCTTGCTCAACCACTGACCGATAAGCCAAAGCATCATAATGAAGGTTCCGTAGAAAAGCGCTTCCGCTACCACAAAAAAGGCCTGGTTAATCCAGAAAAGTCCGTAGTCTTGGGTAGTGTTGTACCATGCCTTGGCAAGCGGCAGTGAGTTCAGCCTTGCCGCAATCACGACAAGCGCAGCAGCCAGCGCGGGCCAAAGTGCTCGTCTGAATGAAAGAGCGATCTGTCCGTGGGCCTTCCAGAGCGCGAGGATGAAGAGGGCCGCCGCGAGAACCAGGGAACCCAGGTAACTCATCGAATCAATGAACCCGGCGATACTCTGCTTTTCACTGAAGCGTCGTTGAAAACTTTCCGGCACCTTGAGCCAGTAATCATAGTGACCGACCTCGTCACCGCGGACGGTGACCGAGAGCCTCAACTGACTGTCGCCGACCTCCCAATCGCGTTGCTTCCAGGAGAACTCATGATCGACTCGACCTCCGGGTCTTTCCTCACTGGATGCAGAGACCGCCTCCCAATCTGTCAGATTCCAGCCGCGATCCTCCGCGAGGTAATCACTAGCCAGGGTACGGGCATCCTCCTGGGATAGACTTGCACCAGCTGCGTCCTCCGGCACGATATGAGAGAGCCCGACCACATCACCCTGGGGATCAAGGGACAGGAAAAATGCTTCCTTTTGCAGGGGGCGAAACCAGCGCGACCGCCAGTACCAGACAGGCAGCCCGGTCTCCTGGATCAAACGGTTCGTCTCCGGGATCCCAAGCGTTCGCTGCAAGTAGAGGGAAGCCCAGCTTCCCTGACTGAACGTCAAGGCGTACTTGTAGTCATCCAGCTCGTACCCCAGGCTTGTCATATAGGACACTGCTCGCTCTGTGATCTCTGCGCGGGAGAGAGACAGATCAATGGCAGCCGAGGGAAAAGCTTGATCATAGAAGCTCACAAACAGGATCAGCCCCAGAACCCCCAGAGCGGTGATGATCCACTCACGATGCTGGGAAAAGAAGGATTTGCGGTATCCGGATAACGATGCAGATGATTGACTGGTCAACGTTGCCTCCCTGACTCGGTCCGAGTTTGTAGTGACGCAAAGCTTTTGTGCGTACTGAACACCGTCAAGTATAGATTGCACCTGCATATCATCAAGCGCG
>CAYMAQ010000112.1:0-12367 GCA_964388385.1 uncultured Anaerolineales bacterium | reverse complement strand
AAATCAATTATGATGTCGACGTCAACGAAACTGAAAGATAACCGATGATGATTCCAGATGGCGTCGTTACATGGGCGGAAATCGATCTTGATGCAATCGCTCACAATATCCAGTCCATTCGCGGCTACGTAGGCCCTGACACCGAAATCATCGCCAGTGTGAAAGCCAACGCCTATGGGCATGGGCTGAGACCGGTAGCTCGGACCGCCCTCGCTGCCGGGGCCGATCGACTGGCAGTGCATCGCATCCAGGCCGCTATAGCACTACGCGAAGCGCATATCTCCGCGCCTATCTTGCTGCTTGGACATACGCCTTTATCAGGCATTGACCTAGTTCTTTACCATTCCATTACCCCTACCGTGGTGGACTGGCAGACGGCAAAGTGGCTTTCAGACCGAGCAGATAGGAATATTCAGGTTCATATCAAGATTGACACGGGTATGAGCCGCTACGGACTGGAGCTTGACAAAGCCATCGAATTTGTCCGCTTCGTTGCAGAGCTCCCACATCTTGAAATCGAGGGGCTCTTCTCTCATTTCGCCACTGCTGATTCTCCAGATCTTAGCTTTGCACGTGAGCAGTGGCAGCAGTTTCGGGTTTTGTTAAACACGTTGCGAGATGATGGATTCAAGATCCCGGTTCCCCATCTCTGTAATAGTGCGGGATTGGTGCAGATGCCGGAGGCGCATCTTGCAGCAGTGAGACCCGGACTCTTGATCTATGGGATGGCTCCCTCAGAGGCAAGTCAACCGCCGTTTCCTCTGAAGCGCGCCCTGGCCCTTAAAAGCACAGTTATTCACGTACGCGACCTGGAACCGGGCAGCACCATCAGCTACGGACGAACCTACACCGCAGAGAGTCGGATGAGAGCGGCGCTGGTATCCTTGGGATATGGAGATGGATACCCGCGTCTGGCATCAAACAGAGGCGAGGTACTTATCTGCGGTCAGCGGGCACCGATCCGAGGTCGAATATGTATGGATCAATTTGTCGTCGAGGTTACTCACATTCCGAATGTTACAGTTGGAGACGAGGTCGTCGCCATAGGATGTCAGGGTGACGCGGAGATCACGCCGGAAGAGGTTGCCGGCTGGGCTGAGACCATTAACTACGAGATCACAACCAGCCTCCTGCCCCAGGTTATCCGTGTCTACCGGCACAACGGTTACTATCCCGCCCCAGAGGAGGGCTTGGAGCAGTGGGCCGGTTACCTCAGAGCCGTCTAGCAGACCCTGCGCTAATAGACCCCTTGCGATTCACCGGAAGGTTGTTTGACAATTCTCTATCGGCGATTATAATCCTGAACATTGCAGATCGCTTTAGTATTCATGATCAGGTGTATAAGGTTTATGAGATGGATTGTTTCAAGCACACATGGCTTAGGAGGGTCGAGGAATGATAGAGTTACAAAGCTACGGGTCGACTCTGGGCTCCGTACACCTCCTGTCCGGGTTGTGAGTTAGCAATCCATCGTAGAACAAGAGCTATCGAGTGAATAAGTCTTGTTCGTTGATGTTTAGCATATGATTTAACCTCACAACAGCATACTCTAGGCTTTGCTGGACCGTGGTGTACACGATACCCACGGTCTTTTGCGTTAAGGTATCGAATTCCCCCCAGTCGAGTCCCAACTGCTCCCCATTTGGAGTTACGGATCTGGACATAAAACACTAACTTTTCCGTGATGCCCATAGAAACGCAGAAACGCTTTCGTTCTTTATGATCAGATCCATAACATCCCTGCTTCCTTAAGAAAAAAAGCAAAACTCTCAGCAAAGTGAGGCCTTTATGCTACAAGCATCTGATATCAGCAAGCAATTTGGCGATACCATACTCTTTCAGCATGCATCGTTCATTCTTAATACCCAAGACCGGGTAGGCTTGGTCGGCCCCAACGGCTGTGGAAAAACCACACTCCTTCGCATTCTGGGTGGAGATCTACCCCCGGATTCGGGATCTGTGATTCTTTCACCCTCCAATCTTAGAATAGGCTATCTGGAGCAAGCCTTCGCCTACGAACCCAACGCGACCATCGATGACGTCATCCGCACTGGGCGGAGGATGACTCGGAAAATCGAGCGAAAAGTCGAACACTTGGCTAATCAGATAGCCGAAGCGGAGGGAGGCGAGCTGGATCGTCTGTTATCCGATTATGAGAAAGCGATTAGTGCCCTTGAAAAACAGTCCCACCAGGAGATTGCGGAACATGAGGCAACCGCTGTACTCGATGGCCTGGACCTGGCCCACCTGCCACTTTCGACGCCTGTCAACATACTGAGCGGTGGTCAGAGAACCCGTCTTGGTTTAGCGCGGCTCCTGATCCGAAAACCTCAAGCACTGTTAATGGACGAACCGACGAACCATCTTGATATCGAGGCTTTGGAGTGGTTGGAATCGTGGCTGGATACTTACCCGGGTATGGCGGTGATTGTCTCGCACGATCGAACGTTCCTCGATAAAACCGTTGATCAGATCTTGGAGATCGATGAAGTCACCCACGCAGTCACGCTTTATAGTGGAAGCTACACGGAATATCTGGAAATCAAACGCCGCGAGATCAACAAGCAGTGGGAAGCGTATAAGGACCAACAGCACCGCATCACACAGTTAACCCAGGAGGCGGGTAGGCTCTCCGGATATGCGGCGAGCATCGAACAGGGCACGATCGACTTCGCCCCTCGGAAGATCGCCAAAGGCATCGCCCGTCGCGCGGTCGTTCAAAGGCGACGAATCGAACGCGAACTCGCAGAGGATCGAATCGATAAGCCCAAGCCAACCTGGCATATGAAGCTGGAATTCGAGAATGTGCCTGAGGGTGGGCAGGATGTGCTGATCATGCATGAGTTGGCGGTAGGCTATGAGGGTATCCCGATTGTGGCAGGTATCAGCGACATCGTCCGTTCCGGGGAAAGAATAGCCCTTACCGGGCCCAATGGCGCCGGCAAGACGACCCTTTTGCGAACGTTAAACGGAGAGATTGAGCCCATCACGGGCCACATGAGATTGGGCACCCACATCCGGGTTGGCTACTACGGGCAGGAGCTGGAAACACTCGATTACGAAAGCACACCGTTTCATACCATCCGAAGCATTGCCACGATGTCAGACACGGATATCCGCTCGTTCCTGCACTTCTTCCTGTTTACAGGCGATGAGGTTTTCACTCCGATTGACAGTCTTAGCCACGGCGAACGTGCCCGTCTCGCCCTTGCCCAACTCGTCGCCTCGGGCTGCAATTTTCTGATTCTCGATGAGCCTATCAATCACTTGGACATTCCAAGCCGTTCCAGCTTTGAGCAAGCGATGGCGGCATTTGAGGGAACCGTTGTCGCAGTTGTGCATGATCGTTACTTTATCAAGCGTTTCGCAACACGTCTATGGGTTGTTCGAGATGGCATGTTGAATGCGTATTTGGACCTCCAGGATTACCAGCGGGCACGGGAGAGGAAACACGCTACGAATCCCCCGACATCCTCGGCGCAGGCATCATATGGTCTCGGAAGGCGGTAGATCCTCCAAACTCAGTGAAATGGATTGCGATACCCCATCGTCACCCATAGAGATACCATAGATTGTATCCGCGACCTCGACGGTGCCTCGATTGTGCGTGATAATGATAAACTGAGTCTCCCGGGACAATTGCTGGAGCATCCGCCGGAACCGTCCCACGTTTGCCTCATCCAGCATTGCATCAACCTCATCGAGGACGCAGAACGGAGTCGGGCTGACCCGCATCACCCCGAAGAGGAGCGCCACCGCCGTAAGACTCCGCTCCCCACCGGAGAGCATACTCAAACGGGATGTCCGCTTTCCTGGGGGTCGAGCCATAATCTCAACGCCGATGATCTCGTCCCCATCCTCTTCCCTGACAAGCTGCAGTTGGGCGGTCCCACCGTTAAAGAGCAATTCGAATATCTTCGAGAACTCAGAGGCAATGGACTTGAACGTTGTCAAAAACATCGTATTCATCATCTCGTCAAGCTCATCGATAATCTGATGGAGATGTCGTGACGCCTGCTCCAGGTCCTCCATCTGCTCGGTCAGAAAGGTATAGCGCTCAGAGAGTTCCTCATACTCCTGTTTCGCCGCATGATTCACAGGTTCGAGACGGCGAAGCTGCGTTCGAAGGTCGCGGATTTGTCGCTCCAACCCCTCCGGAAGCTCCGTGACTTCAGGCAGAGGCGACACGATAGCATCTAAGGGCAGCGGATGTTGCGCATTCAGATCATCAGGCAAATTCCCTACAACGATGCCCAGTGTCTCCTCAATCTCGCGTCTCAAGGTCTGGAGTTGATCCTCACGACGTCCGGCTTCCATCTCGGCCTTGGCCAACCGCTGTTCGGATTCGCGAAGTGTGCGTTGCAGATTCTGTTCTTGAGTTTCCAACGCCTCAAGGACCTCTTCACGTTCCTTCAACTCTCGTTCCAGAGGAGGAATTTGCTTCGCGATAGCCTCTGCTTTTGTATGCGCGTCTTCATAGCGTCCGGCGAGCGTGGAGATTTGACCCTTGAGAACGTCTAACTCTCCCTCCAGCGATCGAATACGGTGCTCCTGACCATCGATCTGTCTCTGCAGGCGTTGCAACTCACGCTCACGGCTCTCAACGAGAACTTCCTGGCTGTCATATTCCTGCTTGAGAACGGCTACCCGGGTCCGTCGTTCGGTCAGAACCCTTCCGGTTTCGTCATCGGAAAGCGCCTCCATCTCACGCTCCAGATCTTGGAGCCGCGACTTGGCAGTGGCTAACCGATCTGCAGCCTCATCCAACTCACTTTGCAGACGTACTTGAAGTGCCTGCAAGTGCGCCCGTTCTTCCTTAACCTCTGCCAACCGTTCTCGCCGCCAGGTCAACTCTTGATTAAGTTGGTCCAAATCCCCTATCGTTCGATCGAGATGTCGCTCAGCCTTCTGAATAGCCGTCTCCACGTCGCGGTGTTTCGCTTCCGCTGACTTCAACTGCTGGACGAGTTCGCGCTTCTGAACTTGCTTCTCGGCTAATTCCCCCTCATGCGCCCGGATCTCCAATTCCAGGGCCTCAATCGTTTCGGGCAATCGACGACGCTCACGCTCGCGGGACAGCAACTCCGTTCCTCGAGCCTGCCGTTTGTGACCACCGGAGACAGAACCGCCAGATCGAACGATCTCTCCCTCTAAGGTCACAATGCGGAAGCCCCCTTGAAGCCTTTGATACAGTCGTCGCGCCGCAGCGAGATCCTCGACTACGGCCGTCCTCCCCAGCAACAACCGTACGGCAGGCGAGTAACGGGACTCATACGCCACCAACTCCGAAGCAAGCCCCACCAATCCGTCAAGCATTGGCAGCGTTAACTCGGTGGGTGGATTGAGCGTGTCCAACGGCAAAAAAGTGGCCCAGCCCGAACGGCGTGCTTTCAACCACTCGATGGCAACTTGCGCATCATCCCAAGTATCCGCAATCACGTTTTGGAGTTGCCCGCCTAACGCAGTTGCCACCGCCCGATCGAGCTCGGGAGGAACATGAATTAGAGTCGCCACCGTTCCCGGTAATCCGTGAAGCTCTTTGCGATCCACCGCCTGGAGAACATTCCGCACCCCGGCATACAGGCCCGCGCCTTCAGCGTGCAGTCTTTCGAGTGCCTCGTAACGAGTGCTTGCCCGCTGAAGCACGTTCTCCTGTTCACGAAGCCCCTGCCTTATCGCCTCAACCCTATCCTCAACGGACTCCAATTGATCGCGGCGCTCCGCGGTACGGGAGATCCACACCTCAATTTCAGATTGCAGCGCCTGCCGATGCTTTCGCGCTTCACGAACCTTCCGTTGCTGATCGCGAGACCGCGCCTCCAGGGAGTCCAAGGCCTCCCGGAGCTCTCTCTCGCGTCCGCTAAGCTGATCCAATCGCGCCTTTGACTGCTCCAACCGGCTCTGACGGTCAGCAATTTGATGTCGATTCTCAAGTGCGTGGGATTGAGCCTCCCCCTGCGCTCTCAGGAGGGTTTGGCGTTGGGCCTCAACCGCATCGTGCGCCGACTGGGCTTCATCTAGACGGGTCATTGCCTTCTGCAAATCGCCCGAGAGTGCTTCCAACTCCGCATTCAGTTGCTCGATCTCCGCAGTCTCTTCCTCTTGAGCTGACCGCAAAGGCACGAGATTGTCTTCGCTCTCGCTTATCCGCTCATATAACTGTCGCTGCCGTTCTTGAGCGACAGCTAACTCTCGCTGTCGATCTCCAGCTTCACTGTGCCATTGACCACTCTCACGATGCAAGATGGATAATTGGTCTCGGGCTTGGTTGATGTCCCGCCTGTGTTTAGCGATGGTCTCAGTCAGGGCTTCTTCTTTTTCCATCAATCCAAGTGCGCGAGTCTCGCGATAGGAAACCCGTTGTCGGGCCTGCTGCAAAAGATTCAATGCGTTGGCCCAACGATAGCCGTACCAGATCTTGAGAGTTGCCTTCAGCTCCTCATCAAGAAGCGTGTGTTGGTCTGCACGCTCCGCCTGACGCCGCAGGCGGCGGAGTCTAGGCTCGATCTCTCCAACGATATCGTAAACCCGTTCCAGATTATGCCGGGTCTCCCCCAGCCGATCGGAGGCTTCCTCTCGCCGGTTGCGGTAAGGCGCGATGCCGGCAGCTTGCTCGAAAAGCCCCAGGCGTTCGCCCGGACGCAGGGATAGAACTTGATCCACAGCTCCCTGGCTGATGATAAGATGATCATCACGCCCCAATCCGGCCCGATCCAATAACTCACGGAGATCCATCAATCGGACTTTACTTCCGTTAAGGATGTAGTCGGATTTGCCATCACGATAGACACGCCGCTCGATCGTTACCTCGGCAAAATCCACCGGTAGCCATTCGTCGCCGTTATCAAACGTAATAGCAGCTCGGGCCATACCGGACCGCGCGCGCTTACTGCTTCCTGCGAAGATCATATCCTCACCAGAGCGCCCGCGTATCGTCGTCATACGCTGCTCGCCCAAAGCCCACTGAATAGCATCCGCGACGTTGCTCTTGCCGCTACCATTAGGGCCGACCACAGCCGTGATGCCGGTTGGGTAAAGAAAAGTCGAGGTCTCCGCAAAGGACTTGAACCCTTGGACCTCAAGCTTTTTTAGTTTAGGCATCTAACCTCCAAACGGCCTGTGTCGCCCCCTCTTGTCCCTCATTCATTTTTCATTCTCATCTTCCTGTTCCGCCAAAACCGTTGAGCCCTCGATAAGGACCGGAACGCCCCGGACTATACAGAAAAGCACCGAGAGCCACGTCGCAAACTGGGCAGCAAAGTTTAGCCCATAGCCGCCGGGGTTTAAGAAAGAGGGAACCACAGACACGGCAGACTGCATTGTCAGCAAAATAAAAGCTGCCGCTTTGACCACCGCGTAAGGGGCACGAAGCCAAGGAGATTTGACGAGGAAACGTCCCAAGCCTGAGCGCATTAACTCGAAGGGGGCCAATCCTTGAGCCGGAGCGACCGATCGAATCGCGTCCACGAAGATCCCACGCATAATCACAATGACAGGAACAGCAACGGGGATGAGGTCGAGATCCGCAAAGATCACCCACAGCACGAGTTCGACCGTTCGATCAGCGGCAATATCCAAGACACTTCCCAAAACCGAAGTCTGTCCGCGCCTTCGGGCAATCAGTCCATCGAGGCTGTCCATCAAAATCAAGACAGCGATAGCCGGTGCGAGAGCCAAACGAATCCCAGGATTGGGATAATATAAGAGTGCGACAATCCCCACCAACAACGGCATTCTTACAAGCGTAATCGCGTTAGCCATCTTCTCCCCCCTCATTTCTTATCGGAGATCTCATGAGCTCATAAAGCAAGTGATCGTTCTCCGCACAGTAACTTACGCGTCAAGGACCTGGAATACTCGACAGATCCCCTGTTTGCATCAAAGATTGAATCGACCGCAAAGCCATAACGGGCCGTAGTCGGGCCTCGCTCGGCAAACTCGCATCCGTTACCACCTCTGCCCAAGCTTGGGAACGCAAGTGCGAAAGCTCCCAGTGCTCGGAATGGATGAACTCTGAAAAAAAACGCCTCTCAACTCGAAGGAGATCAACCGAGGCCTTAAATGTTCGCAACTTTCGTACTGGCATTAGATACACTGCACGAACCAATGCATCCGGGATTTCGGCACCACCCAGTCGAGGAGCCGTCATAAGCAGCATATAGGGCATCTGAACGCCCATATTGGTGAGAACCGAGAGTCTCTCCTGCTCATCCGAAAGATACGCATAGCCGGCAGGATAGAGCGAAACCTCGCAGCGCCAGTCTTCCCTCAAATAGCGAAGCAAACCCTGATAAGGAGGTGTTTCAGCACCCGGCTGGACTCGTGGAGCCCCAATTCCGATCAACGTCTGACCCGCACGAGATTGTCCCCAATACCGACGACGCCCAAACTCGAAGTAGAAGGCATCCTCGTCATACACGAGGCCTGAGAGCGCGATGAGCCTCAGATCCCGATCTCTTAGCGAATCGTTGGGGTTGTCCGCTAAACCTGGATACGCCTCAAAAAAATCCATTTTCTCGCCTTCCGTTAATAGTATCCAACTGCAAATAGTGCTCTGTAAATCTCGCCTCATTATACCATCGGCAAGCATCTCTCCAAGGACAGAATGCATGAAACACATCCCAATGCAAAGAACCAACGTTGAGCATAGTGACAAAAAGGAGACTCTATGATAAAATTCGGTTAGGCAATACCATCAAAGGATTGACGCCTATATGCACTGTCATCAATGCGGCACGAAAAACGCTGAAGACGCCACCCTATGTCATCATTGCGGTACATCCTTGGATACCGAAGTGATGAGATTGCAATCACAGCTTGCAGAGGCCCAACGAGAATCCGCCAACAAAGAGCGAGATATTGAACGGATGCGCAGGTTTGTGCCAGCAGTGATTGCCAAGGGGCTGTTGCGAGATCAGGAACAACTCCGTGGAGAACGCAGGGAAGTCACCGTACTCTTTGCTGACGCGGTCAATTTCACGCAACTCTCTGTCTCACTGGACGCTGAGTCCGTCTTCAATCTGATCAATGATCTCCTTTCACGCTTGGTCGCCTGCATTCACCGCTATGGAGGGGTGGTCGATAAATTCACCGGAGATGGATTGATGGCTATATTTGGTGCGCCAATTGCTCACGAAAACGATGCCGAACTCGCGCTCCGAGCCGCCCTCGATATGCAAACAGCAGCCAAAGACTTCGCTCCGACGGCGCAGGCTCAGCTTGGGGCGCCCCTCGAAATCCGCATAGGCATCAATAGCGGCCTCGCCGTTGCCGGTATTCTGGGGACCGATGAACAAGCAGCCTATACGGTGATCGGCGAGTCTGTTAACCTCGCGGCTCGCTTGGAATCATCGGCGAAGCCGGGTCGTATATTGGTCAGCGCAAACGTGTATACTCGTACGCATCCCTTCTTCGACTTCTCGCCACAGAAAGAGATCGTGGTCAAAGGCGTCGATCATCCTATCACTGTCTATGAAACCGTCGGCTTCAGAACTGTAACAGAATCCTCCCGGGGCCTGCCTGGAACGTCCGAAATCTATCTCGGAAGGGACAGGGAGAGAGAGATCCTACACGATCATATCAGAATGCTCCGACGAGATCACATTGGACAGCTCATCCTCATCGAAGGTGAAGCAGGTATGGGGAAAACCCGATTGATCTCAGAATGCATCAAGGATCTCGATGACTCATCCTTGAAAATCTGGCGCGGACACGGGTTGCCCTATGACACCCAAGGCACCGGATATGGGATTTTCAGATCCCTCTTTCAAGATGGTGCCGGCACGGCTGAGGAGAAGGAATTCCTTAAAGATTTAGCGCCCTCTCTCAAGCCCTTTGTCTATCGAGTGATGGGACGCCCCCTTGAATCCGAAGAAAAGCAAATGATCTCCTATTTGGCCCCGGAACGAATCAATCAGTTGACCACAGTTGCGATTCGGGAGGCAATTCTCAACGCAGCTCACGAGAACCACCTGTTTGTTATCCTGGATGACTTCCATTGGGCGGATGATCTATCTCGAGATCTCCTCCAGACACTGCTCCCTTTAGTGGCAGAGGTTCCGCTGATTCTCTGCGTGATGATGCGTCCTAACCCTGATTTTGCTCTCGACGAGGCACCCATTGATCAGCACGCCAGTCGGACAATAGAGCTCGATCCGCTTTCCGAGGATGAAAGCCGAGCCTTGCTGAGTGCGCTGGTCGACACCGAGGCGATGACAGAAACGACCATCCAGACCATTCTCAATCAAGCGGCGGGCAACCCATTTTATATCGAAGAATTTGTGAGAATGCTGGTCGAAAAGGAGATCCTGCAGTTGCAGCGCGGGCAGTGGCGCCTGATTTCAACCATTGAGGTTGATGATCTCGAAATTCCCACGTCTCTACGCGGATTGATGTTGGCCCGCGTTGATAGATTGCCTGAGGATCTGCGGTATGTGCTCCGCGACGCAGCGATTATTGGACCGGAGTTCGATGCAGCACTCCTGCAGACCGTAATCCAGCGATTGCGGGATGTGGAGAATGTGACACCGATGCTGGATCGCCTGTCGTCACTGGGCTTACTCACGCCCCGCCCCCGGACTGGCGAAACAACTTACGCCTTTCGTCACATCCTGACCCAGGAGACGATTTATCAAAGTATCCTGCGAAACCAAAGACGTGAACTCCATCAAGTCGTCGCACAGGGCATTGAAGAACGTCACGAGGATAATCTTGAGCCCTTTGCCGAGATGCTCGCTTTTCATTATGACCGCGCACGCGCGCGGGAGAAAGCGCTGCACTTCAATATGATGGCAGGAATCCAGGCGCAGCAGCGCTTTGCCAATCTTGAGGCACTCCAATACTTCAATCGTGCTTTGCAGCTGTCACAGCAGGTTGGCAATACAGACCGCGAACGCTGGCAAGCTGCGATTGCGTTAGGAGATATTGAGCAGCACATCGGAGAAAATGAGGAAGCGATTGCGTGCTATGAAGCAGCGTTGGAGGAAGCACAAGATGCATCATATGAACAACGTGCAGAGGTTCATTTGCGAATAGCCAGGGCTTGCAATAAGCTTGGTAACTTAGAACGAGCAGAGCATGCGCTTCGCACTTCACTTGAAACGTTGGAGCGGGCCGATGAGCCCGCGCTGGATATCCAAGCAGAGGTTTACAGTGAGCTGGGTTGGCTCACGTTTCGCAGTGGGGATCTTCCCCGCGCCCAGGAGCGTTTGGAACGCGCGGTGGCGTTAGTCGACCGGAGTCAGGATTATCCCATCCTGGCTTCCACACTCAACCGGTTGGGAGCTGTATATTATAGTCAGGGAGAGTGGGGAAAAGCCACGTCGGCAGTGCAGAGATCGCTTGAGTTGCGACAGAGAATGGGCGATATCTTGGGGGTTGCAAGATCCTCCAATAACCTGGGCATCCTCAGGCGTGATAATGGCGATTGGGCCGAAGCTCTGGAAGACTGCAAACGCAGCCTGGAGATTATGCAGCAGATTGGCGATATTGAAGGTACGGCGATCGCCCACACCAATATCGCTAACGTATACATCGATCTCGGCGATTGGAATAGAGCAGAGGCCAATCTCCTGCGTAGTTATGAAATCGCGCAGCGGATCGCCAATCCTTACGAAAAAGCTCAGGCTAACATGAACCTGGGACGTATTTACCTGCTGCAGGAACACTGGGACAAGGCACAGCAATACCTTGATCGAGCCATTGGCTTATTCAATCAAGTTGGGACCAAGGGCAACCCTAACGTCGCCGATGCTTGTGGGCTTCAGGCTCGGCTTTATCTGGAGCGAGGAGAGCTTCAAAAAGCTATAACCTGGAGCAAGCGGAATTATGAGCAGTTGCAGACAGGATCCGGGCAAGAAATGGGGGAATCTCCAGAATGGGGGCGCTATAAACGGCTTGAAGGTCGCGTCAAATTGGTTCAGGATGACTTCGAAGAAGCGATCGAACGTTTTCATCAAGCCATAGAGATTTTTGAGGTCAACCGATCCAGCGCCGAAGTGGGCAGAACCGGCTTTTGGCTCGCGCAGGCCTATGCCCAGTCGGGACAACTGGAAAAGGCGAGAGATCAACTTACCGACGCGCAGGCCCTGTTCAAACATCTAGGTGCACAGCAGGAGCTAGAACGCACGAAAAAGGCATTAGCCGACCTGGAAGACCCACCTCTATCCTGAGACTCATCCTTTCGAAATCTGCACAAAAGCCCACCCTTCAATAACTTTCTGGATAACAAAAAACCGGGACGCATCGGCCCATGATCAGACCGTGCGTCCCGGTTTTGGTTATGTGGGGGCTCTAGCCTTCAAGAGCCAACCTCTTAAGTCACTTGGGCAACTCAACCCAGAAGTTCATGTTTACGGAAGATAGGTGA
>CAYMAQ010000111.1:0-12375 GCA_964388385.1 uncultured Anaerolineales bacterium | reverse complement strand
GGTCACTGTAGGGTAATGTGAACCTCACGGGTGCCGGGCTGGATCTCCAGGGTCGGGGTGTCGACGACCTGGTCATCGATCCGGCACGTTGCGACTTGGTCAACATTCCTGGTGACCTGCAAGTTAACGGTCATCGGACCGATCGCCAATCCTTCAATGGAGAGCCGGTCGCCCAACGCCTCCGGGAGTACGGGGGCGAAAGAGACGGCGCCTGCCGGGTCGACGTTGATGCCGGCGACCATCTTGAAGACGAGCGCCAGGTAGGCCGCCGCCGACCAGATGTAGCCCGGACACCCGACGAAGTCACCCGTCTCGTACGCCATCAACTCGCAGAAGTTGCCCTGCAAGCTGTGGCGGGCCAGCCGCCCGAAGGTGTCGCGGACGACCGCGGCTTTGTCGCCAACCTTGTATTCCGCGCGCGAGAAGAGCGCGTCGGCAAAGGGCCACGTGGCGTGGTTGTGATAGATTTTCGTGTCCTCGTAAGGCGGCCAAATCTGCGGACGGCCAAAGTCACCGGGGGGATAGCTTTCGAGGAGGGCGCGATTCTCGTCCGGTGGGATGATCTCGAAGAGAGCCAGGAAAGCGGTGCCCAGCATCTCACGGCGGTCGGACGGGACGCCGTCCGGGGCGATATAGTATGGGTAGCCGTGCGGCCCGAAGGCCCGGCGGATTGCCGCTGCCAGCGAGGCTCGCCGCATCCGGAAGGTCTCGGCCCGGTCGTCGTCGCCCAGCAGACGGCATACCTGCGCCATGATATCGAAGGCCCCGACGTAGAGGCCGTTGGTCGACAGGGCTTTGATCATCACCGACTCCTGGTTGGTGTATCCGGGATAGCCGTTGCCGCCCGGATCGATGAACGTCGCCTGCCCGCGATAGAGGCCGTCGTCCTCGTCGAGGAAATAGCGGTAGAAGTGCCAATCGAAATGGGCGAAGGTATCCACCATTGTCTGCAGTAGCGTAGTGTTCTGCGTGCGTTTGTAGACCTCCCACAGGCCGAAGACCCAGATGATGTCGTCGGTGCGCCGGGTGTAGGAGTTGGTGTTGTAACGGCGCATCAGGCCGCGTTCGTCCATATCCAGCACTTCGGTGGGGATGCCTTGAATGGGTATCTCATGGCCTTTGGAGACCTTCAAGCCGAGGTTTTTGCGCAGATCCCGCACGTGGGTCAGATGATCCCGCACCGCCTGAGGAAAGAGATAGGCGGTCCCCAGCCATGAGGAATAGGCCACGTCCCGCGTGTAGAGCAGCGTGTTGAAGCCGTATCCGGCCCAGAAAACCGAACCCTGTGGGTAGATACCCTCGGGAATCTCCCGGCTGTGGAAGAATTTCATGCAGAGTGCGTAATAATAGCGGTCCGAGTCGATCACCAGCCGCTTGTGATCGCGAATCGACACTGCGTACAGGGCATCAAAGAGTGGACTGCTCGATCGGACGGTCGGGAAGCCCTCCGTGTTCAGGGAAATTGTCTCGCCTTCCGCGGTGACAAGTCCTTCGGCAGTGACGTGTGCTTGCTGCGGGTCCTCGACAAACCGGTCGGAATATACAGTATATGCATCGGTCTTGAGTATCTGGCGCATCGTTTCACCTCTCTTTTTGTGGATCAGTGCCGGGGACCGCGTACTGCCGCGGTCCCCGGCACTGATCCACACCTTGGTCAGGAACTTAGAAGCTCTCGTGTTCGGTCCGGGCGATGATCTCGTCCTGCAGGGCCGGGGTGAGATCGCAGAAGTAGTCGCTGTATCCTGCTACCCGGACGATCAGGTTGCGGTGCGCGTTGGGGTCGGCCCGTGCCGCGCGGAGGGTCTCCGCGTCGACGACGTTGAACTGGATGTGGTGCCCGTCCAGTTGGAAGTAGGTCCGCACCAGGTGGACCAGGCTGTCGAGCCCCGCGTCGTCGGATAGGAGGCGCGGCGTGAACTTCTGGTTGAGGAGGGTGCCGCCGGTACGTACGTGGTCCATCCGGGCGACCGATCGGATCACGCCGGTCGGCCCGCGCCGGTCGGCGCCCTGGACGGGGGAGATGCCCTCCGAGACGGGCTTTGCCGCCAGGCGCCCGTCGGGGGTCGCGCCGATCACCGAACCGAAGTAGACGTGGCACGTGGTGGGCAGCAGATCGATGTGATACTCGCCTCCCTTCGTGTTAGGTCGTCCATCGACCGCGTCGAAGTAGGCGTCAAAGGCCCGGACCATCACCTGGTCGGCCCGCTCGTCGTCGTTGCCGTACTTTGGCGTGCGGTTGAGCAGCCGTTGATACAGCCGTGTATGTCCTTCGAAATTCGCGTCCAGGGCCTCCAACATCTCCGCCATGGTTAGCGTTCCCTCCTCGAAGACGTGGACCTTGAGCGCGGTGAGGGCATCGGTGAGGGTGCCCAACCCCACCCCCTGGATGTAAGAGGTGTTGTAGCGGGCGCCGCCGTCGTGGTAGTCCTTTCCCTTAGCGATGCAATCATCGATCAACAGTGAGAGGAAAGGTGCCGGCATAAACTGGGCGTACAGACGCTCGATAACGTTGTTGCCCCGGATCTTGATATTGACAAAATGGTGGATCTGCTCTGCATACGCGTCGAAAAGTTCATCAAACGTCTCAAAGTCCGTAGGATCGCCGGTCTTCACGCCGATCTGTTTGCCGGTTCGGGGATCGACGCCGTTGTGGAGGGTGATCTCCAGCACCTTGGGCATGTTGAAATAACCGGTGAGGTTGTAGTTCTCCTTCCCGAAGGCACCGGCCTCGACGCAGCCGCTGGTTCCGCCGTTGCGCGCGTCGATCAGGGATTTGCCTTGGCGGATCAGCTCCTCGGCGACCAGGTCGGCGTTGAAGACCGACGGCTGCCCAAACCCGGTGCGGATAATCTCCGCCGCACGTTTGACGAAGCGGTCCGGGTTCTTCTTGCTCACCTGGATGGAGGAGCTGGGCTGCAGCAGCCGCATCTCCTGGATCACGTCCAGGATCAGGTAGGTGACCTCATTGACGCCGTCGGAGCCGTCGGGCCGCACGCCGCCGGTGTTGATCTGGGCGAAGTCGGTGTACGTCCCGCTCTCCGCGGCGGTGACCCCTACCTTGGGCGGCGCAGGCTGGTTGTTGAACTTGACCCAGAAGCACTGGAGCAGTTCATAGGCCTCCTTCCGGGTCAGGGTGCCGTCTTCCAACTCCTGCCGGTAGAAGGGGATCAGGTGCTGGTCGAGCCTGCCGGGGTTGAACGCATCCCACGGATTGAGTTCGGTGGTCACGCCCAGGTGGACGAACCAGTAGGCCTGGAGCGCCTCCCAGAAGGTCCTGGGGGCGTGCGCGGGCACCCGGGTGCAGACCTGTGCGATGTGTTCCAGCTCGCGTTTACGCTTGGGATCCGTCTCTTCTTCTGCCAGCGCCCGGGCTTGCTCCGCATGGCGTTCGGCAAATCGGATCAGGGCGTCGGCGCAGATCGCCATCGCCTTAAGCTCCTGCTGCTTGGCGTAGGCCTCGGGATCGTTGAGGAAATCGAGTGCCTCCAGGCTGTGGGCGATCTCCGCTTTGAAGTCGAGCATACCCTTACGGTAGATTTTATCGTCAAGGGTCGTGTGGCCCGGCGAGCGCTGCTCCATAAATTCGGTGAAGATGCCGGCCTCGTAGGCGTCCGTCCACGCTTCGGTCATCGATTGGAAGATGCGGTCGCGCATCGTCTTGCCGCGCCAATAGGGGATGACCCTCTCCCCGTAGGCGGCCCGGCCCGCGTCGCTGACGTGGAAGGGGATTTTCTCGCGTCCATCCAGGATATCCAGGTCCGTGAGGGTATGACAGCAGAGTTCCGGATAGGTCGGTGCCGCTTTTGGGGCCGGTCCCTTTTCTCCGACGATGAGTTCTCCCTCATTGATGCAGAGGGTCTTATGTTCGAGTAGATAGGAAAAAGCTTGCGCGCGTTCCACGGGCGGAGAGACCACCGGTCGGTCCTGCTGGTAGAAGGTCGTCAGGAGTTCCGCCCGTTCTGTTGAAAGGGCCGGCGTGGCGTTGCGGCTCTGCTTCCGTAACCGGATCACGCGTTCTGTCTTTGCGGGTGTCGTCATTCTTAGCCTCCGCTTCATACTGACTCACGATCGTACGCTCACCAACATTAAGGGTCTATGCCGGAATCCGGCTCGACAGCCCCTATTATACTACACCCGGACGGGCTGTGAGCCGCGCTTGCCAAAGGCCAGCGGCAGCAGCGGGATGATGAGCAGGTTGAAGGCCGCGATGGCAACAAAGGTCCACCGAAACCCAAGGGTGTCGGCCATCAGACCGCTGGCCCCCATCCCCACACCTTGCGCGACGTTGACGACTGCCATCAAGATTGAATACATCGATGCGGCGATCCGCGGGTCGGTGTGTCCCATCGCCAGGGCGAAATAGACGGTCTGGTAGGTGCCGTACGAGAGACCGAAGAGCGCTACCAGGGGCCAGGTCATCGCCGGGCTTATCACGAAGGCCAGGGCCAGGATCGAGAGCAGGGAGAGCCCCAATGCGGCGATCACCGCCTGTCGATCCCCGATGCGATCGATCAATCGCCCGCCGGCGGCGCCCCCAAGCACCACCCCGATGCCCCACACGGTGGTGATGAATCCGGCGGTGCTCAATCCGATGTTGTATCGGGCCTCCAGGTAGGGATTGACAAGTTGATTGGCTCCCGCGATAATGAGGAAGAAGAGAAATCCCATTGCCGCCAGGGCGACGACGGCGGTCTGTTTGAAGGCAGCAAAGGCCTCCCACTGGAAGGCCCGTTCTATGGGCCGTGGGGACTCCCGCACGCCCAGCACGAGGGGTACCGGCAGGAGGGTGAATCCGGCAAGCAGCCAGAAGACAGCCGCCCACGAGACGTGCTCGGCCAGCAGTCCGACGAAGGACGCTGTGATGACTACGCCCAGCGCTCGCCCGCCCACCATCAGCCCCTGAATGGTGCCTTTCTCTTCCTCGGTCGCGGTGTCGAGCGCCAATCCGTCGGTGCACGTATCGTAAAGGGCCATGCCCATCTGCAGCAAGAAAGCCATCGCGACGAAGGCCCAATAGGCCGCGCCCGGATCGATGAACGGCGCCACGATCAGACATAGAATCTGCACCGTGAGTCCCAGCAGGATGTAGGGTTTGCGGTGTCCCAGTCCCAGCAGATTGATACGATCGCTGAGAATGCCTAAAAAGACCTTGATCACAAACGGGATGAGGGCGATCGTGGCAAAGATGCCCACGTCGGTCATCGAAAGGCCGTGATCCAGGAAATAGAGACCGTTGAGCGCGGTGAAATAGCTGAGGATCGTTCCCTGCGAGAAATAAAGGAGTGCGAACATCGCGTACCGTCGGTTTCGAGCGCATGCCATATCGATTGTCCTTTCAAACGTGTAGGTCTTGTAGGGATTGGCGCACTGTCTGTGATCATAACACACTTGGGGGATGATCACAGCGGCAAGAGCTCGCAGATCTTCCTTATGTGTCTGAAAATAGCTTACGAACGCGGGCGGGACGCCCGCCTCGCTGCGGATAAGATGTCCGCGTTCCATGGACGGGATGAGTAAGTTTCTGATAGCATTTTCCTGCGATGTTGCAACAAGAATGCTTTTTAGTATAATAGTGTTCAAAATATGAAAATTTAGATCCCGGTGTGGTTCTGACACGCTTTGAGACGGCGAAGGCGGACAATGTTGCGGTCGGATTTTGAATCTCCCATGGTGCCCTGGCGCGATCCTGATGTGCGCTCGTTAGAGCGGGCTATTCTATATGCGGTGGCGTATGCTGACATCTATCATTATCCGCTGACAGTCGAGGAGATCGCCCGTTATCTGGTTGGTGTCGAAGCGACGGTGGATGAGGTGGAAATTGCGCTTGATCCCCTGATCCGTAAGGAAGGGCTGTTGTTGGGGCGGGAGGGGTACGTGATGTTGCGTGGGGCGGATGATCTGGTCGCGCTCCGGCACCGCCGGATGCGCATTGCCCGGCAGATGTGGCCGCGGGCGTTGTCGTACGGTCGGGCGATCGCCCGACTGCCCTTCGTACGCATGGTCGCGGTGACCGGCGCGCTGACGATGGGCAACGTCGAATCTGATGATGACATTGACTATTTCATCGTGACCGAGCCGGGGCGGGTCTGGCTGGCGCGGTTCCTCATCGTGCAGATGATCGTCAGGCCCGCGGATCGAGAGGGCTTCGAGGTCTGCCCCAATTACCTGGTCTCCTCCGATGCGTTGGTTCTGGAAGAGCGCGACCTCTTCCACGCGCACGAACTCGTGCAGATGATTCCCATCTACGGGCTTGAGACCTATCGGATGCTCCGTGCGGCTAACGGATGGGCGCTGCAGTTTCTGCCTAACGCGACGGATGCTCCCCGGATTGAGCACGCGCGCGAGTACCCTGAGCTGTCCTCCGCACCCCGGAAGCTTTCGGAGAGGCTGTTGCGGACGCCACCTGGCACGTGGATCGACCGCCGGGAGATGGCCCGGATGCGGGCAAAGTTGAGGCATGAGAAGGGTGGGAGCGAGGTTGAAATCACTGCGGATCGTTGTAAGGGTCATATTGGATCGCACGGGCATAAGGCATTCGAGGCCTTCGTCGCTCGAATCGGTCGTTGGAGGGTGATGGATGATTGATGTGCTGTTGGTCAATCCTTTGTTTTTGCGCGATGATCCCGTCGAGGCGAAGTTGATGACGCCGTACTTTCCATTGGGGATACTCTATATCGCGGCGGTCGCCCGAGAAGCAGGGTATCGCGTGGCGGTCTTCGATGCTATGTTCGCCGAGGGCGATGAGGTGTTCGTTGCGGCGCTTGAGATTCACCAACCCCGGGTTGTAGGTTTCGGCGTGTTGGCGACCGTCCGTCAGGCGGCCTTGAGATTAGCCGGCCTCGCCAAGGCGCACGGTGCCACCGTGATGATGGGCGGTGCTGATCCGACGGCGCGTCCGAATGTTTATCTCGGGGAACGTGGGGAGGGCGGGTACGTCGTCGACGTCGTCACTGTTGGTGAGGCGGAGAGGACGGTAGCTGCGCTGCTGCCGGCCCTCCTCGAGGGGGGCGATGGAGGAGCGGTGTCGCTTCGGGCTGTTGAGGGCATCGCTTATCGGGATGCTGAGGGAGGGATTGTGAAGACGCCGCCGCGCCCGCTCATCGAGGATATCGATGCGCTGCCCCTGCCTGCTCGGGATCTCGTTGACTGGGAGCCCTATCGTCAAGCGTGGCGGGAGCATCACGGTTTCTTTTCGATGTCGTTGATTGCAACCCGTGGATGTCCCTTTAACTGCGCATGGTGCCAGAAGATCGTCTTTGGGCGCAGCTTCCGCCCGCGTACCCCTGAGCTTGTTGCTGAGGAGATGACCGTGCTCAAAACCCGTTATCGCCCTGATTTCGTCCGCATCGTTGATGATGCGATGGGAATCGACAAAGCGTGGGTGCGGCGTTGGCGTGATGCGGTGTTGGCCAAGGGCGCGGTTTTGCCGTATGAATGTCTCTCTCGGGTGGATCTTATGGATGAGGAGATCGCGCGGTGGTTGAAGGAGACCGGATGCCGACGGATTTCGTTTGGTGCGGAGTCCGGCTCCCAGAAGGTGCTGGATGCGATGACCAAAGGGTCGACGGTGGAACAGATCCGGCGGACCGCGGCCATCTGCCGGGAGACGGGCATCGAATCCTACTTCTACATGATGGTGGGATATCCCGGAGAGACCTGGCAGGATCTCAAAAGCTCGGTTGCGCTGCTGCGTCAGACCCATCCCGATCAGTTTAGTACGACGATTGCGTATCCCTTGCCGGGGACGGCTTTCTACGATCAGGTGAAGGACCGCCTGCCGCAGGGGGATGGCTCGACCTCGGAGGCGGATTTCGATTGGAATTATACCGCGGAGAACCGGCTTCTCTTTCAGCGCGATGGGTACAATACGGCCTTCTACCGCCGGGTCATCCGTTGGTTCCAGCACGAGTGGAGGGATGCACGCATCCAGGCGGGAGATGTCGATGCCTCGTTGCTGGCCCGCTTGAAGAATACGCTGGCCTTATGGCGGGATCGCGTGGTGGTGACGTGGCTGGCTCATCGACCCGGAAAACAGGCGGTGGGTTTTCAGGCGCGGAAGGAGTAGGCCCTCGTGTTTGATTTCCTTCAGAGGATGGGGTCTCGGCTTCTCACGCTGACGCTCCCGCTCACCCTGATGATAGCATGTCGCCCGGCAGCCGGGCCGCCGAAGATCCTGGCCCCCAACCATGACTTCCGTGAGACCCGCGGACCGGTCATCTCATCGCCTATCGCATGGGATATCGATGGGGATGGTGTCAAGGAGATTGCCGTTGGATCCTGGGACGGCTATTTTTACCTGTTGGACGCCGAGCTGCGCGACCTGCCCGGCTGGCCGAAGTTCAGCCCCAAGGGTTTTTTCTCATCGCCGGCGCTGGCGGATCTCGACGCGGACGGTGAGATGGAGATTCTGGTCGGGGCGGAGACCGGGGAGCTCTTTGCGTGGCACACTGACGGCAGTGACGTCGCCGGGTTTCCTGTCGATCTCGGCTATCCTATCTGGGCGACCCCGGCGGTCTTCGCAGGCCCGCGGGTGGCAGTGAGTGGTCTCGAGTCGATGGCGGTGCTCGATGCGCGGGGGCGGCACGTGTCCGGCTGGCCCCAGCCTATGCAGGGATGGGCCGACGCGACGGTTGCTACGGATGGGACGATGCTGGCGGTCACGACCCTGACCCCGGGAGACCCGTCGCAGGGGTGGCTCTACGCGTGGTCGATGGAAGGGGCGCGATTGCCCGGGTTTCCTGTCGAGCTGTCGTTAGACTCGGATTCCTCTCCGGCGTTAGCCGATCTGGATGGGGCCGGTCCTTGGTGGATTGTCTTCGGGGACGACGCGGGATTCCTGCATGCCGTCGACCTGCACGGGCAGTCCCGGGATGGGTTCCCCGTGCGATCGCAGGGCCCGGGCCCTGGACCCACGCCGACCCCCCATCCTCCCGGCGGGAATGTTTACTCCATCGAAGCCTCTCCTGCCGTCGCAGACCTTGACGGGGACGGACGTGATGAGATCGCCGTCGGATCATGGGACGGGCGGATGTATCTCTGGGACGACGACGGCAGCGTCATGCCCGGCTGGCCCGTCCAGGTGGGAGATCAGATTATCTCCTCGGCGGCGCTGGTGGATCTCGACGATGATGGGCGGTTGGATATCGTGGTGGGGTCCAAGGATCATCACCTCTACGGCTGGACGGTGGATGCCGAACCGCTCCCGGGCTTCCCATACGATCTGGGGGATCACGTTTTCTCCTCTCCTTGGGTCGGGGATCTCGATGGGAACGGTCGGGCGGATATCGTCGTCGGTGCGGATAACGGCATTCATCTGCTGCGCGATGTGGGGTCTATGGGACGGGCGGCTTGGCCGACCTTTCACGGCAGCGGCGCTCGCACCGGGCTGTCTTCCGGGTTCCAGGAGTAGGTGGATGATTCGAAAATCCGATCGTAATTCTGGGTGGGTTTATGTTGCCCCCGGGGTGCTCGTCCTTGCGCTCATTCTCCTGATTGTTCGGGAGCGTTTCGATCCCTGGCTCTCCCTCTACCTCGACGACCTGATCCATCCCAAGCCTGCACCCTATGCGGTCTCGCTGCGTGAGGATGTGTCGCTGCTTCTCTATAAGGATACGCGCCCCCACATTGGGAAGATCGATGAGTTGCAGAAGGGGCTCGTTCTTGTTCATCAGGGAAACCGCCTGATCGAGGAGGCGTATGGGTTTGGCCTGCCTCTGATGATCTATGAGGGGCGCGCGTATAATGCCCGGCACGCATCCGTTTCTCACCCCGCCGCCCGGGTTCTGGTGAAACGCTATACCTTTGATACGCTGGATTGCCCCTCTGGCTTTCTGCGCCGAAAATACCGCCCTGTGCCTCCTTTGGGCACCGCGACCGTGACAACGACGCTGCGTCCACCCTCTGTTATTGACGTGGTCGTCGATCTGAGCGATCTTCCGGATGGCTGGGAGAAGGTCTACATGATGAACGAGCAGGGCGCGCGCGCGTTTGCCCGCTACCGGAGTCTAGAGGGTCAGCTCGTCGAGGCAGGAGCGGTGGGGATCTGGGATGAGGCCGAAGCTCCCTTTGGCTGCTGGGAGTCGGTCAAAGCGGGGCTCCGTTTCTGCGTCGATACCGAGCCGGGCCGACCTGGGTTTGTCGGGCGCGAGCGTTACGTGCAATATCACTGGATGGGAATCTACCGGCTTTCCTGGGCCGGGATCGACCTTGAAATTCATCCGCCTGCCTCGTCTGTGCGCTATACGGTTCGAGTCGAGGACGTGCCCGTTGATCCCTAGAGATCGGGGTCGGTTGGATGGGCTTGGGTGGCGGACCCTAATCCTGGCGGTCCTGCTGCTTGGCTTTGCGCTGCGGTGGGTCGATCTGGATACGCGCCCGCTTATCGGTGACGAGGCTTACTATCGCCTCTGGTCCAAGCACTTAGCGCCCTCCTATTACGACCATCCAGCTGGTATCGCGCTGATGATTCGGGCCAGCACCGCTCTGGGGGGGGAGGGTGAGTTCGGGATCCGGTGGCTTAATGCGATGTTGGGGTTTTTCACCGTGGTCGCGACGGCTGCCGTTGGGCGGCGTCTGCTCTCCAGGGGCGCCGGAGCGTTCGCGGGCGTCGTGGTTGCAATCGGAGCCCCGTTTCTGATCGTCGCACGATTCGTTTATACGGACGTGCTGCATCTTCTGGGGGTCCTGCTGAACCTCTGGGCGTTCGTGGGGCTCATCGAGGGGGATCGCCGCCGTGACGCGAATGGAATCCTCTGGGGTTTGACGTGGATCCTGCTTCTCAACACCAAGTACAGTGCGTATCTCTATGCCGCGGCCCTGGGAAGTTGGATTCTGTTGGAACGCCGGAGCCTGCTGCGTCACCGGGCGTTCTGGATTGCGGTCGGGATGGGGGGACTGGGATTGTTGCCTGTTGTATTGTGGAACGCGTCGCACGACTGGGTCTCCTTTCGGTGGCAGCTCTCTCATTTTGGAATGGCCTCGCCGGGCTCACACGTGTCGAATCCCGTTTTTCAGGTGCTGACCAACGCCAGACACGCGTGGATCTATCTGACCCCACCTGTCCTTCTGGCGGGGTTTGTCGGATTGGGGCGCCTGCGGGGTTCACGGGAGCGCCTCTTGACGATAGCGGCCTTGGGGATGCTCCTGCCCGTGGCTCTGAGTGCAGCGAACAGCCCCCGCAATCTCATCACCGGATGGGTCTTGTTGATTATGTTAGCCGGTGCGAGGTTGGATGATATGCGGCCCACTTCTTTCGAGCCGTGCCGGTCCCGGATCGACTGGCAGCGCCTGCTGGGTGCGGGACTCCGCCTCGGGCTCTTGATAGCTGTCGGCGTCTACGGATTGGGCACAGTCGTCGCCCTGTCCGGACGTGTGCATACGGTGCGTTCCAGTGTTGTGTCGGACATTTTGCGCGATGCGTTGGGGTGGCGGGCGTTGGGTGACGTCTTTGCCGATTGGCCCGGCTCTATCCTCACCCTGGATTATAGCCTTGCCGGTCAGATCACGTATTATGCCCATAGCCGGGCTGTGACGCCCTGGGGACAATATCTGCTTTGGGGATGGTCCGTGTCCGAACCTGCGCTCATCGTGAGCCGCGAACATCTCCCGATGCGCTGCGTGACGTCGGTGCTCCGCGAGGCCTTTCAGCGCGTTGAGGGCCCCGAGATTCTGCGCGTTGAGGCTATGGGCATTGAGCAGGAACTGCGCCTCTGGCGGGTGGATGGACGCCGATTTACGCAGGCGGAACTCTTCCGAAGGCTGGACTTCCTCACGTTGCAGGAGGCCTGCCGATGAAGCGAGGCGTGGTTTTCCGTGTCAGCAGAAACGCGTATGCGCTCCTCGGATTTCTCAGCCTCTTGTTCATTCCAGGACGGCGGGCGCGGACACCGCGACAACGGGCGAAGCATCGGCTTGCCGGTCGAGCGCTGCACATCATCTCACACGCGGTCTTCAGTGTAATCCTGGTGTTGGGATGCCTATCGACATCATGGCGGGATAGTCCGATTTTGAACGTCCTGCGCTTTCCCGCTCGAGTTGGGGGACGTGTCTTTGCCGTGCCTCTTGTCCTTCTGCTCCCGCTCGTTGTTGTGCTTCTGTGGGTGGGTGGGGGGCTCATGCAGCGGTCGTGGGGCGGCCTCTCGCCCCGTCTGCGCGAGAGAGGGTGGATGGTTTTCCCGGTATTTGGATTCGGGGTGCTTACTCTGATCCGGGTCTATCCGATCCATGTCATGCTCAAAGCGAACGTTGCGTGGGGCAATGTGCTCCTCTTTTGGTTCATCTTTCTCTACGCATGGTTGGCGTGGCCCTTACGGTGGGCCTGGTCCACCTTGGGTCTGCTGTTGATCGTTCAGGGCTCGGTCGCCGTCCTCCAGTTCG